>JAEZAV010000077.1 GCA_023430285.1 Methanobacteriota archaeon | reverse complement strand
ATGACCGATAACCGTGAAATAATTAGTTATGTTGTAATAATCGTCATTGGAATAATATTAGCACAACATATGAACGTTGTAGTATCAGGAAGTATGGAACCTGTATTTTACAGGGGAGACGTAGTAGTTATTGAGAAAACGGATTTCTTGGGCATTCCAGAAATAAATAAAGATGATTTAAAGGTTGGAGACATTGTTATTTACCAGGCCACATGGTTCCCTGATCCAGTTATTCACAGGATCGTTGCCACTGGAACTGACGTGAATGGAACGCCATATTACGTAACCAAGGGAGATAATAATCCGGTTCAAGATCCTGCGCCAGTTTACCATGACCAAGTCATGGCAAAAGTGGTTACACTAGGAAACACTCCATTTGTTATTCCAAAAATAGGATACATCACATTATGGATAAGAGGATTGTAAATTAACATTTCAGGTCTTTCCTGAAATCTCTTTTTTATTTATTAAAAATTAAATTTGACACAACGGTGAGTTTTAATGTACAGAATATTAATATCAGAATCAATTAATGCACTTTCAGAGGCCATTACAAGTTTAGGTTGGGAAATTCCGGATGAAATAAAGGTTGAAGAACCTCCAAATCCTGAACTTGGAGATGTTGCAAGTTCAGTTTCGTTTCAACTGGCAAAAGAACTTAAACGTTCTCCAATGGAAATTACACAGGAAATTTTAAAGGTTTTAAAAATTCCGGATATATTCAGCAAGGTAGAATCTAAAGGGCCTTACATAAATTTTTATGCTGATTACAGCGAGTTTTCGAGTCTGGTTTTGAATTCCATCACTGAAAATTATGGGAAACTTGAGTCAAATAACACTAAAATCATATTGGAACACACCTCAGCAAACCCCAACGGACCCCTCCATATTGGCCATATAAGAAATTCAATAATCGGAGATTCCCTTGCAAGGGTACTGAAATCTGCAGGATACGAAGTTGAAACCCAGTACTATGTAAATGATATGGGTAGGCAAATTGCAATGATTGTTTGGGGTCTGTTGAATCTTGATTACAGTATGGATCCATTTGGAAAACCTGATCATGAAATAGGTAAACTCTACTTCAACGTGAATGAAAAACTTCGTGCAAATCCAGAAATAAAGGATGAAGTAAGTGCTTTACTGAAACGCTACGAAAGGGGTGACGATCCTGAACTAGAGAAAATGTTTGAAGGTGTGGTTAAAAACTGTCTAGAGGGTATATCAAGTACCTCTAAAAGGTTGAATGTTAACCATGATGCATTTATATGGGAGAGCCGTTTCATTAAAAATGGTAGTGTTGCCAATATATTGAAATCTCTAGATGAATACATTCAGAAGAACGAAGTTGTCTATATGGACCTTAATAGTTATGGTATTGAAAAGGAACTGATACTCATACGTTCAGACGGAACTTCCCTCTACGCAACAAGGGACCTTGCATACCACAAGGAAAAATCTGAAGGATCAGACAGGTACATAGACATCTTGGGATCGGATCACAAACTAGCCATAGATCAACTCAAGGTGCCACTGGAGTTGTTGGGAGCTAAACCACCAGAAACAATATTTTATGAATTTATCACACTGCCAGAGGGATCCATGTCTACAAGGCGAGGAGTTTTCATTAGTGTGGATGAACTGATGAACGAAGCTGTACACAGAGCCATGATAGAAATTGAAAAAAGAAGAACAGATCTTGGAGAATCTGAACGTTTGAAAATAGCTGAAATAGTTGGTATTGGTGCAATAAGATATTATATTGCCCGTTTGTCACCAGAAAAACACATTGTTTTCAAATGGGATGAAGCACTCAGTTTCGAAAGGGGTTGTGCATCTATTCAGTACGCACATGCAAGGGCATGTAAACTACTTGAAAAAGCTAATTATGATAGGAATTCCTTAAAGATTGATAATTTTGATCTGGAGGACAAACTTGAGATCGAACTTGTTAAATTAATGTCCAAATTCTCAGCATCCATAGAAGAATCAGCGAGAATAAACAGGGTTCATAACATTGCACAGTACTCATTGGATCTAGCAGGTAGTTTTAACAAATTTTACAAAGCCCTGCCAGTAATAGATTCTGAAAAAGAAGATTTAAGGCTTCTAATTGTTGATAAATTCAGGATAACCATTAGAAACAGCCTTGAATTGATTGGAATAGAAGCTCCAGAGTCCATGTAGGACTCTCGTGTCTATTTTTTATTTTAAAATATTGTACAAAACTGCTGTCTGCACATGCATTCTATTTTCCGCTTGATCCCATATGATGGAACGATCACTCTTCATTACTTCGTCTGTAATTTCTTGGCCTCGAATTGCAGGTAAACAGTGCATCACACACGCGTCTGGTTTTGCAAAGGTTAGGAGTTCCATGTTGACCTGATAATTTTTAAGGTCTTCAATGCGCTTCAATTTTTCTGCTTCATCCCCCATGCTCACCCAAACATCGGTATATATGATATCTGCATCTTTAACTCCTTCACTAACAATTGGAGTGATCTCAATCTTCGATCCAGTCTTTTCTGCTATTTTTAATGCTTCATCATATATTTCAGCGTCTGGTTCGTAGCCAGTAGGACACACCACAGTCATATCCATTCCAACATAGGCACAAGCCAGAAGCAGGGAATTACAAACATTGTTTCCATCCCCTAAAAATGCCATTTTAACATTGTAACTCTGTTTATGCTCATATATCGTGAAAATATCTGTTAAAGCTTGACAAGGATGCTCTTTGTTTGTCAAGCCATTGATAACTGGAACAGTAGAATATTCAGAAAATTTTACTACTTCTTCATGTTCCTTGGCCCTTATCATAACCCCATCAACATAGCGTGACATCACCATTGCGGTGTCTTCTATGATCTCACCACGTCCAAGCTGCATATCCGCAGCTGATAGATAAAGGGGATTACCTCCAAGATGTAACATTGCCATTTCAAATGAAATTCTTGTACGTGTTGAAGCTTTTTCAAAGATCATGGCTAGAGTTTTATTTTCTAGTGGTTTCAGACCATACGGGTCTTCTTTGAACTTCCCAGCAAGCTCCAAAATTTCAAATATTTCATCCTTAGCATCCAAAACTGATAGTAGATGTTTCATTCATTACTCCCCATAAAGCATTTCTCTTAAGAATTAGAATATATTAAACCCCTTTTATTTAAATTTAACTAAAAAAAAAGAAGATGAAAATTAAAACCTCAATCCTGCTTCAAATCTGAGCTTCTGCATATTTGCCACCCTCTTTTGAACTAATTCTTCTGTACCAACATCACTCCTGTGATAGACGTCTCCTTTCACGTAACTTGTAGCTTTCTCACATATTTCTTCAGCTTCGGAAATGGTGTTACCAACACCCACAATACCCAAAGCCCTTGAAGCTGAGGTGAAAATTTTATTATCCTTCTCATTAACAGCAGCGTAGTACACCATAGCTCCAGCATCGTTGATTTTTGTTTCATCAACTTCGATAACCTGTCCTGCTTTAGCTGTTTCTGGATAGCCCTTTGGTACTATGTACTTGCAAACCGTAGATTTGTGTTCAAACTCAGCTTTTTTAAGATTTCCATCGACAATTCCTTCACAAATTTCAACAAAATCCGTTTTAAGGAGAGGTAACACATTCATGGCCTCAGGATCTCCAAAACGTGCGTTGTATTCAACCATTTTCGGACCATCACTACACAGCATGAATTGACCGTATAAAATACCTTTGTAAGGATCTGCTTCAGTTTTTACTGCTTTCACAGTGTCTTCCATGATCTTTACTGCTTTCCTGTAACTTTTGTGATCAAGGAAAGGAAGTAGCCCTGTAGCATCTGAATATGAACCCATTCCCCCAGTTATAGGTCCTTGATCACCTTCGTAGGCGTGGGGATGATCTTGTGCTGCAGGCATAGGTAAAATTTTATCACCATCAACAAACGCCTGTACAGTGAATTCTTCTCCTATAAGCCTTTCTTCAATTACTACTTGAGCATGACCACTGATCTTGTTATTTATTATTTCATCCACGTATTTTTTGGCCGCATCTCCATCTTCAAGGTGTTCTCCAACAATTTTAACTCCCTTTCCACCTGTTAGACCTATTGGTTTGATTACTACATCCTTATCAAAATTATCAATAAATTCTCCAGCGTCCTCCACATTATCAAACACTTTGTAAACAATGGATCCATCTATCTTATGGGTTTCAAACAAGTCTCTCATAAATGCTTTGTCTGTTTCAATACGTGCTGCTTCTTTAGTTGGCCCCACACAGCCAATTCCTTCTTCAATAAGTTCATTGACAATACCCATTTCAAGCGGTGCCTCTGGACCAATTATTGCCATGTCAATATTGTTGGACTTAGCAAATTTTTTGACTCCTTCAATATCCTTTTCATTACCAATTTGGTATTTTGAAATTCTGGCTATTCCAGGATTTTTGTTGCTCATAATAGAGTACAATTCTGCATCTTTAATCGAATTACATATAGCATGTTCTCTTGCTCCGGTTCCAACTACAAGAATATTCATCGAAATCCTCCTTAAACTAAATTTATAACGTCCAATATCACTAAAATACACTCAACTAAGACTTTTGAGTTTATGAATGAAACATCTAATTACCTTTAATTTATTTAAATTTGACATTGTTTATAAAGAATAAGTTTTGTACAAAAATATTTCCTATTCTTAGATAATTAATCTAGATCCAGATAATGAAAACCTGGATAATTATTTTCATTTCCCCAGAGTTTAATGTTTGAAAGTCTGTTTGTTTAAATGTTAACGATATTTTGAACCTTTCACAATGAAGTTATTTCCAATGAAAGAAAATATATACATTAACACTAAAAGTTGAATTGAACAAAAATTAATTCTGCGAAAGTGGATAATAAGAATTGTTTGTATTGTAAATTAGTTAAATTGTAAGGTGTTTTTAATGAAAGGTGGCGAAGCCATAATCAAATCACTCACAGATCAAGGTGTAGAAATTGTTTTCGGTTATCCGGGGGGAGTTTTACTACCTTTATATGATGTATTATACGACTCAGACCTAAAACATATACTTGTAAGACACGAACAGTGTGCAGCTCATGCAGCCGATGGGTTTGCAAGGGCTTCAGGAAAGGTGGGAGTGTGCATTGGAACTTCAGGACCCGGTGCAACAAATCTCATTACCGGTATTGCAACCGCATATATGGATTCATCTCCAATTTTGGCCATTGCAGGTCAAGTATCTTCTAACTTAATTGGAAATGATGCATTTCAAGAGGTAGATACTATTGGTATCACAATGCCAATCACCAAACATAATTACCAGCCCATGAAGGCTAATGAAATCCCTGGAATGGTAAAATCTGCATTCTATATCGCAGGAACTGGAAGACCAGGCCCAGTTGTATTAGATCTCCCTAAAGATGTTCAAGAGGAAGAATTTGAATTAGAATCTGCCAAAGACATCGAATTGCCGGGTTACAAGCCTACAATGAAGGGTAATCCAAGACAGCTGAAAAGGGCAGCAAAATTAATACACGAATCTAAAAAGCCAGTTATATTGGCCGGAGGGGGAATAATACTATCCGGTGCAACAGAAGAGCTTTTACAATTTGCAAATAGTATTAACGCACCTGTAAGCACATCTTTGATGGGCAAAGGATCCTTCCCAGAAGACAACCCACTTTCCCTGGGAATGCTTGGTATGCATGGAAGAAAGGTTTCAAATTTCATTGTAGATGAATGCGACTGCCTAATTGCCGTAGGATGCAGATTCTCAGACAGAACCACAGGATTATTATCTGAATTTGCTAAAAATGCAAAGATCTTACACATAGATGTAGATCCTGCCGAAATAGGGAAAAATGTGGATATCGATGTTCCAATAGTTGGAGATGCAAAGACCATACTGGGAGATCTCTTAAAGATCATTGACCCCGAACCTGAACAGAAACAAGAATGGTTGAACTATGTTAAGGACTTCAAAAATTCATGTATTCCTCGTTTATCGTTTAATGAAGTACCATTAAAGCCACAACAAGTTATAAAGGAATTGTCCGAAGCTATTACAGATGATACAATAGTAACAACAGATGTGGGTCAAAACCAGATGTGGATGGCACATTACTTTGATGTGAATAATCCTAGGAAATTTATTTCCTCTGGAGGATTGGGTACTATGGGATTCGGATTCCCCGCAGCAATTGGTGCTAAAATAGCCAAACCAAATAACGATGTCATTGCAGTTTGTGGTGACGGAGGTTTCTTGATGGTTTGTCAGGATCTTGCAACTATTAAAGAGTACGATATTCCAGTAATTATCGTGGTTCTAGACAACAGACATCTTGGAATGGTAGCACAGTGGCAGAAATTGTTTTACGACGAAAGAATGTCCCACACCCATCTAGGAGAAAGTCCAAATTTTGTCAAACTAGCAGAATCTTTTGGTGTTAAAGCCGAAAGAATTGAAAAACCAGGTGAAATGAAAGAAGCCATTGAACGAGCAATTAAATCAGGAGAACCATATCTTCTTGATGTAATAATTGATCCAGACGAAATTCTACCAATGGTACCTCCAGGATGCAGCTTAACAGAGATAGTTGGGGAGTACAAAGTAGAACGGGAATATCCAGATGAAATAATTGTAAAAGCATCAGCCAAAGAAAATGGTGGTGACTGAGTTGGATGAAAACAAAAATCACGTTATCAGTGCCTTGGTTCTTCATAAACCCGGTGTACTTCAGAGAGTAGCAGGCCTATTTACTAGAAGAGGTTTTAACATCGAAACAATAACTGTTGGACCATCCGAAAATGAAGGTCTTGCCAGGATGACCATTATTTCCAAGGGCGATGAAAAGGTTCTGGAACAAATTACAAAACAACTTAACAAACTCATAGATGTTATTAAAGTAAGGGACCTTGAACCTGGAATTACGGTTAAAAGAGAATTATGCCTCATAAAAGTACATACAGCTACAGAAAAGGCCAGATCTGAAGTGATACAGTACACCAATATATTTCGAGGTAGGGTTGTTGATGTGAGTCCAGAAACTGTGACTGTAGAAATTACAGGAGACCCAGAAAAGATTGAAGCACTCATAGATCTAGTAAGCGTTTTTGGAATCAAAGAAATTGCTAGAACAGGCCCCACCGCCATTACAAGGGGAACAAAAACAATTTGAGTTACAGCATAGTGAAATGTTGAATTTTATATATTTTAAGTTATGGAGGAGAGAAAATGAAGATGTACTATGAGAAGGATGTGGACGTGGATATACTTAAAGATAAAACAGTTGCAGTTATAGGATACGGCAGTCAAGGAATGGCCCAGTCAAGAAACATGCACGAGAGTGGATTAAATGTGGTTGTTGGATTAAGAGAAGGTGGTGCTTCTTGGAACAAAGCCAAAGAAGATGGTTTAACTGTTATGACTATTGAAGAAGCTGCTAAAAAAGCAGATGTCATACACGTACTTATACCTGACGAAATCCAAGCCCAAGTATATGAAAAATCCATAAAGGACAATTTGGAATCTGGTAATACCCTTTCATTTTCACACGGATACAACATCCACTTTGGCTATATCAATCCTCCAAAGGACGTCAACATTACCATGATAGCCCCTAAAGGTCCTGGAGCAATGGTTAGGAAAACATACGAAGAAGGATTCGGTGTGCCGGGTCTTGTTGCCATTGAAAGAGATTACACAGGAGATGCATTCAAAATAGCACTTGCAATGGGACAGGGTTCAGGATTAACCAGAGCAGGAGTTCTTGAAACCACCTTTAAAGAAGAAACTGAAACAGACCTATTTGGTGAACAGGTGGTACTTTGTGGAGGAGTTACAGAATTGATAGCAGCTGGTTTCCAAACACTGGTAGATGCTGGCTATCAACCAGAAATAGCTTACTTTGAAACATGCCATGAAGTAAAACTTATAGTCGATCTTATATACGCTAAAGGATTTGCTGGAATGTGGAACGATGTGAGTAACACCGCTGAGTACGGTGGTTTATCCAGAAGGAAACGCATAGTAACAGATGAAACCCGTCTTGAAATGAAGAAAGCCCTAGAAGAAATTCAGACTGGTGAATTTGCCAAGGAATGGGCACTTGAAAATCAAGCCGGAAAACCAATGCTCAATAGATTAAGAGCAATAGAAGCCAGCCTCCAAATAGAGAAGGTTGGTAGTAAATTAAGAAAACTTTGCGGACTACAAAAATAAGTTTCCTTATTTTTTTTAAATTTTTTTTTCAAACAAGTAGGTGATTAAATGGTCTTCGTTGGAATGGATCATGGTACAACTGGTGTTTCATTTACCATTTTGAGTAATCAACCGGTACATTTTAAGATTGGGCGAGATGAATTATCCAAGGGTAAAGCATCTGCTTTGAAAGAGTTAAAAAACAGAATAGACATCGATTCCATCGATTTGATGGCCATTACCTATGCAATGGGCGACGGTGTGAACAAAATAACTCCAATAAACCAAGTGAAAGATCGGGGAATTCTCTCCATGGATGGTGCTGGTAAAGTCACAGGCGGAGGAACAGCAGTTTACGATGAAATCAGCGAATCAGGAATCCCTACAGTTTTGATCCCTGGAATTCACAAAAATACTGAATGTTTAGATCCCAGATTTAAGGCAGCTTATTCTCACCATGCAAGCTCTGAAAAGATCAGTATATGCTACAACGCATATTTAGAAACTGGATTTGAAAATATGATTGTTTCAGACATCAGTTCTAATTCTGTGTCAATGATAATCGAAGACCGCAAGATAATTGGTGCCATGGACGCTTGTTTAGGTGCCATGGGCATAGTTCACGGACCTTTAGATCTTGAAATGTTGAGAGATATTGATGATGGGATTAAAACTGCGAATGAATGTTTTTCAAGAGCAGGAGCCGTTAAAATAGCTGAAGTAGATACCAAAGTATCCCAAGCCAAAGAAGAACTGATCTTAAAATATATAAACAATGACCCCCAGGCAGAACTTGCATTCGAAACCATGCTAATGACTGTTTTGATGGAAATATATGGACTTGCAGGAATAGCTAATAAAAATTTGGAAGGTATTGTTCTAACGGGCTCAGTCGGAGCTATGGAAACTCCCTTCAATTTCTATGGAAAAACTAAAGAAAAACTAAAAAATTTGGCACCCGTTGTTAAATTACCTCCAACTTCAGGATCTGTTGGAAGTGCACAAATTGCGAAGGCTGTTTATGAAGGTGCAGATTCAATTTTAGGCATCGATGTTCAAAAAGGATTCTAAGAATCCTATAAATTTTTATACAGTAGAAACTATTTTGATTATTTGCAGTTGTTTTGAATGAAAATTATTCAAAATTAAGTCTACAGTAGAATTATTTGTTAGCTTGCTTCACTAATTTCATAAATTTTAATCATTACATTCCAAGAAAAACATTTCCAACTAATATTTCAATATAACTCTTATTTAGCTTTAAATGACAATATAATCCGTATAAAGGTCAATTATTAACTAAATTTAATTTATAATTACAAAACTCTAATATTTAGAGTTTAAATCAATTATATAATAGATTTATTCTTGAAAAAAGTATACAGTAGAAAAATATTTGTAATTTGACTTACACTTGAAAGGTATGACACGAACAATTTTTTGATAATACAAAAAATAAGATAAATTTTATAAAAAAATTTTAGAATGCCCTGAATTTTATGAAGTTAGATCAGGCAAAGTTCCTCTAGAAAATATAAAAATTCATAGATCAAGAACAAAAAAGAGACTGAAATTACTAGCCCTTTGAACTACTTAGTTAAATTCTATAATTCAAAAGAATAGAGAGTCAGTCCAACCAACCATCCATAGATCGCATGTCAGAAGTGCAGTCTAGTGAAATTGGAGTTATGGTAGGACACCTATCATTTTTTAAAGTATGAACATCGGTCCCGTATTCGTCATTTTCAACAGGATCTCCATCGATCCAGTAGTAAGGTCTGCCCCTAGGATCTAGACGTTTCTGGATATGGATGCCGTACATTCTTTCGCCGAGCCTTGTGTGCTTGATCTTGTCGCTTGATGGATGTGAAGGAATGTTCAAATTAAGGAAGTCTGCTCCTTCAGGAAGGCCTTTTTTTATGACGTTCTTAGCTACAGAATGCAGAATTTTTTCTGAATATCTGAAATCCAATGCAACATGTCCATCATGAAATTTAATGTCACCCCTTGATACCTGTAAAGATACTGAAATTGCAGGAATACCATGGGTAGCTGCTTCCATTGCTGCACCTATAGTTCCAGATGTTGTAAGTTCAGATTTTCCTAGGTTCTCACCTATATTAATTCCAGATATTACTAGATCTGGTTTGGACTCTGTAACTTCATAGATCCCTATAATAACTGAATCAGTAGGTGTGCCCGAAACAGAAAAAGCTTCGGTTCCATCCATTAAATTTGTAGATGTTACCCTTATTGGTTCGAACAATGTTAAAGCATGCCCAATTCCACTTTGTTGAGTAGCAGGGGCCACAACATCTATTGTTCCCAAATTCTCAACGGCCCTTTTAGCAGCCACAATTCCCGATGAGTTGACACCATCATCGTTAGTAATTAGAATTCTCATACTCACATATTTATACATCTATATTCAAAAAGTTTGCGAGTGAAATATTGGAAGATGAGCACATTTTAAATTTTTTTATTAGAAAAGAATTAATATTACCTATTAAATAATGATAATAAAGATATTGTAAAATTTGATTCCCTTGAGTATTTTAAGGTGAGTAAATTGGAAAAAGATAGGTTGGTCAGGTTCATTGCAAAGGTCATGGAAGAATCTGGGTTCAAGGTCTATAAAGATTATAAAACATCCCGTCATGTAATTGATATTTATGGTGTTTTACCTACAGTATTGGGAGATATGGGAGTTGTAGTAGCATGCAAGAACTACGACGAACATTGGGAAGTGGGTTTGGATGTTTTAAAAGAAATGGAAATGGTTGGAAAAACACTCCAAGCATCAAAGGTAGTTGTGGTCACCAGCTCAAGCTTCACAACCAGTGCATCCAATTACGCTGCGAGAAAAAATATTAAACTCGTGGATAAAGAAGGCATAATTGCAATAGCTAAAAAATTCTCAAAAAAAGATTATAACTATGAAGATTCTGATGTAGACAATGCAGAAGAATATGATGACGATCAAAGGGAAGTTTACACATCAATTCCTCCAAGTAAAAAGTCTGCACTTTTTTCAGGCGGGAATAAAAGTTTATCAAAAGTAAAAAGTAAAAATATCAGCCCCAGTGTAAACTTGAGTGGAGTTGTACCTACTGTTAAGGCCATTCTCCACAACACCATTGCACTCATTGTTATAGTCTTGTTACTTTCTTCTCTGATAACCTACATAATAGGGATCTTCAACAAGAGCACAGCAGTCACAGGCATGTCCAAAATATTATCATCTGCTATACTGGCATATGGACTGGTATTTCTGGTAGAAAAGAATACTAATGAAGTTTTAACCAAAGGAACCATAGTATTTTTTGTTTCTATGATTATTTACGTGGTACTCATAATTATTATGTAATTCACATAAGTTTCTAATTTTTTTTATATGTACTAAATATTATTTTTAAGAGGATGCTCAAAAAATTCTCAGCAAATATTTCTAAATAAAATTCAAAAGTAGTTTAATCTAATTCTATTCCCAATACATAAAAAAATAATTAAATGGGCCGGAGGAGATTCGAACTCCTGATCACCTCGGTGTGAGCGAGGTATCATACCCCTAGACCACCGGCCCTGCACATATAAAAAAATATAAACAACTGTCCTAAACCAGTTTAATGCGCACTAAAACTTCTTATTATTATAAAACCATTATATACAATTTAGAATGCTAAAAAAATACATTTAAATGGGCCGGAGGAGATTCGAACTCCTGATCACCTCGTTGTAAGCGAGGTATCATACCCCTAGACCACCGGCCCTCTTCTCTCATATTAGGTGTTTGGATATATAAACCTTTTCAAGAAATCAGTAAATTGCCATTTTAGCAACATGTTTTTTTTGTTCTTAAATGGATGGACAAAAAAGCTACAAACGAATATTTACTTAGTAAAAAGTAATTAATTAATGATTTATAAATCTATTTATTGTAAGAATCATAATTATTATAAATAAATTTGAGGGTTTACAATGGCGTTTGATGAAAATGGAAAAATATGGTTTAATGGAAATTTTGTAGATTGGAAAGATGCAAATCTACACGTACTCTCACATGTTGTTCACTACGGTACCAGCGTTTTTGAGGGAATAAGATGTTACGATACTAAAAAGGGTCCCGCAGTATTTCGTTTGCAGGACCACATTAAGAGGTTGATAAATTCCGGTAAAATATACCGGATGGAAATTCCATACTCAGTGGAAGATCTAAGCCAAGCCGTGTTGGACACCATAAAGATCAACAAACTAAAAGAATGTTACATAAGGCCCGTATCATTTAGGGGTTATGGAGAACTTGGAGTCTATCCTTTGAACTGTCCAGTTGAAACCGTGGTTGCTGCGTGGGCTTGGGGAAAATATCTTGGTGAAGAAGCCATTGAAAATGGAGTTAATATTGGAACTTCCAGTTGGAGAAGAATGGCTCCAGGCACCATGCCAAACATGGCTAAGGCCGGTTCGAACTACATGAATTCACAGTTAGCTAAGATGGAATCAATAGCCAATGGATACGATGAAGCCATCATGTTAGATTATCAGGGAATGGTGAGTGAAGGTAGTGGAGAGAACATTTTCGTTGTTGTGGATGGAGTAATATACACGCCCCCAATATCTTCCTCACTTCTATCAGGATTGACAAGGGACTCTGTAATCAAACTAGCAAAAAAACTCTCATTGGAAGTTCGTGAAGAGAATATTCCTCGAGAAATGCTATACATTGCAGATGAGGTATTCCTAACAGGTACTGCAGCAGAAGTAACACCAGTTCGTTCCATTGACAAAATTATAATTGGTAATGGTACTAGAGGAGAAGTTACTAAAAAGATTCAGGAGAAATTCTTTTCCATGGTTAATGGAGAAGAAGAAGATGAACATGGTTGGCTCAGCTATGTGTGAGGTAGAAGTTATAAGTTATAACAAATAACTTAGAAGTTATAACTTATAATTTATTTTGAATAATTTTTACTATTTTACAAAAGGTGTATAAAAAATGGACATTGTACAAGCAATAATTTTAGGTATTATACAGGGATTAACTGAATTTTTACCAGTAAGTAGTTCAGCTCATTTAGTTTTCATGACCGATGTTCTACATCTCCCTCAAAACGTTGCATTCGACACTGTACTTCACTTGGGTACATTGGTTGCTGTTGTAGGGTACTTCTGGAAGGACATAGTTCAAATAATAAAATCTTTTATTTCAAGTGTTCTTGACTTGTTTAGAGGTAACTTCAAACAAGGTTTGAGTGATGAACCCTTCAAAAAACTTTCATGGTTAATAATAATAGGAACAATCCCCGCTGGATTAGCAGGAATCCTTTTTAAAAACGAGTTCGAAGCCTTATTCAGCAACATACTTTACGTGGGCATATTCCTTATTATAACTGGTTTCTTATTATGGGCCTCAGAAAGGGTAAAACCTGGTCACAAAGATGTTAAAGATATGACATTAAAAAATGCTCTTGTGATTGGAATATTCCAAGCTTTATCAATAGCTCCTGGAATTTCAAGGTCAGGATCAACGATTGCTGCTGGACTTTACTCAGGATTAAACAGAGAACTAGCAGCAAGATACAGCTTTTTATTATCGATTCCAGCGATATTAGGAGCAGCATTAGTCCAAGTTAAGGATATAACCTCATTTGATGCGACTGTTGTAGTATTAGCAGCAGGATTTTTAGCAGCGCTCATCTTCGGATACTTGGCTATAAAATTACTCATGAAAATAATAAAAGAAAGAACACTGATGATATTTGCGTACTACTGTTGGGCTGTAGGTATTATAGTTATAATCCTAACAGTAGCAATGTAATCCTAAATATCCATCCCTACTTTCTTTTTTAAAAAAAAATAATATATTCTAAATTTATTAGAAAATTTCCCTACAAAGCTGTTCTGTTCTTGCTCTAATTTCATCCACTGATTTTCCCTTTAATAATGCTGCAAACATTGCGCCTCCAGCACCTACACCCTCTTTAACAGAACCTTTAGTGTAATTTACCAGACCTTCAGTATTTGATTTCTCAAAGTCAGGATCCACTGCAAACACAGTTATATTTCCAATTTGTCTCTTTAAATAAATGAGATCTGAGCTTTCATCTTCTGCCACAAATATTGTGGTTGCGATGGAAAGTTTGCTGAAATTGTAATCAGGATTTATTGCCTTAACAACTGCACAAACAGCCGTCATCTGAGTTCCACCTGCTAAAGTAACTGAAATGTCGCCACCCATAACGATACCTGCAACAGCAGGAATCATTGGATCTCCTACAGAATCTATTGCTTTAAATGGTTCATCATTAAGATCTCCGGGTTTGTAGCCAGATGCAAGAAGACCATCTTCTACTATTTTGTGTTTTAGATCATGGGGATTCACTGGTGTGCTCCCACTGATCTTATGATCAACATCGTATCCCAAAGCAGTTAAAACTCCAAGAGCTGTTGTGGTTCCAGCTGGTGTGCTTTCACCTATAATCAAATGATCTGTAAGCTTCGAAAGGGTTTTTCCAAGAATTATTCCTTTGTTAAAAATTTCTTCAGAATTTAATATTGCCCTACCATTACCAATATTGCCTCCAGGAACGGCATTAATATTAACATATGGGACATTTGGTTTGATTGCAGCCCCTGCATCAGCCACCAAAAATGGAATTTCCGATAGATCCAGTGCTGCCTTTGTAATCACTGCCGGAGTTGGTGCTGATCCACCATTAACAACTGTTTTTGGAATTTCTGAAAGACATATTGGATTTCCCAATATAACTAACTCTACATCAGCAGCAGGGGTGTAATCTGTAAGTTCCGGGGTTGCCCCTGCTCCAGTTATTCCAGGAATTCTAGATGTTTCCGTGCTTGCTATAACACATAAAAATAAAGAGTCCTTACCTTTTAAATTATCAATCTTATTTGATGATCCGTAACACTTAATTGCTTCATCCATTGCCTCACCTTCAGAGTACTTATTGTTATGAAACAAGATATAAGTAATGATAGCTCATTTAAACCTTAAAGAAAAATAAGGATGACGCATATTAGAGATTTGAATAATAAAATAGGGTACTAAATTAAAGTGATTGGATGATATGTATAGGAATTGAAGGTACTGCAGAAAAAACAGGGGTAGGCATAGTTGATTCAGAAGGTAACATTCTGGCATCAGCAGGCAAACCATTGATACCGGAAAAAGGAGGAATTCATCCCAGGGAAGCTGCTGAACATCATGCTGCAACGATAGTTCCTCTCATCAATGATTCATTAAATCAAAGTGGATTGTCGCTGGATGACCTGGATCTTGTGGCCTTTTCCAGAGGTCCAGGTTTAGGGCCGGCCTTAAGAACCGTAGCTACAGCAGCAAGAAGCCTTTCTTTAATGCTTAAAATTCCAATTGTTGGTGTAAACCACTGCATAGGCCATGTTGAAATTGGTAAGTTAACAACAGGAGCTGTTGATCCTGTTACACTGTACGTTAGCGGTGGTAATACACAAATAATTGCCTACGAATCTGGAAGGTATCGAGTATTCGGTGAAACTCTAGATGTGGCCATGGGAAACTGTCTTGATCAGTTCAGCAGATCAGTTGGACTGGGCCATCCAGGAGGTCCCAAAGTAGAAAAAATGGCTAAGAATTATTCCAAGTACATTAACCTCCCCTACACTGTTAAAGGTATGGACCTCTCCTTTTCTGGGCTTTTAACTGCAGCCATTAGGAAATATGAATCTGGAGAATCCATTGAAGATGTGTGTTACAGCCTGCAGGAAACTGCTTTTTCAATGCTTGTAGAAGTAACTGAACGAGCCATAGCACATGCTAATAAAAGAGAAGTGATGCTGTGCGGAGGCGTTGCTGCAAATTCACGTTTAAGGGAAATGCTGGCCACCATGTCAGAGGAACATTACTGTGAATTTTATATGCCGCCAGTAAAGTACTGCGGCGATAATGGGGCTATGATCGCGTGGATGGGACAATTAATGCATAAAAATGGCTTAGTAAAGGATATTAAAGACACCGGAGTCATACAGAAATACAGAACTGACCAAGTAGATGTTCCATGGATGAAAAGTGCAGGTAAGTCATTGAAATTACCCAAAAATATTCTAGAAAAGGGGGCCGAAGCCAATATTTATCCGGGTAAATGGCTTGGTAATGATGTAATAATTAAAAACAGAGTATCTAAAAGTTACAGAATACCTGAAATTGATTTGAGATTAAGGAAAAAACGAACCAAACAAGAAGCTAAATTGTTGGGAGAAGCTAAACGTTGTGGAGTTAAAACTCCGCTGGTATTTGATGTGGATAAAAAGAACTTTTCAATTGTGATGGAAAAAATAGATGGACAAGTTGTGAAAGAAGTATTAGACCATTCTGATCACAGCACCCTTGGAAAGATATGTGTCGAAATAGGGGAAAATTTGGCGAAATTACATAATTGTGGTATTATACATGGAGATCTAACGAGTTCGAATCTGATCTTGAGTGGGGAGTCTGTGTACTTCCTTGACTTTGGACTGGGTACCATATCTGATCTTGTGGAAGATAAGGGAGTAGATCTACTTGTGTTTAAAAAGGCCATTTCAGGGGTTCACAACGATATTTCAGAAGAATGCATGGACCACATACTTAAAGGATACGAAAATGCCCATGATTATAATGCAGTGACTAAAAAAATTGCGGAAATAGAAAATAGAGGACGTTACACCGCAAGTGATGAATAAAAAATATTGGTGATGGTGACATGAAATGAAGATAACATTTATAACTGGTAACCAACACAAAGTAAAAGAAGCCAGAGGTATCTTTGATAACTTTGGAATCGAACTGGAACATGTTGACTTTGGTTACCCAGAAATCCAAGGAGATCTGGTAGATGTAGCAAAGTTCGGTGCTAAACATGTAGCTGTGCGTCTTGGCAAGCCAGTGATAGTAGAAGACGCTGGAATTTTCATTAAATCCCTCAAATGGTTTCCTGGAACATATTCATCATATGTTCAAGATACACTAGGAAATGAGGGTATATTGAAACTAATGAGTAATAATACAGACAGATATGCCGAATTCAGGTCGGCTGTTGGGTTCTGCACCCCCAAAACCGAGCCCGAGATTTTTTTAGGCACTGTCAGCGGAATAATAGGTAACTCAGAGCAGGGTGAAAATGGTTTTGCATACGATCCCTTATTTATCCCAGAAGGATATTCAGAATCCTTTGGAGAACTGAGTACTCAAGAGAAAAATAAATTTTCACACCGCAGGAATTCACTCGAAAAGTTTGCAGTATGGTATAAAGATTACGTAGGTGATTAAATGGCAGCAAAACCTGAATGGACAGAATATTCAAACGAAGAAATTGAAGAATTAATATTAAAACTCAGAAAAGAGGGAAAATCAACCAGTGTAATTGGAGTAATACTCCGAGATCAGTACGGAATTCCTGATGTTAAAGCCGTGACCGGTTTAAAAATTACAGCAGTTCTCGAAAAAAACGGGCAGACAGAAGAATACCCTGAAGAACTCATAAACCTCATAAAAAAAGCAGTCAACATAAGGGACCACTTAGAGGAAAATCCAAAGGACCTTCACACCAAGAGAGGCCTTAGGATTATCGAATCTAAAATCAGAAGACTAGTCAGATACTACGTAAGGGAAGGTGTGCTCCCTGAAGGTTGGAGATATGATCCAAAAACAGCAGCACTCCTTGTTAAATAAGGCCGAAGAAGCCTGCGAATTACTTGGCAGGCATCTTGATCAGGATCATGTTGTGAGAATTATTTCTCACAACGATGCTGATGGAATTTCCGCTGCGGGTGTAATGTGCAATGCAGTAGCCAAGCAGCAAGGAAAATTCCACGTCACTATAATACCCCGATTAAAGGATGAAAATATAGCTAAATTCCTGAAAGAAAAATATAAATTGTTTATTTTCTGTGATATGGGAAGTGGCAACCTTAGGGGAATTAAAAGACTTAAAGGTGATGTGATCATCGCAGATCATCATCAGACCATTGATTCTAAAGAAGAATTATCAGATTCCATTGTACACGTAAATCCACATCTCTACGAATTAGATGGAACCAAAGATGTTAGTGGTTCAGGAGTGTCTTACTTAACTGTTAGACCAATGGGATGCAAAAATCTTGCAGGTTTAGCATTGGTTGGTGCATTCGGAGACATGCAATACAAAAATGGATTCACCGGTGTCAACAAAATGATACAAGATGATGGTGTTGACTCTGGAAACATCGAAATAAGGGAAGACCTCAAAATAGCTTACAGATCGAATGAACCCCTTTACAAAGCTTTATCCTACACCATAAATCCTGTTCTGAAAGGAATTTCAGGAGATGAAGAAGGAGCTGTGACATTCCTAGAAAAAATTGGTATATCCTACGGAATCAAATTCACAGAACTGAGCAACGAAGAAAAGGATATTTTGAAGGCAGAACTGGTTAAGATCAATCCAAAAATATTTGGTGATGTTTTTACGATCCCATCTGAAGTACCTGAATTAACCAACCTCGAAGAATACTCCAACATACTAGATGCATGTGGAAAAAATAAAAAACAGGGAATCGGGCTCAGCATCTGTATCGGAGACAGAAACGATTCGATACAAGAAGCTCAGAAACTGGTGAAAAGTTACAGAGAAGATCTTGTACATGGAATTGGATGGATTAAAAAAGAAGGATCTGTTATTCAAGACAACATACAATACATTTACACCGAAGAAAAACGGAAAAAACGTATAATGGGTACTCTTTCCAGTATAGGGCTTGATCTTGAGATTTTAGATCCAGGCAAACCTGTATTGGCCATGTCAAGAATGGACAACATAATCAAAGTATCTGGAAGAACAACCACAGAAATGACTGAAATGGGCGTTAATTTAGGATACGCATTAGAAAATGCATCTAAAAGCTTTAACGGCTCAGGCGGTGGGCATAATATTGCGGCCGGTGCTGTGGTTCCATACAGAGAAATGGATAACTTCCTGAATCTGGTAGATGAAATAGTAAGGACACAGCTAAATTCCTAATTAGATAAAGTAAACTAAAAGTGATTCTATGCACTTGACAAAAGAAGAAGAAAGGATGTATGAAGGTGAAGAAGGTTCTGCTGTTGCAAAATCTATGGAAATATTAGTGGCATTGGGCGATATCTACGGTGCAGAAAAACTGGTGAGTATCAGTTCAGCACAGATATCTGGAGTGTCTTACAAAACCATTGGCGATGCAGGACTGGAATATCTTCAAGAACTTTCAGTGGATGCTCATGTAAGGGTTCCATCAACATTGAACCCTGCAGGTGTTGATTTGGAGATATGGAAGGAACTTGGATTTTCTGAAGAATTCACCCTAAAACAACAGGCTATAGTAGAAGCCTACCAAAAAATGGGCGTCTCAACAACCTGCACATGTACACCATACCTAGTTGGAAACGTACCAACACTGGGGGCACATATTGCATGGTCAGAATCATCAGCTGTATGCTATGCTAATTCCGTGCTTGGAGCTAAAACAAATCGTGAAGGTGGACCCGGAGCATTATCAGCAGCCATATGTGGAAGAACAGCAGAATATGGATATCACTTGGATGAAGCCAGGAAACCTGTTTTGGTTGTGGATGTTGATACAGAACTTCAAGGTTCAGACTACGGTGCACTTGGCTATCTTGTTGGGAACAAAGTTGGAGGAGGAGTACCTTACTTCAAATTTGAAAATCAACCAGGAACAGACCAACTTAAATGGTTAGGAGCTGCACTCGCATCTTCAGGATCAGTGGCACTCTACCATGTTGAAAACGTAACCCCAGAAAGTTCATGGGCTAAACAATACACTCTAAACGAAGAAATTGAAACAATTTCCATCGGAAGAGAGGATATTAATGAAACCAGAACTGCCTTAACAACATCCGATGAAAAACCAGATCTAATATGTGTTGGATGTCCCCATGCTTCACTCGAAGAAATTAAAAAGGTCTCAGATCTGTTAAAAGGACGAAAAATCAAAAATATGGTTTGGGTATGTACATCAATCTCAATTAAGGCAGCCGCAGATAGAATGGGTTACACTGAAACCATAGAAAAAGCTGGTGGAAAGCTAGTTTGCGACACATGCATGGTAGTTGCACCTGTTGAACAACTAGACTACAAAGTTGTGGGTGTGGACTCAGCAAAAGCAGCTAACTACGTACCGAACATGTGCGGACTAGACGTGGTATACAACGAACTTGAAAATTTAGTAATTTACAAATAATTATTTTTTTTAACCATACTTAACTTTTTAAATTAACGAGGGCAGATTCTTCAGCCATATCTGTTAAATCAGCTTTATTACTGTTTTTGTAAATTAGTTAAATGAAACAGTGGGGTAACTAATCTTCATTTAAATGAGTTTCTCCAAGATTTTTTCATCTCTTCTTGGAATATTCTTCGTTTTAATCCCCTTTTTAATTCACATCCAAACTGTTCTTTGAAGACCAGACATGCATTACATGATAAGCATTTGGCATTACTACTACCCCTACCATTTAACCAGCGGTTAGGTAGTTCTGGTTCGGATATTAATGGACGGCTCAAGGATAAAAAATCCACCTTTCCACTAAGCATAAGTTCTTCCATGGATTCTATATTTCTATGACCCCCTACAAGGATCAATGGTAATTTTTTGTCTATGTCGGTTATATCATCATAATAGTAGGACTGTCTATTAGGATCATCAATTTCAGTTCTTGATTCAGGTATTGGAACTGGAACAAAGCCTAATTCTTCTTCAGTTCGTGTCAATGAATCCCAAACTCCGCCGCTAACCTCAACACCATTGACTCCGGATAATTCAACTTCAGATAATAGTTCAGGAAAGTTTATACGAGAAATTCCAGATTCAACATGGTCTTGGCAGTTTAGTTTTATTAAAATTGGATAGTCTCCTACAAATTCCCTTGCCTTCGAAACTATCTCTCCAATGATGGTAACTCTTTTTCTGGTGGATCCACCATATTTATCGTGGCGTTTATTAGTGTATGGTGATAAAAATGAGCTTAGTAAATAACCATGAGCTGCATGAAGTTGTACTCCATCAAAATTAGCCTTTTTTACCCTTATTATTGCCTGTACAAAATTATTTACAATTATTTCTATTTCATTGATTGTCAGTTCCCTGGCTTGTCTTGTAAGGAGGGGTGAGTTAACTGTTGATGGTGCCACACAACCAATATTAGGGTTTTCATGTGTTACTTGTCTTCCAGGATGGCATAGTTGTGCTATAACAACTGTTTCAGCATCTGTTTCATGAACTTCATCGGCAATCTTCTTAATTTGTTCCATGTGTACATCATCGTAGATACAAGCCTGTTCTGGAACTCCCTTTGCATCCTCTGAAATTGCCATTAATCCTGTGATGATCATTCCCACGCCACCTAAAGCCAAATTCCTATAGATGTCAAGCACAGTTTTATTGACTTCACCATTAGGACCAAATTGATATTCACAAGTAGCTGATCTTACCAACCTGTTTTTCAGTGCAAGCGTTCCTATTTTTCCTCTAGAAAAAATTTTATAATCTTGTCTAATCATAGTTATTCCCTAATTTAGTGATTATTTAATTTCATTTAAACAACATCTATGTTAAATTTGTTTTAATGTATTTAGATGGTTATTTGTTAGCTTTCTGGAACCAACAATTTTAAATATTTTACCCAAGAAGATATATTAAGTTTTTAGTTTACTGCAACGATGATAATTCATTTTATTGCAAATAAACCCAAAACTAATATTAGCATCTGGTTTGAGTGATAAATTCGGTTTAAATTGTTGATACAATAGTAAAATGTATTTTTTGAAAGTATCCATCTCATTTTGTTATGGATTATTTATGAATTGAATTGTTATGCATAATAGAGGTTGATTTATGAGCAAAAATAAACTAACAAGCTGGAATGATGGATTAATTAAACAGTCCATACTTGATTTTCTGGAATCATCTGTTGAGAGTGGTCCAAATTTCATCAAACCCGAAGACAGAATTGCAAGTTTCGACTACGATGGAACATTGAGCATAGAAAAACCAGCTCCAGCACAAATTCTCTATTTAGTTTCGACACTAATTGCAAAAGCTGAAGAATATCCGCATTTAAAAAATAAAGAACCTTATAAGAGTATTTTTGAGATAGAACAAAATGTTAAAGTAATTAGTGAAGAAGAAAAACCCCGAATTGTTAAATTAATGGCAGAAACATATGCTAATTGGAGTTATGGACAAACCCCTGAAGAGTATGAGGAAGATGTCACAAATTTTTTTCAAAAAGTGAAGCAAGAAAAATTTGGAGTTTGTTACACTGATTTAATATACAAACCCATGTTAGAACTTTTTGAACTTTTAAAAGAGTATGAATACAGGATTTTTCTATGCACAGGCAGTGGTCGTGAATTTATTCGGACAATATCAGAGAGCGTTTTTAACATTCCTAAAGAGAATATCATAGGCACAACTGAAATTTATGAATACTACAATGGTGGTTTACGTAAAGTTAAAGAACCATTTAAGCAAATTGTTGTGGGTCCTGGAAAGGTTGAGCATATATTCACCAGAACCGGACGTTTACCTGCCTTTGCAGCTGGTAACTCAAATGGGGATATTGAAATGTTAGAAGCCTCTGAATTCAAGTTATTAATTAATCATGATGATGATAAACGTGAATACGCTTATCAAACAGGTGCCGAAAAAATGCTTGAAGTTGCCTCTGAAAATAATTACACCGTTGTGAGTATGAAAAATGACTGGAAAGAGATTTTCAACAGCAAATTTAGCTGAAATTCATACAATAACACGATTTTTTTTATAGTCAAAGTTAGATTTGGACGGTTAAAGGCCATATAATACTTTTTTTAATTTTCAAATACAGATCGACTTATTTTTAGATTTAAGAATCTAATGAATTTTAGTGTAGGTATTGAGATTCAAGACCTATTTATTGTTGATAGTTGGTGTCGGTTTTGCCAATAAATTATACCTAGGATCACCATTTAATATTATGATATAAGTAATGAATAAAAATAATATTCAACAGATGAATCAGATTAATTAATAAATCACTGCATTAACGGTCAAAACAATGGTCTCAAAAAAAACTGAAAGGGAGGTCCAACCTTCCAAGAAGGTGGAATGGATACAGCATCCCCTGATTAAACCAGAAAAAATAGAATCTAGACTATATCAACAAGTATTAGCTGCAGATGTGCTTAAAAAGGGCAACACAATGATAGTCGCTCCTACAGCTTTAGGAAAAACCATAGTGGCGGCTTTGGTTTCTGCTGAAAGATTAAAAACCTTTGAAAATTCTAAAATTTTAGTTCTTGCACCTAGCAAACCCCTTGTTATTCAGCATGAAGAAAGTTTCAGGGAATTTTTAAAAACTAGTGTGAGTTCACTGACAGGATCCATAAAACCTGAAGAACGTGTTAAACTGTGGAATAATTCACAAATTATTTGCGCAACTCCCCAAACTGTGGAATCCGACATAATTTCTTCGAGGTACGATCTAAAGAATGTTTCACTCATGGTCTTTGATGAGTGTCATCGAGGAGTTGGATCCTACTCCTATGTTTACTTGGCTGATAAGTACGTGAAAGAAGCTAAAAATCCACTATTACTTGGACTCACAGCATCTCCAGGTTGGAATGAGGATAAAATACAAGAAGTGTGTCAAAATCTTTACATCAAGGAAGTGGAAATTAAATCTGAAGAAGATTCTGATGTTGAGCCATATTTTAACCCAGTGGAAGTTAAATGGATCAAAACAGAGTTAAATCAGGAACTTAAAGACATTAAAATGCATTTGGAGAAGGCTCTTAAGGCCAGATTAACAACTCTAAAAAAGATGGGAGTCATAAGTTCAATTTCCAATGTAAGTAAAAAAGATGTTTTAAAGGCTAAAGGCCGGGCCCAAAAACGTATTGGAGTGAGTCTTCACCCACCACAGAAATGTTTTCTTGCAGTTTCAATCTTGACTGCTGTGATAAATATTCAGCACTCTGTTGAATTACTTGAAACCCAAGGCACAATTCCTCTTCAGAAATACATAGAAAGGTTGAAGAAAAAGAAAACCAAAGCAGCAAAAGGTCTTTTAAATGATGCTGAATTTCAGATGGCAGTAGGGCTTGTTGATAAAGCTGTTGAAAATGGAGTTGACCACCCCAAACTCAAACGTTTAATGCAAATACTGAAAAAAGAATTGAAAAACTCGGATTCGAGGATAATAATATTTACACAATTTAGAGATTCGGTTGAAAATATCTATCAACACTGTATAGAAACGAACATAAATGCCGTTAAATTTTATGGTCAAGCATCAAGGGAAAATGAAAAGGGATTAACACAAAAAAAGCAAAAAGAAATCATTAAATCCTTCAAAAATGGAGAATATGATGTTCTTATTTCCACAAGTGTTGCTGAAGAAGGAATTGACATACCTTCAGTTGATCTGGTTGTACTCTACGAACCTGTTCCATCAGAAATACGAATGATACAAAGGAGAGGTAGAACAGGACGAAAAAACAGGGGTAGAATGTTCATTTTAATAACAAAAGGAACAAGAGACGAATCATATTACTGGTC
>JAEZAV010000173.1 GCA_023430285.1 Methanobacteriota archaeon | reverse complement strand
GTTAATATGATTTGAAAGTTCAAATTCATGTATACATAAAATCTAGGAATCAAAATTGTTGCTAATATAATTAATGCTATTGAAAAGTAACCTGATAAAATATTTCTTCTATACTCATCAGGGATCTTATAATTATTTTGACTAATTTTAATCATTTTAACTACAATTTGGATATAATTCTGTTTTATTTAAAATTTATGTTTCTATAACTGCAATGAAGGATATGAAATTCAATTTGATTATTAAAAACAATAAATGAATTGAATCATGAGTTATAGAAATTAAAAATGTTTCATGAAATATTTGTTGAATATCCTAAAAATAGAACAAACGATAAAAAAATGGATCAAGAAGCTATAGATAAATAAATACTTTTTTGATATGCAGTTTAAGTCATTTTTAGTCCTGCTATTTGAGCTACACTAAAAACCTAAATTTAAAGGCAAATAAATAATACTAATATTCACTAACCCATTTATGTTAAGTTATTATAATAATGATATAAAATGAATACAAATTATTTTGTACTATCAATTTTGGGTTTAACTTTTATAGTTTACAATAGCATTAGACTTAAAAAATATGGTCAATCATGTAATAGGCAAGCATTTATAGCATATATCATATTCGGTTTTATTCTGGTCATAGTCTCAGTATGGGGTTCTATTTTTTTATCATAGGTTATAATTCCAAATATTAAAAAAAATAATGAATATCCTCCAAATTCAGTAATTATACTTACAAATTATATTTAAGAGTTATTTCAGCCTTTGGGGATTAGAATGATTATATTGTACGTAATTACAAGTAACATTGAATGGTTAATATATGTTCTTATTAAAGACTAAATAAATCGATAAATAATGGAATAACACACTGTTATTAATTAACATGGTGTTATTTTTAGTATTAATACAATTTTTGATTCATTGAAGATAATCGGATTCTCTAAAATTTTTATTTCAGCCATCAAAGCTATCACAGTCAAATTTGTAGCGAATAATATGGTTATTTTTTTGGTTTGTTTTATAAAGGATTACTTTTAAATAATAAATTATTATTAATATTGGAGGTGTGTATGGTTTGTTTGATAAAAAAAATTCATTGATGGCAGCTGCAATTGGTGCGCCAATTGGTGTTGTTGGTGGTTTAATTGGTTTAGGAGGGGCAGAGTTTAGATTACCTTTTTTGTTAAAAACCTTTAATAAACCTGCTAAAAAGGCTGTAGCATTGAATATGTTAATCAGTTTAATTACAGTCATTTCTGCTAGTTACTTCAGATTAAATAATTTCGATATGTTCTTGATTTATCCTCAAATATCGTTAATGATAGCTATTATTATTGGATCAACTGTTGGAGCATATTACGGGATTGGTATATCCCATAGGATATCTGATGCTCTTTTTAAAAAGATATTGTTAATTTTATTAGTTATAATGGGTTTGTTACTTATTACTGAAAGTTTTATCAGTTTTGATTCGGCAGGAATTGTTTTTGGTAGTTTTTATATTGAAATGGTAGTTGCTGTACTTTTAGGAGTGTTAATTGGAGTTATTAGTAGTCTTTTAGGTGTTGCTGGTGGAGAAGTTATAATCCCCATATTGATTCTAGTGTTTGGTATCGATGTTAAATTGGCAGGTACAATGAGCTTACTCATCAGTATTCCCACCATGATTGTTGGAATCACTAGACATGCTCGAAACAAAATGTACACTGTAAAATCAGAGATCACATCTTTGGTTGTTCCAATGGGAATATCTTCAATAATAGGTGCTTCAATCGGTGCATTTTTAGTTATATACGCTCCATCAGAACTATTAAAATTGATATTGGGCGCACTGTTAATATTCACGTCTATTAAATTATTTACAGAAAAAGAATAAAAGAACCATCTAAGGAAACTTCAAATATCCTGTAAATGGTATAATGGGCCGTTAGATTAGTACAGCTTTAAGTTAGTATGTAATTAACTTTGTATTTTTTTTTATTTGTCAGATCGTATCACAGTCAAGTTAGCAGCGAATAGAGTGGTTAAGAACTGTAAAAATGGTGATATGAATATCATGAGAATTATCCAGCCTACGAAACTTGCAACAGGATCGTAAAGTATCGTTGGAATTCCGAAATGGGTCATGTCCGCTGTTGGACCCCAAAACATTGGAATTAATCTGCCCCATGCTATTATCATCATTACAAATGTAAATCCTGAAGTTATCAGAGCGTATTTAAATATTCTGTTTAAAAGAATTTTAGCACTTAAATCTGGGCTGTACAGTCTTTTTGCAACGTACCATCCCACTGGAAATCCTAATAATATGGAAAAGAAGGGCACGCACATTCCTAAAGGCCCTAAACATATTAGATCAATTATTATGTAAATAATGAAAGCTTTTTTAAAATTCAAATTCCATAACCATTCCATTTTTATTTCTCCCATTCAAATATTATATGGACTTGAATTGTGTAAATAAATTTATATAGCTTTCTCTTTCTTTGAAAAAATCCCCAATTTTTATTATCTTGGATGATTAGCCTTTATGATGTTGATTATTTTTCTTCGAACATCGTCTGGTAGGCCTCTAAATGGTCTGGGTTTCATGGTTCCGAAGTAGGGATCCTCGAACACTAGTCCCTCAAATTCCACTGCATGATCGTACCTTGGAATGAGGTGCCAGTGAACATGTGGATCCGGTGTTGGTTTAAGGTAGGATGCATTCATTAGTGAGCCCCAGTTGAACATGGTGACATCGAAACATTTCTTAAGGGTTTCTTCCATTTCCCTGACCATTTCTCCAAAATCAAACCATTCCTCCCTTGTGAGTCCTGAAAGATCTGATTCGTGTCTGTTCAGGGCCACCACACAGGTTCCAATGTTGCTCTGCTGTGGAGCTAGAAAAATTATCCAGTGTGCAGTTTCCATTATGAAATCGCCAAAATCGTACTTTTCAAGTTTTTTACAGTATGAACAATCCAAACACCCATTCCCCCATAAAATACATCGTATGATTCATATCTTCACTACTTTTTTGTACACACTACCATAAATAATTCAATCAATAAATTTAGTTCAACCAACTAAGAACTGAACTGGTCTAAACTACTCAGAACTTCTAATCCCATATCCCTTGGTTGATGGGTCATGTTAAACACTAATATAAATATTATTTCCACCAGATAATTCAATGTAAAATAATTGGTTTAAATCTTTGAACATTTGCTTAAAATTTTGCTATGAAATATGAAACTTTTTGAAAAGGGGTAATTTTTTGTGATGAACAATTTTAAACTACCATCTATATCCATACTCTTGGTACTGTTGTTATTTTTTAGTCTGCTTTCCTTCGGTATTTTATTCCAAATATTGAGTTTAATACTGTTTGGAGCTATGATAGCCTATATAGTAAGGCCTTTAGCAGGGAAGTTACATCCATTTGTAAGGTTTGAAACACTGGCCATTTTCCTGGCCATGATAATACTGGCCGTACCCATAGTGCTGGTTGCCTACTTCACTATTAACCAGCTCTTCATGGTTGCTGTTGATATAACAGGTGCGCTACCTGCTCCAAATACCAATACAACTGTGGTTAATCAAACCATGGTAAGCAGTGATGTTCAAAGTGCAGGGCCAATAAACGGTGTTGCAGCCAACTTCTTGGATGAAATTGCTAACCTGGTTGCCCAATCCGTTGTATGGTTGGTTGGTCAAATAATCTCATTTGTAGCATCACTTCCGGCACTCTTCACAGACGTTATTGTGCTTCTGTTTTCGGTGTTCTACTTTGCAAAGGAAGGGGATAAATTCATAGGATTCATAGAGGATCTCCTACCAAAAACACCCATCTTCTCAGATATCTACACCGAGGTTGATGCCATCTTGAAATCCATCATGATAACCAACATCCTCTGTGCAGTGATACTTGGTTTACTCTCTGTGGTACTTTACTACATCCTGGGATATCCTTACATTCTTTTACTGGGAATTTTAACGGCATTTTCAGAATTTGTACCTGTGGTTGGACCATGGATAGTGTACGGAGCCCTTGGAGTTGTGGACATCCTAACAGGCAATCCAGTCAGGGGAGTCATCGTCATCGTTGTGGGATGGCTCATTGACACGGTAGTTGACATGTACATAAGACCCAGACTCGCAGGTGAATTTACCAATGTACATCCACTAATATTCTTGGTAGGATTTTTGTTCGGAGCATTAACATTGGGACTTCCAGGACTGTTCATAGGTCCTTTAATAGTGGGAATAACCTACGTACTATTTGAGAAGTACAGAGAAGAGAGGTTAAAAAGCAACCCATAATGGGTGAAATAAACGCTATGAGCATTAAATAGAAATTCTGAAATATATTTTTGAATAATAATTTTTCATGAACCCCTAAAATAATATGATAAATTTAACAATGATAAAAACTTTGAGGAGAATTTAAAACTATGAGCTTTCTTAATCCTGAAGAGAAAGATGCTAACAACTTTGAAAGAAGAATCCTGATTATTATGAGGGTTTTCCTATTAATAGCAGGTATTTATATCACGATTTTTGGTGGTATTAACGGCAGTGAGAGAATTTTCGGTGTTCTCATACTCTTTGCACTTTTAATCATCAATGCACCAGCATTTTTCACACGACACAAAATACGGGCCATACCCATAGAAATTGAACTTTTAATCCTTTTCATGGTGCTGTTTGAACTTGTATGTGGAGATGCACTAGGGCTCTACGTTAAACTACCCCACTACGACAATTTCATGCACTTCATGCTACCATTGTACGTTGCACTCATCGGTATGATGGCAGTTTACACCATGTACTACTACGGCAGACTCAAAGCATCCTACTGGGAAATGGCAATACTCATTGTAATCGTAACCATAGGATTCGGGGGCATGCTAGAAATGGGAGAGTACACCTACGATAAATTCTTGGCCAACGGACCTGTGGGAGAAATAACAGGCAACACCCAAATGCAGGGTTCACCCACCCAGGATGCCCTTGATGACACCATGAACGACCTATTCACTGACACACTGGGCGGAATTGTGGGTGCCGTACTCGGAGTGTTCTTCATAAGAAGAGCTGAAAAATCAGGAGGCCACTGGAAGGTGGCAGACGAAATAGAAAGAATGGGAGAACCGTAAAAAAAATTATTAAATCCCATAAATTCTTTTTTTTTAGAATTAATCGAACTACATTTATTTCTTTTTTTATTTTATGTGCAGGCATTTTTAATTTGGATGTAGGACTCTGAAGCTGCGTTGTTTAAACTATCCTGTATCGATGATCTGTCACCTGTTTTTACCCAGTTCATCCAGTTGGCTGTGCTGTTGTTGTAGAGTTCATCCATGGACTGGTTTTCGCTCATGTTGATGTGGGGTGTGAAACAGAGTGCTTCTAATTCAAACTTGGTGTGCAGGTATCCAGTGTGACCTCCTCCTGTGTGGGGTGGACACAAACCATCTGAGATGTAGTGTGATGCAACACCGAAACAGTAGCTCGCATTACCATAATCTTGGTTTAAATAGTAGTTTCTGCCCTGGTTTAACCAGTATTCTGCTTTAAGTTGGCTCTGGGGATAGTGGTGATTTTGAAAGTCTAAAAATTTGAGGTCAGGATCTCCCGCACCTTCCATCATCTCAAAAAGACTTAAATTTTCATGAACATCATCCGGCAGGTTGTAGTAAACCTGATAGACAATTTCATAGTGGTTAGGTTCGGCCCATGCAGCAGCAGGTTCTATTTGAACCATAAAAACCAATAAAAAACCCAGAACTGCCAGCATTATTTGTATTTTTGCTCTCAAGATTATCCCCAATTATAATTTCAAGTATTCATTTAGTTATCTTCATCATTGAATATATACAATTCATAAATTGTTGTTTTTAAAACTACAGCACTGGCCCAATGCAGGGCAATCTTAAAAAATTAAATCCTTGCTTTTACCCGTCCAACTGATAGATAGAACTAATTATTAATGCTTGAAAATACACATATGATTAGGTATTTAATTTGGGGATCAAGTGTCAATGATTTGATTGGGAATTACTGTAATATATTGTGTAAAAAAGTAGTTTTTATGGGTGGTTTCATGCATATCGTGATAATGGGTAGCAGTGTTTTTGGATTTAACCTGGCCAACATGCTGGTTTCAGAGGGTCATGACGTTACTTTAATTGAAAAAAACGAGATTAAATGTAACGATGTGGCTCACAAACTTGATGCAGTGGTAATTTGGGGTGATGGTACTGATAAATATACCTTGGAAGAATCTAACATAGATGAGGCTGATGTTTTTGTTGCAGCCACAGAAAATGATGAGGCTAATCTAATGGCATGTCTATTGGTTAAAAGATTTGGAGTTCCCAAGGTCATATCCCAAGTCAGCAAAACTGATCACAGGGAGGCATTTCAGGAGATTGGTATTAATATCCTGATAAATCCCGAACTTCACGCTGCCAAATACATAGAAAGATTAATTATCCGACCCAACATAGCAGACATCACAGTTCTTGGAAAGGGAGAAGCCGAACTCATAGACATCATGCTTG
>JAEZAV010000105.1 GCA_023430285.1 Methanobacteriota archaeon | reverse complement strand
GAATTTTTTCCAAGATTTTCAAGGGCATTCTTGTAGAGATCAGCATGGATCTGTTCTACACTGTTTGCCACATCAAAGGTCCACCTTGCAGCATCTTCCTTTTCAGCTTTAGCTTCTGCAATGAAGTTAGGGTACATGGTAGTGAATTCAAAAGTTTCTCCCTCGATTGCATCTTTCAAATTTGCCTCTGTATCGTTGATTCCACCGGCAATTTCAAGATGGTTGTGTGCATGCACAGTTTCAGCAGCTGCTGCAGCCCTGAAAAGTTTAGCCACTTGACTGAAACCTTCTTCATCAGCTTTTTTAGCAAATGCTAAGTATTTTCTATTAGCTTGAGATTCACCTGCAAATGCTTCCATTAAATTTTCTTTTGAACTCATAATTTCAAACCTCCAAATAAATATCAATTACACTATAATTTCAGTGGAATAAATCCTTTTTGAAACGTTCGTTCCATATGGAATAATAAAAAAATCGGTATTAATAATCAGCATTAAAACAGTTAATTTTTAAAATAAAACCAGAAAAATTAAAACAAAATAAAAAAGAAGAAAATTAGGCTGTTTTAACAGCCATGTCTATGTCGTCTGCTTTGACAGTTTTTCTTCCAGCGTGTTTTGCAAGTTCAACAGCTTTCTTAGCTATTTCTTCACCCTTTTCTTCGAGTGATTTAGCTAATGCCTCTTTTGCATCATCACTTATTCTTTGAGCACCAGCGTTTTTTATGATCCTTCCAACTGGAGCAATTGGTAATTCGGCCATAATTTCACCTCCTATTTATCCTAGGGATAATTAATATTTAAAACTATCGGTTTTAGTTGGATTTTTAGCCACAACTTTTACAATGGTAGGCGAGTCGGAGAGATCAATATCCAACCAAAAGTTTTAAGCGTACTAACATGAATATGAAATTCCATGTTTGAGCAGTTAAACATCGACAGCTATACAGAAGAGATATTAGAAAAATCTTTAAACACCGTAATATCTAATGATGAAGGTTTAACACTCATTAAGTCTACGGGTAGAGAACTTCAAGCACTTTTAATCGCTGCAGATATGCGTCGTGAGGAACTTGTAGGAAGCAATGTTACCTACGTGAAGAATTGGAATATAAACTTTACAAATGTTTGCACAGGAACTTGTGGATTTTGTGCATTTAAATGTGACGAATCAAGCACCGAAGCCTACTTCCTTTCAAACGAAGAAGTTGTTAGAAGGGCTAAAGCAGCATGGAACAATGGAGCAAAGGAAGTATGTATACAGGGCGGATTACATCCCGATGTAGATGCCTATTACTATCAAAAACTGCTCATAGACATTAGAAAAGAACTTCCAGACATTTACATACACGCATTTTCACCAATGGAAATCTTGTACGGTGCCCAAAATTCTGATATGGAACTGTCTGAAGAACTGAAGATGTTGAAGGAAGCAGGACTGGACTCAATTCCTGGTAACGCAGCAGAAATATTGAACGATGATGTGAGAAAGGTGCTTTGTCCGAGTAAGATGAACACTGCCAAGTGGATCGAAGTCGTTGAAACAGCTCATAAAACAGGAATTCCAACAACCTGCACCATGATGTATGGCCACATCGAAGAATTGAAGGATAGGGTGAACCATATTGACACCTTAAGACAGATACAAAGGAGAACTGGAGGATTCACAGAGTTCGTACCGCTCACTTTCATGCACAAGAACACACCAATATTCCGGAAGGGTATTTCAAGTCCGGGATCCACTGGAATTGAGGATCTTAAGGTTTATGCCGTTGCAAGGTTGATGTTTGGGGATCTGATCCCAAACATCCAAGTATCTTGGGTTAAACTGGGTTTCAAATTTGCACAGGTTTGCTTAACTGCAGGTGCAAATGATCTGGGTGGAACACTTGGGGAAGAAAACATATCCAAATCTGCAGGTGCCCAGCATGGTGTTAGAACCAACCCTGAAACTTTTCAGAGGATAATTGAAAATATGGGAAGGGTTCCCGCTGAAAGGGACACCCTCTACAGGAATGTTGAGCCAGTAAAAAAAATCTAAAACTAGGATTTTACCATGGATGATCAATTCGCAGTCACAAGGAAAATGATGATTCAGTTCATCAGGGTAAACAAAAAATTCCAGAAGTTTGAGAAGAATCCAATTGAATTTGGAGACGGTCAAAAACTCTATCCCAGTGAGATCCATATTTTAGATGCAGTTGGCAACGGTGTTGCTAACAACGTAACTGTTTTGAGTCAGAAATTTGGAATAACCAAGGGCGCAGTTTCCCAAGTTGTGAACAAGTTGCATGAAAAGCAGCTTATAAAAAAGGAAAAGATCGAGGGAAATGCCAAGGAAGTTAAACTGAAGCTCACCACCAAGGGGAGGAACGCCTTTAAAATTCAGGACGAAAGACACAAGAACTTTGAAAATGAATTTTTCAGCTACTTCAAAAACCTTGAACAGGATAAAGTTGATTCCTACTTGGAGATCATGGACACCATCGATCTCTTCATGGATAAGTTTTTAAATGATCAAAAACCAAAGAAAAAATAGTTTAGTAACTAAACTATGGGGTGGTTTTTATCATGTCTATGAAGTCAGCTGTTAAGGAACACGTATCAAATTCTCATGTAACTGAACATGTCAAAAAACATGGCTCTTTTTTATTAAATGAAATCATTTTAGACGGATTTATCTCAAAATTAGATGCTGATAATCGGGATTTCGTAAAATACATGGATGGGATGGAATTTAAGAAATTTTCCCTACAGGACCTTGATAACTCGGCAAAACTCTACCAAGAAGTTTTTTCACAGCAACCTTGGAATGATGAATGGTTCAGACTTTCAAGGGTCAAAGAATATCTAAAGGAACTCATAGAAAATCCTGTTTTCAGTGGCTACGTGGTGTACCAAAACTCTGAGCTGGTGGCTGCATGCTTCGGTCATTCACGTTCTTGGTGGAGTGGTGATGAATTTTTTATAGATGAATTTTTTGTATCAACCACGCATCAGGGCCAGGGCATTGGATCGTTACTCATGGACTACGTAGAGAACCATCCTGAACTCAAAAACATTGAAAGTTTTCAGCTTCTAACCAACAGCAATGTTCCTGCAAAGGATTTTTACCATAAAAATGGATTTAAAACGAGAAAAAATAGGGTTACAATGACTAAAAAGTTCTTTTAGTCTTCTAATTTTCTTATGATAATTTTATCATCATTTTCCACATCTTTAAACAGTTCAAGATTTGAAAGAATCTTTCCAATGTTGTTAACTGCTGATGCAGGTTGAGATTGACCGTAAAAAATACAAAAAGCAGGTCCTGGAGGCCAGTAGGAAATGTCCCCCTTGGAAGTACTGGATGATGGGTTTTCATACTCCTCCTTGATTGGGGCATCGAAGTAGACTTCTTCAAGCCAAATATTTGCCTCTCCCTCAAATGGAAGGTTCTTAAATATCTGTTTGGCTGTTGTTGGATTTCTATCATCCAAAACCCCCTCTGCCTTTCCCTTTCCAATCACTTCTATTTCTATCTTCATAGTGGTTCAGTTCCCCCGTAGATTTTCTCTTTAAACCAATTTTTCTGATTAATTGTTTTAGGGTTTGTTAGATCATGCCCTTTAAAATTTCTCCATGATTCACAACTCTTTAAAACCATCCATGATGGAAGGTCCTGCTGAAGTTCCAATTTTAGATGCTCCAGCTTCGATCATTTCCAGTGCAGATTCCAGATTTCTGATACCGCCTGAAGCCTTCACACCCATCTTTTGTCCAACTGTTTCCCTTAGAAGTTTAACATCAACTGCATTTGCACCTGGAAAACCCACACCAGTGGAAGTTTTAACATAATCTGCCCCTGCAGATTTGGCAAGCATGCAGGCTTCAACCTTCTCATCATAAGTTAATAGAGCAGTTTCTATTATGACCTTGACAACCATTCCCTCTGCTGATTCTACAACGTGTTCGATGTCCCTTTCAACCATACTTGACAAACCTGATTTAAGCGCACCTATATTGAGTACCATATCCAATTCAGTTGCACCGTCCTCAACTGCTACAAGTGCTTCAAATGCTTTAATTTCTGATTTAGATGTTCCGAATGGAAAACCAATAACTGCACACACACCAACATCTGTACCCTTCAAAAGCTCGATTGCAAGTGCAACGTTAACAGGGGTCACGCATGCACATGCAAAGTCGTACTCCGATGCCTCCTCACAAAGGTTGTTAATATCTTCTGTGCTTGCATTGGGTTTTACATTGGTATGGTCGATCATTTTTGCTAACTTTTCAGGTGTCATCATATTAAACCAACTCCATTACTCCATTAAATTTTTTTAGACATGTAGGGTCCTTCTAATTCGTATCCAAATTTTCTGTAGTAATTTCTAGCTCCCAAACCACTAATTATAAGGAGTTTTTTCCTGTCAAATTCTTCAGACGCTACCCTCTCAGCTTCCTGAAGCAGTTGTTCTCCGAATCCCATGTGTTGATACAGTTCATCACTCTTCTGTCCAATCTCTGCCATTTGGCCGTAGACATGCAGCTCCCTTATGAGTGCTGTTTTATCATCTACCTCCACTCTATGGGCATTTTCAGAGGGTATTCTCAGCCTTAAAAATCCCATTAAAATGTCCTTGCTCAGGTCTTCCTGTGAAAGGAATATTTCACGTCCTCCAGCAGCATTGTACTCTGTTTTAACCAGGTCAACATTGTGAAAATCTGGAATCACTCCATTGGCTGCTTTGTGTCCAACTTCACGACATCGGATACATTTACAGTTCACACCTTCACCTTCCAACTTGTTGTAAACCAGTTCTCCAAGGTTAGATTTTTTCACACCTGCTTCAATAAGCTGTGAAGGTATGTCCCGCTGTATCCTCATGGTTCTAACCCATTTAGGAAGTATTTTCTTAACTTTAACTATTAAATCAATGGCATCTTCGGTGCTGTAGGGTTCATATTCTCCGGCTTTCCATAGATCGTAGATTTTTGAGCCCTTGGTTACCAGGCAGGGATAGATTTTGATCATGTCTGGTCTGAACCTTTCATCTTCAAAGAGCCTGTGAAATATTCTCATGTCACGATCTGGGTCTGAGAAAAGCCCGGGCATCATATGAAACGCTACCTTGATTCCAGAGTCCCTAAGGTACTGGGCTGATTTCACTGCATCCTCCACCCTATGGCCCCTTTCGATACGTTTGTAGATGAAGTTGTATATGGTTTGAACCCCAAGTTCAACCCTTGTAACTCCCATGTTAAGCATTCGATCGATATCTTCAATTTTTGCATAGTCCGGCCTGGTTTCGAAGGTCATACCAACACACCTCACACTGGACAGCTCATTTTTTGTCTGCACATCCTTGAGGTACGCGAAGTCTTCAGGAACATTTAATTCTCCCGCTTTCCTGATCTGCACCCTGGTATCAAGGTCTTCCAATCCAAAGTCGTTCATTGCCCTTAAACATTTTGTAATGAACCATTCCTGGTAACAAACATTGTAGGATGGAAATGTGCCCCCCATTACAATGAGTTCCACTTTGTCAATGGGATGTCCAATACTTTCAAGTTGTAACAGCCTGTTGTAGGTCTGCATGTAGGGATCAAATTCATACATCCTTGCCCTGAGTGCTGCTGGTTCTTCTCCTGTGTAACTTGGTGGTGCCACTTCACTTTCTGGACAGTAGGTACATCTTCCATGGGGGCATTTATGTGGCTTGCACATAACAGCAACCACAGCAACACCTGATATGGTTCTGGTGGGTTTTTTCCGTATAACTGGTGCTATGATCTTCCTTTCCTCAGGACTGGCCTTCTCAAGTATCAATGAATTACTCATAAATTCCATTAATTTGAAGTCTCGACATGCCTTTAACTTAACCTTTTCAAGGTCTTTTTTGCTGTTAATCTTGCCTGCGAGTATTTCATCTATGATAAATCTGTATGCTTCTTCCATGAATATCTCCACAAAATTATTTCCTAAAACACTAATATTTTAGTAGTGTATCCAATAACTAGTTTCTTTTCTTGATGATGACCTAATTTTTTTCATACCCAGAATGATATTAAAGGGTCAGTTCTTCTGTTTTTCAATCAAATTCTGCTTCATCTCCAGGACAGTGGTAAGATCTGTTTTAGTAACAATACCAACGAGTCTGTCTTCCCAAACAACAGGAACTCTTCCAATTCGATTTCTGTTAAGTTTTTCAAGTGTTTCCATCAGACCTTCCTCTGGATCAGATACAACAAGGTCGCGGGTCATGATGTCCTTTATTAAGGTATCCTTTTCATCCTCTGGGATCTTGGAAAGATCATGGAAGGTTACGATTCCAATTAAATGCCCATCATCAGTTACAGGGTAGCCCATGTGCTTTTCTTTAAACATGATCTTCAAGGTTTCCTTAACTGTGTTGTTTGGTTTAACTGTGTGAACCATTGTTGTCATCACATCTTTGACCCTTTCATTTTCAAGGAGGGTTGAAAGCAGCACTGTTTGATATTCTGCTTGAGCACCTAGGTACACGTAGATGGCAACCAGTATGAGTAGAAAATTAAAGAAAATCCCAACCAGTGCCATGATTATTGCCAGCTGCTTCCCGATGTTTGCAGCCAACTTGGTGGCCTCTATAAAGTTCATTCTTTCAGCAAGAAAAGCCCGTAATATTCTTCCACCATCCATTGGAAAGGCAGGCAACAAGTTGAAAAATCCCAGAAGAATATTCACGATTACGAAGTAGTAAATTGCTCCCTGGAGGGTTTTTGAAATGTAAGCCAGGCTTAGGATTAGAATAAGGTAACATATTCCCCCAATCAACAGGTTGGAAACAGGACCTGCAAGGGCTATTCTCAATTCCTTTGAAGGATCCTTGGGTGTTTCTTCCATCTCAGAGATACCACCTATTGGTAGGAGAACTATTCTTCCAATACCAATACCGTACCGTTTTGCCACGTAACAGTGTGCAAGTTCGTGCAGCACCACAGAAACAAATATGAGGGTGATTAAAACAGCAGTTAAAAGGGTAACGTAGGACACTAGATTGAGCAGTGCAATTAGGTAGATGAGGATGATTAAAACAAGAAACGAAATATGTAATTCAACAGGTATTCCAAAAATACTGAATATTTTAAAGGAGTACTTCATTTTCAGATGGTCACCTCAAAACATTTTTTACTTTATATAATATTATTGTTGACGAAACTATTAATAGGAACATACATTAATTAATCCTCAAGGTTGTTTAGTTAATAAAATTAAAGTGAATCAAAAAATAAATATATATTCAGGTGTTTCAATGAACGTTAGTGAATTTCTAGGAACAAGAGTGTTTGACAAAAACGGATTTGAAATAGGAAAGATTTCAGACATGTTAATAAACCCTAAAG
>JAEZAV010000101.1 GCA_023430285.1 Methanobacteriota archaeon | reverse complement strand
TTGTGAATGCCCTTCTTACAGAGATGGACGGCATAGATCACCACAAGGGAGTGGTAACCATAGGTGCTACAAACAACCCTCATTTGATTGACTTTGCAATCAGAAGCAGATTTGAAGAAGAAATAGAGTTCACACTGCCTGATGAAAAGGAAAGAAAAGCAATCCTTGAACTTTACATAGATACAATGCCACTTAAAACAGATTTTAACATTGAAAAACTTGTTAAATGTACAAAGGGCATGTCAGGTAGAGATATAAAGGACAGGGTTTTGAAGGTCGCACTCCACAAGGCCATATTCGAAGACCAAGAGATAATAACATGGGATCACTGTAAGTACGCCTTAAAACAACACAAAATTAAATTGAATGAACCTAAGGGAATGTTTGCCTAAATTATTATTCCCTCCATTCAACAATTTAATAGTATACTTTTTTTCATCTTTTAAGAAGTTTTTAAAGACAATTTCACAAACAATAAAATGCTTTAGTAATTGGGGGATTAGTAATGGGGCGAATGAATATTAAGGACATAATAATCGATTCATTGAAATATTCTGCCTCGGATTTGAAGATTCTTCTTTTGTTGGGAATGGTGCTGGTCATTGCAGATCTTGGTGATGAACTTTCCTTCCTCGGAGACATATCTGATACAGTTAAATTCACAATATCTGTTCTGGTTATTTTAATTGCAATTTTTGAAGCGGGATACGTGTTCAGAATAATAGAAGATACAATCAAAGGATCCAGCAGTTTACCCAAGCTCAATGATTTTAAGCAGATGTTCATTCATGGATTAAGTGAAATCATCCTGATCATCATTTACTTCATTGTTCCAGTTGCACTGGTCATGGTTTTGTACTTGTACTTCTTAGTTGGTGACAATATTGACGACTTAACAGTGTTTTCAGGACTGATACTAGTCCTCATAATATGCTTTGCAGTGTTTATACTCTCCCTGTTTCCAGCTGTAATGCTTCACAGGGCCAATAATAACACTGATATACGATCAAGTTTTGATCTTCCAGCAATTTACCACAAAATCCGAAGAGTGGGAATTAAAAGACTGCTACTTGTTTATTCTGCCCTCATTCTCTTGGTTGCAATCATAAGATCGGTTATTGTACCTAGCATGGATGGGATCGTACCATTAATCGTAGGAATAATCTCTGATATGTTGATAGCACCGTACTTGTTAATATTCACATCAAGGGTACTGGGATTGCTCGATAATTAACAGGGAATAATTTTTTTTATTTAAAAGTAGAATAATGTATTGAGTTAGAATTAGTTAACTAAACTTTATTTTAATTTGAATCAAAGTTTTTGAATTTAGCATCGGCAACTTGGTTGTTAAAAAGGGTTTCAGCAGCTTTTATGGTGGTTTCATCCCCATTTTCTGCGGCTTTTTTAAGATTTTTGATAACATCGTTAAAAATTCTTTCCACAACGACTCTGGTAAGATTGTCAACAACTTTTTCATTGCCATTCATATCTCCCAGCTTCTTAAACGCTTTTTGAGTCTCTAACTTCCTAATATTTTCGGCGGAAATTCTGATCTTAGATATGATGGGTTCAACTTCAAGTTGTTTAATGGATCTCTTCAGCAGGATCATCTCTTCTGCCACGATCTCCTCGGCATCACAAGCTTCAGCTTGCCTCATTTCACGACTTCTTTGGGCTATACTTCTTAAATCGTCGATGTTAAAGAGTTTAACTCCCAGTTCTGCTACTTCTTCTTCGATGTCACGAGGATTTGCGATATCAACCATCACCATTGTAGGAAGATTTTCGCTTGGAACCACTTCTGAAATTTTATCACGAGTTAATATGGGGTGAGGTGCTCCTGTTGCACTTATAACAACATCAGCATCTTTAATTGCTTCATCGAGTTTGTCAAAATGTATTGCTGATCCACCGAGTTCCCTTGCAAGTTCAACAGCCCTATCATGTGTTCTGTTGGCAACAACTATTGCTTTCAATTTTTTTTCAACCAGTGCCTTGGCAACCAGAGTTCCCATTTTACCTGCACCAATAACCAAAACCTTCTTGCATTTAAGGTTACCATGCACATTTTCTGCAAGTTCAACAGCAGCAGATCCAATGGATAATGACCCTTCATTAATTTTGGTCTTCTTACGAACAACTTGCCCTACATGAACCGCTTTTGTAAAGATGGTTTCAAGCATTTGACCACAACACCCATCTTTGACACTCCTATTTTTGGCATCCTTTATCTGCCCGAGTATCTGATCTTCTCCAATGATCATGGATTCTAAACCAGAAGAAAGTCTAAGAAGGTGTTCAATGGCATCATCATCAGAATCAGTAACAAAATTTTCTATTAAACGTTTATCAGGGTGTTCATTTAACACTAAATATATTTCTGCCCGGTTACAAGTTTTTAACTCAACATATTCTTGTACATCATAATTTGTAATGATCTCTTTGAATACGATCCCGAGTTGTTCGCTTGATTTTTCCATCTGGTTGATGTCTGCGGTTTTATGATCAACCCTGATATTTAGAATCAATTTTCTTTTCTCCATGAAATTATTAATGTTATAAAGAATTACAGATCAGAGTTGGACATCAAGCTTGTTTAATGGTGTCTATGATCTTGGATGCATGTTTTTTGGCAGATTCCAAATCGCCTTTGCTTAACAATTCTTTAATTTTTAGATCCCCTAAAATTTTGTAAAGATATTCCCTTCGAGTTTTCTGATCATCAATATTTTGTTTTAAGATATTTCTAGCATAGTATTGTAGTTCAAGTTGGTATATATCCTCAGGTTTTATTACTTTTTGGATCTTTTTTCTTAACTCCTTTGACATGAGGGGGCTCTTCCCACCTGTAAATATACATATTTGTACATCGCCTATGAAAAAAGATGATGGTACAATGAGATTCCCATCATTTGGATTGTCTGCCCGGTTAATTAATTTGTCTCCGGACATTTCTCCAACCCTGTGATTTAATTCATGATCTCCAGAAGCTGCAACAACAATATCTGCCCAGCCAATCCACAGATCAAGTTCATCAATAGATTTTACAATGGCTCCAAGTTGAACAAGATCATCATTCACATGATCTCCAATTAAAACAACTTTGGCGCCAGCATCTAAAAATCTTTCACATCGTCTGGATCCAACCTCCCCTGAACCTACAATCAAAACTTTTTTATCTGCCATGTTGAGGTAGAGAGGAGTCCAACCCATCCTATAACTCCAAATCTTTCATTTTAAGCAGTTTAGCTGCTTTTTTAACGTCGTTATCGCATTCCTTTAATACTTCAAATGCTTCTTCTTCTGTGACGTTAAAGGTTTCAGCAAGTGCAACAACACTTTCCTTGGTATTGGATTCTGGCTGTCCTACTAACTGTTCGGATAGTTGTTTTTTAAGGTCCATGTATTCATCAACACTCATATCGATCCTTCTCATAACCATGTCCCTTAATGGGCAGGGTTTTGAAGGTTTACAACACCATACAAGTGAACCGAAGCAGGTTCCTTCTCCTTGACCAAGTTTGGTTTCTTCTGCGAATTTCTCTTTAATTTCTACGTATTTTTGTGCAGTCAGTTCTGCATCTTCAAGTGCGTATATTACTGGACAGGGTTTAACTGGTGGACAGCAAAATGATAATGCACGCTTGTCCCCTCCCCTGCATACGTGTGATGGTGAATCTTCCCATGCCATTATTTTATTCCTCCGTAAGCATCTTTTCTTTTTCTTTTGGAGTTAAATCTTCGACAATTTCTTTTGGATCGCCTATTTTTAAAATTTTTCCACCACGCATGAGTGCAGCTCTATCACAAACATCCAACACGAAATCCATATCGTGCGATATAATTACGAATGTTTGGTTGAGTTCGTCCCTAGCCCTCTGTATTGAATCTGTAACTTGAACCCTTGTTATTGGATCCATGGTACCTGTAGGTTCATCTAAAATAATAATGTTAGGTTCCTTGATCAACACCTGGGCTAAAGCTACTCTGTGGCGTTCTCCTCCACTAAGTTCATCAGGATATTTAGTAAGTAAACTGGCGGCATATTCTTCATCAAAACCAACAGCCTTTAAAACATAAATAGCTTTCATCTTTGCGAATTCTGCTGGAAGTTCGAGGCTAATGGCCTCAGTTAGATTTCCTAGCACGTTTCTGTGGGGATATAAACTGTACTCTTGGTGTAAAATTCCAAGGTAAGGAATGACACGGCCTCTACCAAAGGGACCTTTCTGTGTCATGTCGATCCAGTTTTCTCCTAATTTAACTTCAATGTTCCCGCTACTGGGTTCAGTTAATCCATACAATATTCTGGACAGTGTGGTTTTTCCGGCTCCGCTTAAACCAACTATTCCAAATATCTCACTTTCGCCAACTTCCAGATCAATTCCGTCAACAGCTTTTACAACACCCCTCTCAATGGAGTAGTAGTGCTTTTTCACTCCTTCCATCTTTATTATGGGTCCTCCAGTTTTGTAGACTTCCTTTTTTTCTGGTAGTGGAACTTGATCCATGAACTTTTTAACAACAGTATCGGGATCTCCTTCAACAATAATTTCTCCCTTTTCAAGCCAGATTACATGGTCTGACAATTTTTTCATTACTTCTGGCCAGTGGGATGTGATGATCATGGTAGTACCCTTATTTTTCACCCCTTCGATCAAAGCTTGATGCAGCAGTTCAGCTGTTTTAGGGTCGAGTGTACCTGTGGGTTCATCAGCCAAGAATATCATAGGTTCTTTGGCTATTTGTCTTGCAAGCACAACCCTCTGTTTTTCACCACCACTGAGATCTCGGGCAATATGTGTAATTCTATGGGCCATTTGAGCCATTTCAATTAGATCAATGGCCATATAAGTACTTTCTTCTTCATCGTGACCAGTTATTGATTTTAAAACGTTATCTATGACAGTATCATCTTCATAAAGTGCGAAGGTTCTTTGAAGCATGATGGAAATTCTGCGCTTAATTGCAGCAAATACCTGCCTTTCACTATTCCAGAAATCAATTGTTTTTAATTCAAATTCACATCCGCACCCACATCCACAGATCTTTCCAGCTGCAGATGGAGGTTCAACCCTGAGACACTCCGGACAAATTGCAACTGTATACAAAATTTGGCCATCATCGGGTCGGTATTCTTTCATTCCACGAAGCATGTTTATGAGTACAGATTTTCCAGAACCACTTCTTCCGAGGATACCCAAAACTTTTCCTTCGTCTATGGTCATATTCAAATTTTTCAAGATTTTAACATCGTTAAAAGATTTTGTGACATTTTTAAGTTCTATAAATGACATTCGACCACCTTCTATGAATTTGAGATTTTTTTAGCCAAAGAAATACGTTTAATTATTTTGAAAATATTTATTATTAAATTATTTGATTCAAACAATATATAATTTCATGATAATATTTTTTTTACATCTTCAAACTACTTGAGAAGTTTGAAACTCCACCTCATATTAAATAAGGGACATATCAAAGGGCATATTTCCTCTAATCGCGGCTCTGGCAATTGATATTCCATCTGCTCCGGAGGATAACATTTTTCTTGCAGAAGCAATGTCTCTAATTGAATTGTTTCCAATGACAAATGTATTGGTGTTCTTCTTTACCCACGTTATAAAATCATAATCAGCAGAGTCGTAACCTGGTTTCATGGCATCTACATGAATATAATGGGCTCCAGCATTCTCAACTGCTTTTAATAATTTTAAATAGTTTACTCCTTCTACATTGGCCCTGATTTTGACAGAAACTTGTTTTGAACATCCCTCAACTGTACTTTGTACCAGGTTGTGAAGTTCATCAGGATCGTTCATGAGTGCCTGCCCATAGCCAGATTTAACAAGTTCTTCCTGTCTACAGTGGGCATTTATCTCAACAACGTCAACTTCAGGAATTTTAGATATTTTTATGATGGGATCAGGAGTAATTGCACGAAGGTTTACAGACACTCTAACATTATCATTGGAACCGTCTTTGATGTATTTAGCTTCACTTCTAATATGATCTACCAAGTCCGGCTCTTCCACATGGAATTCTTTCCTGCCCCTTTGAATTATTTTTAATCCAGCATCGATGGATGCTTTTTCTGCATTGTACCCTCCAAGGGTCAGAAGATCAAATCCATGATCCACCATTCCCCTGCAGAACTTTCCATCGGTTACACCGGCCATTGGCGCTAGTACTTCAATGGGTTTCCTCCATAAAATTTTTATGAAAAAAAATTAGAATTGATTGATTCTATTAATTCAATTAATTTATTCCTAACTACTCTTCATTTTTCATAACATGCACTAAATTGTATGTGAATCCGCCTCTGATCTCTTCTAGAGCCAGATCTGCTAGATTAGCAGCTTTTTCTGCGGTTGGTGCTTTCCCAACACCTGCTTTAAGAGCAATGTTTATTTCATCTTCTATCCCTTCTATGATCTTAAGTAGTCCTTCAGGGGTTAATCCGTTGCATGGAGACATGAAATTGTCTCCTCCTATGAAGAAAAGAAGCGAACCTTTTTCGATGAGTTTTTTCATTAAAAAGTGTTGGACCCGATTAACTATAAAAGAAGTATCATAGGCAGGAATAATGTCTGTT
>JAEZAV010000100.1 GCA_023430285.1 Methanobacteriota archaeon | reverse complement strand
TTTTAAGTTCTATAAATGACATTCGACCACCTTCTATGAATTTGAGATTTTTTTAGCCAAAGAAATAACGTTTAATTATTTTGAGAATATTTATTATTAAATTATTTGATTCAAACAATATATAATTTCATGATACATTTTTTTTTAAATCTTCAAACTACTTGAGAAGTTTGAAACTTCACCTAGTATTAAATAAGGGACATATCAAAGGGTATATTTCCTCTAATCGCGGCCCTGGCAATGGATATTCCATCTGCTCCTGAGGATAACATTTTTCTTGCGGAAGCAATGTCTTTAATTGAGTTGTTTCCAATGACAAATGAATCTGTGTTCTTCTTTACCCATGTTATAAAATCATAATCAGCAGAGTCGTAACCTGGTTTCATGGCATCTACATGAATATAATGGGCTCCACCATTTTCAATTGCTTCTAACACTTTTAAATAGTTTATTCCTTCTACGTTGGCCCGTATTTTGACAGAAACTTGTTTTGAACATCCCTCAACTGTACCATGTACCAGGTTGTGAAGTTTATCAGGATCGTTCATGAGAGCCTGCCCATAGCCAGATTTAACAAGTTCTCCCTGTCTGCAGTGGGCATTTATCTCAACAACATCAACTTCAGGAATTTTAGATATTTTTATGATGGGATCAGGAGTTATTGCACGAAGGTTTACAGACACTCCAACATTTTTATTTGAACCGTCTTTGATGTATTTAGCTTCACTTGTAATATGATTTACCAAGTCCGGCTCTTCTACATGGAATTCTTTCCTGCCCCTTTGAATTATTTTTAATCCAGCATCGATGGATGCTTTTTCTGCATTGTACCCTCCAAGGGTCAGAAGATCAAATCCATAATCTATCATTCCTCTGCAGAATTTTCCATCGGTTACACCGGCCATTGGCGCTAGTACTTCAATGGGTTTCCTCCATAAAATTTTCATGAAAAAAAATTAGAATTGATTGATTCTATAAATCCAATTTAATTTATTCCTAACTACTCTTCATTTTTCATAACATGCACTAAATTGTATGTGAATCCGCCTCTGATCTCTTCTAGAGCCAGATCTGCTAGATTAGCAGCTTTTTCTGCGGTTGGTGCTTTACCAACACCTGCTTTAAGAGCAATGTTTATTTCATCTTCTATCTCTTCTATGATCTTAAGTAGTCCTTCAGGGTTTAACCCGTTACACGGAGACATGAAATTGTCTCCTCCTATGAAGAAAAGAAGCGAACCTTTTTCGATGAGTTTTTTCATTAAAAAGTGTTGGACCCGATTAACTATAAAAGAAGTATCATAGGCAGGAATAATGTCTGTTAAAGAATCTGTAATCCCGTTTATGTCTATGTGTGCTATTTGAACGAAACTTTCATCAGCTTTCACAAGCCCGTCAATGGCAAGAACTTCAGTCCTATCTTCAGACTGGGCCCCACCATAATTTTGGAGAGCATTTGTTGCTTTGCGCTGTGCTTCGTATGGAGTTTCAGCTGCTCCAACTCCCATACTGATGGTAATTGGGTATCTATTTCCTATGGATTTTTGAATCCTCAGGTGATCCTCCATATCCACACCGTTTGTAACTGCAAGCATGTTATCGAAACGGGTGAAAAATACAAGTCCTCCCTTAGCTGCAAACTGTCTTTGAAGATCTGCGTAAAGTTCTGATTGCAGAATTTGAAGGTCTGCTTCGGCCCTTGGTGTTGGTGTTACAGTCCATGGACCATAGTTATCGATCTGAATTAGAGTCATTTGAATCATATAATTTCACCCAAACTAATTTTGGCTAACATCATTTTATCTCCGATGTTCTTCATGTTGGTGTTTGTTACTACTGCCTCTGGTATTAGTCTTTCTATTTGATCTTTGTATTCGACATCCTCGAGGTCAATAATGAACTTGTCTAAAAATTTTGAGTACATTTTTGCAACACCAAAACATGAAACATCATGTCCTAATGCATTCATAAATTTTGCTGCAGGCCCACTAACAGGAGAATTTCCTATTATTGGGGAAATACCCACAACATAAGCTTTTTCAAGAGTTTTAACCACATTTTTCATGGATATAATTGGCCATAAAGAGGTTATGGGGTTGGAAGGCCCTAAAATAACCATTTCAGATTCTTCAATAGATTCAATTAGACCCGGAGATGGTTCGACTTGGTTGTAGAAAATATCTTTAACATGAGGTTTTCCCTGTTTTTCAATGAGAAATTCATGAAATTTCATTTCACCTTGGTCTGTAACGATGGTTATATTGGATTTATCGTTGCTCATGGGTTTGATTTCTGATTTAATCCCTAAAGCATTTTTCTGAATGTTTACAACCGTGGATAATGGATATTTCTCCATGAGCATGGTTTTTTGAATTTTTGTGGCCCTGTCTTTGTCTCCAATTCGAAGAGTTTCAGGGCAGTTGATCTCCTTTAAAGTTTCATGGGTTATAAATGTATCATTCTCAATACCATACCAAGTTTCGGTGTTGATGATCCCTGCTAGGGTATACATTACTGTGTCAATATCTGCAGCAACATAAACCCCTGAAAAGTAATCATTTTCTAGAGTGTTGACAATGATGTTGAGATTTTTTGGATCAGAAACCTTAACAAGACCCTCTAATAATTTAGGGGTACCAGTCCCTCCTGAAAGTACGGTTATCATGTTGATCAACTAGTTATTTTTTTTTTTATTTAAGAAGTTTTCATCTAAAAACATCAAATTTCTTTGGTCTTAGAATAGGTTTAATATCTGAGGAGGTGGATCTCAATTTTTCAACGTATTCCACACCCCTTACTATCACAACTGGCAATCCCTCAGCTGCTTGGCCCATTACAATGGAAGCTGCTGATGCCAATTCATCTGCAACAGCTATGGTGGTTGTTTCAAGTTTTCTATCGAAGAGATCTGTTTCTCCTTGTCTGTTCCAAACCGGCTCTATGCCAGATACTCCCAGCGCAACCCCAACTGCCCCTTCCCTGAATGGGCGGCCTTGGGTGTCAGACAGTATTACCGCTACATTTTTTCCTGTAGCAGACTCAATGGTTGTCCGAATTATGGAAGCACTTTCATCCGAATCTTTTGGAATAGGTTTTAAAAAACCAGTCTCTACATTGGATTCATCGATACCTGCATTTGCACATACAAAGCCATGTTTCGTTTCGGATATTATGAAGTCAGGCCCGACTTTGATAATTTCTACAGATTCATCAATTATTGTTTGAACGATCCTAGGATCCTTCGATGCTTTTTTGGAAATTTCTAGGGCTTCTTTGCTGACTTCTATTGAATCCAGTTTTATTAAGTTTCCTTCAGCCTTTGAAACCACAGTTTCTGCAACCACAAAAACATCGTGATCCATTATTTCAAGACCCTCAGATTCTGCTGCTTCGATGATGATGGTTCCAACATCATCTCCTTGACCTATCATTGGTATGTTCTTAATGCCAATGAGTTTCACACACATTTCTACACCTATTAAAAATTTTATATTGAACTCAAGTTCCAGTTATCTGTTCCAAATGCAGCTGCAGATGTCACGGGATTGGTAAATTCACTGAATTTTCCCTGATCCATGATGTACTGTGCTGCTTCCTGGGCATTGTTTGCTTCGTACTTCACAGTTTTCGGTTTAATCTGTTCATAAGTTGAAATGTATGCGCAGGTTCCCTTTTCAAGTTTTTCCACTATGAGATCTTCGTGGGTTACGATTCCAATGTAGGAATCTCCACCAAGTGTTGTGACTCCTGCTATTCTTGGGGTGTTGAAATCATCCTTTTCATAGTCCATTGAAAGTAGGGACAAAGCCAATGAATCCCTAATACTCATTCCAGATGCTATTTTATCTGCAATTACGTCAGTGTGACCTCCGTTTGATACCACTGCCTTATCTTCAATGATTCTAATGGAATTGTATGCTATGTACGGATTTTTAAAAACGTCCTTTTCATTTCCTTCTGTGGGAACTATTGAGACTCTGTCTTCAAATGTTTTTGCGGTTCTGTTTGGAAAAGATCGGCTTGAAACCCTGTAAGCCACAAAATTTCCAGTTTCTGTTGTTCCTAATGCTAAAATTCTTCCTAGATACACGTCATCACCTTTTTTACTTTTAATAATTATTATAAACAGACTATCAAATTTGTTGTTAGGTTTGTGGAACATTCACTGCTTGTTCTGGAGATATTCCTGCGGGAGCAGTAATTACAATGGTTCCCTCTTTAGCTTTTATGTTGATATCGCCCTGATCAATTACGGAGGTATGTACTGCTATGGCACCATTTCTAATGTCTTTGGACATATCCACACCGTTCACTGTGACTGTTTTCAATCCTGCCACTGGAATGAGGTAATAATCAGAAGGTCCTGTTGTTTGATTGATCTGCGGTTTTCCAGAGTCAACATCAGCAGATCCTTGAAAACTCGCTGCAACCATTAAAAATATTAGAATAGTAAAAATAACATCTATAAGGGGCACTAAATTTACCTGGGGACTGCTCTGTTTCAACTTGTTTCTGTATCTGCTTGTATCCAACACCATAAGAATTTCCCCACTTAACTATTAATACAAATTATTCAATATTCTTAAGTTTAATCACTGCATCAGTTTACTTTCGATGATCTGAGGATCCAAATTGCATCTTTCCTTTATGATATTGTTGATACTTCGATCTAACCTGTTTGGATCGATGGAAATCCATATATTCGCTTCGGGATCCTTGATATGTCTGACTTCAATCACTCCGTTAGATTCTTGAAGAGCTTCGATAGCATTTTCTATGCATGAATCTACCTTTATACGGATTTCTGCAGTTCTCCAATTGGTCATTTTCTTTGCAATATCAATTTTATCGATTTCTTCTTCGATTTTACTGTTGATATAGGAGTAAAGGGGCAAAATGATGATAGCAACTGTTAAACCTGCAATTGTAGTTATAAGTGCGATGTATATTCCTTCGGCCATTTGAGAAGTGTTTGCAGAGATTCCCATGGCTTTAAATGTCACCCAAATTCCAATAACTGTACCTATCAAACCAAGCAGTGGTGCTATTTCGATTATGGTTTTTAGGCTGTTTAAACCCTTGGTCATGTTTCCCATTTCTACTATGAAAACCCTTTCCATTGCATCTTCAACCTCTACGTTGTTTCTGTAGCCGATCTTCAGGGCTTCGGAAGTTATCTTAGATATGGGGTTTTGATACTTTCCAAGGGAACGAAGTGCCTCAAGGGATCCTCCCCTTTCCATGGAATCATTCACGGTACTCATTATCTGTGGTAAACTGACTTTAGAAACCTTTCTAAGGTACAAAATTTTTTCAAAGGAAAGTATAACACCGTAAATTCCTATTATTGTAATTATGTAGGTGATTATGCCTCCGCTCTTGAACATTTCTAAGATGGTGGCAAAGGAACCAGTAATAAATTCGATTATCATTTTAGCCTCATTTTTTCAACTGTAGACCAGGATCTTCTGACGAAGATTGGGAGCTCTTCGTAGGGTGTTGCTTTCAAGTATGCAACTGTTTTAGGATCGCTAGGATAACCCGATCCAATCTCACCAAATTCTTTTTTTATCTTGGAAATTTCCTGGTCGCGTTCAACCTTAGCAACTATGGATGCAGCAGAAACTATTGGGTAAGTATCATCTGCTCCATGTTCTGCAACAACTTTTAGATTCTCTTGAAAATTTTCTATCTCGTTGGTAAATCTTTCGGGTTTAACATCAATGCAGTCTATGTATGAAACATCGGGATCACAGTTTCCAATGATCTGTTTTATGGCAATCTTTTCGATCTCGTTCAAGTTAACATCCTTGGATCTTAAGAGATCAATGTCTGCTGCACTTATATGAACTGGGTGGCAGTCAGCAATTTTTTTGATTTTCCTGTATAAAACAATTCTCCTCTTGGGAGTGACTTTTTTAGAATCCTTCAACTTGAGTCTTTCTAGATATTTCAATCTTTCCTCTTCGATTGAAACACCACAAACTACGAGGGGTCCTAAGACTGATCCTCTTCCTGCTTCATCTATACCAACGATCTTCATTTTATTAATACCAAATTTTAAATCAATAACTCAAATTAAATAACCTTTCCTATTCAGTTTTATATAATTTTGAATGGAAGATACTGTAACCTTGTTAAACCAAAAAAATAGTAATAAAAAAAAAGTAAATAAATTATTTCATAGCTTTTAAACGCACTTCAGGTTCGAGAGCTCTTGGTTCTGCTGCAACTATGGCAGCTCCTTTAGCTACTACTGTCATGGGGTCGTCTGATATTTCGACTGGAACTCCCACTTCCTGATAGATCCTTTCTTTTAAGCCCCTTAACTGTGAAGTTCCACCCACAACAACGGTTTTGTTGTAGACACCGGAAATTAGTTCGGGGGACATGCGTTCGAGAACTACTGCTAGTGCTTCAATAAGATTCTTAACTATTGGTTCAGCAGCATCTGCTACGATTTTAGAATCAATTTCTACCTGTTTAGGTTTGTTGGTTTCCATTGATTTTCCTATGGCTGTGTTGGTTAAATTTTCAACATCTGCATTGGAATGGACCATACCTACGGCAATTTTGGCTTTTTCAGCTTCGTGTATACCAATTTCTACATTGTAGAGTTCTTTAACCTTTTCCACAATATTTTTATCGATATCATCCCCACCATCCCTGATGGTTTCAATGTCAGTGATTCCTCCTAGGGATATCACAACGATGTCACTTGAACCTGCACCTATGTCTATTACCATAGTACCTGCTGCTTCTGCAATTGGTAAACCTGCACCTATGGCTGCTGAAAGTCCTTCGCTTATGACGAGAACATAATTTGCACCAGCTTTAATACCAATCTCTTCAACGGCTCTTTTTTCAACTTCTGATGCATCTCCAGGTATACCAACAACTATTCTATCTATGCTGGCGTTCTTTTCACCCGAGCCTTTGTCAATGGCATAAACTAAAAGAGCTTCTGCCTGTGCAATACTTTCAATGACACCCTTCCTAAGGGGCCTAACAGCTATGATATCTTCAGGAGTTCTTCCAAGCATGGATTTTGCTTCTTCACCAACTGCCAGTACGTATGCAGGGTCTTCTTTTTTAACAGCTACCACTGATGGAATTTTATATAAGTCGAATTTATCTCCTGATGGTTTTGCCACAACTGTGTTAAGGGTTCCTAAATCGATCCCTAGAGTGTCTGTGAGGGCTTTCTTTTTAACATCTACTTCATCATTTTTCTTTAGAAAATCGAACATTTCACTCCTCCTTCAAAATTTTGTTGAATTCAATTACAAATATCTTATTAACCTTAGCAATTTCCTTAATTTTAGGAATAACCTCTTCTTCTGCAGAGATTAGAACTGTTGACAATGCTACATCTGCCATTTTAAATAATGGATCAATAGTGCTTCGCACGAAATCAGGCAAAACATTGGTGATGTAGACATCGGTTTCTATGAAACCGGTAGTTTTGTCTTCAATAAGAAAATTAATATTTAATCGGGACTTTTCACAGTCGCCCATGAATTTTTTAATGGAATTTTCAGGTCCCACTGATAAAATTAAATTGGGTTCATTTAATACGTAATATGGGGCTATTTTTAGATATGCGCCGCCATTCTCTTTGCATAACAAGCTCAAATCTCTAATCTTGTTTATGTCTCCGTGTAACAAAATAAAATCGAATTTTTTGGTTACAAATGATTCTTTGCTATTAATATGTTCTCTGCGAAGGATTTTAACCCTATCCTTGTCAGTAATAGCTGCGTATGCTATGTTATTAACCATCTCTTCATTTCCAGCTATAACGCACCATATTTCGTCGGATTCCTGCATGGTGGAAACTTTGGCAGCTTGTCTCAAGGTTTTTATCTTATTCTCTATCATTTTTACCACGCTTACAG
>JAEZAV010000027.1 GCA_023430285.1 Methanobacteriota archaeon | reverse complement strand
AAGAGCTAACAAAGGGTTATGCATAAATTATTGAAGGGCAGTTTCATCATACTCATTGGAACCATATTCTTCAGGGTTGGAGGATACATATTCATGGTTCTGATGCTATCTTTACTTGATATCAATGCTTACGGAATGCTGAACACTGCAATGTCCTTCCAATGGATTTTAATTCTCATTGCTGTAGCAGGACTTCCTCCAGCAATAGCCAAATATGTATCAGAGTACCTTGCAAAGGATGATAGGTACATGGTTAAGAAGGTCATATTCAGTTCATTGAAGATCATGATCTTAATGAGCGTGGTCTTCGTCACTGTCTTCTATTTTTCTGCGGGTTACATTTCAGATTACATGAAGGGAGGTCCTGAACTCACTGCATTGTTACAAGCCGTGAGTTTCATTGCACCATTCAGCGTAATTTTAGGTTTGTTTAGAGGTGTTTTCCAAGGATATCAAGAAATGACAGATATCATGATCACACGGGCAGTTGAACAGATATTCATGATAAGTTTGGCTGTAGTGTTTATACTGGCAGGATTCTATGTTCTTGGTGCTGTGGTTGGAAGCATCATTGGTTTTGCTATTGCAGCAGCTTCAGCAGTTATCATATTCCGAAGAAAATTTTGGGATGGGTTGAAGAATGTTAAAAAACCTGAAAAAACCATGGGAGAATTAAAACTAGTAAAAATGCTACTGTTATTTAGTACTCCTGTAATTATTACAGGCCTCGCAGAATTAACCCTATTTCAGACTGTGAACTTTATTGTTCCCCCTATGTTAGGATTTTCACTGCTTGGTTACTACAACGTAGCTAGTCCGATTGCCAGGCTTCCTTTGGTAATATCATCTTCAGTTGCGGTTGTGCTTTTACCAGCAGCATCGGAAGCATTTGCATTGAATGGAAGCAGTTTAGTTAAAAAATATGTTTCACTCGCGTACAGGTATCTTCTATTGGTACTGCTCCCCCTTTGTGCCATTGTTATTCTTTTTGGAGAACCGATAATGCAGCTTCTCTTCCCTTCAAAACCAATGGCATATAGTTTTTCTGGTACATCCCTAATGATCTTAGTGGTGGGAATGGCTTTCTTCTCGGTTTACGGCATTTCTGCAAGTGTCCTGCAGGGTGCTGGAAAACCACTCCCTGCGATGGTTTATTTAGTGATTGGAACAGTCAGCAATTTAGTTCTAACAGTTCTTTTGGTTCCAATTTTAGGTTTAAATGGAGCTGCAATTGCAACAACCGTAGCATCATTTATCATAATGGTTTTAACCACGAAGAAAACTCTTCAAGTCACAGGAACAGAACTGGATTATTCAAATCTGGGCAAAATAGGGTTGGCAGCAGTTATAGCAGGTTTATCTATGATATTACTACCAAAAACCATTTTAACACTCTTTGTTTCACTGGTTGTTTTGCCTTTGGTATACCTCATGATTCTGGCATTTACAAATACTTTAGTTCCAAGGGACATATCCATGATTCAAAAGGTTGGTTATCGTTCAGGTCCATTTAAGAAACCTTTGTTAATGTTTACAGAATTTTTAAGCAAATTTGTTAAGGAAACTGTATAGTTTACTGGATTGGTGTGGACCCAAAAGATTTTTCTAATCCAACTTCTCTATTTCTTTTACTGCTTCTGGATTTGCGAGTGTGCTTGTGTCTCCCACTGGTTGACCCTTGACTCTGGCCTTGATCACACGGCGCATGATCTTTCCTGAACGAGTTTTCGGAAGATCTTCAACTAATTTTATGTACTTCGGTGTTGCTATTGGACCTATTTCAGTTCTAACGTGGTGTTTTAGTACAGTTTCATAACTTGTTTCGAAGTGGTAGTTCTCTTTGATCACGACAAATGCACTTATCTCTTCACCCTTAATTTCATCGGGTTTTCCCACAACTGCAGCTTCTGCTACACCAGGATGACTTACAAGTGCAGATTCAACTTCAGCAGTACTGATCCTGTGCCCTGCAACGTTTAATACATCATCTTCTCGGCCCTGTATCCAGAAATAGCCATCATCATCTTTACGTGCCACATCCCCACTTAAATATGTGTTTTTAAAACTGCTCCAGTAGGCTTCGATGTACCTGTCTGGATCGTTGTACAGGGTTCTAAACATTGCTGGCCATGTGGATTTGATAACCAAATGACCTCCTCCTCCCCCTGTAAGGGGATTTCCATCATCATCAAATACATCTGCAACAATGGTGGGGAATGGTTTAACTGCGGACCCTGGTTTTAGATCTGAAATGGGCAGTGGTGTGATGAGATGCATTCCTGTTTCTGTCTGCCACCATGTGTCCATAATGGGACACCTACTCTTTCCAATAACTTCATGGTACCATATCCATGCTTCAGGATTAATTGGTTCACCTACACTACCAAGCAACCTTAAAGAGCTGATATCATATTTTTCAGGCCATTTTTCACCAAATTTCATGAACATTCTAACAGTGGTTGGTGCTGTGTAAAACACTGATACTTTGTACTTTTCGATCATACTCCACACACGTCCGGGATCTGGATAGTCAGGTGTACCCTCGTAGATCACCGATGTTGCACCCATCATGAGGGGAGCGTATACTATGTAGCTGTGTCCCGTGATCCAACCAATATCCGCTGCACACCACCATGTATCTTCGGGTTTAATATCAAAAACAAATTTCAGAGTAGTGTAAACTCCAACACCATATCCCCCATGTACATGTACAACTCCCTTGGGTTTTCCAGTTGTTCCAGAAGTGTATAGAATAAATAATGGGTCTTCTGGATCCATCTCTTCAGTTGCACATTCAAAATCAGCGTTTTCCATGGCTTCATGCCACCATATGTCCCTATTGGAATCCATTTCAATAGGAATCTTGGCATGTTCTACTACAATCAATTTTTGGATGCTTGGGGTTTTTTCCAAAATCACGTCAACATTTTCCTTGAGACAAATCTGTTTACCCCTTCTTGTGAAACCATCGGCAGTTATTGCTACCTTTGAATCAGCATCATTTATTCTTTCTTGAAAAGCCTTTGCCCAAAATCCTGAAAAAACCACAGAATGTATGGCTCCAATCTTCGCACATGCTAACATGGCAATGGGTAATTCTAGAATCATTGGGAGATAAATACTAACTGTATCGCCCTTCTTAACTCCAAGATCCTTCAAAACATTAGCAAATTTGTTAACTTGCATTTGAAGTTGTTTATAAGATAAACTTCGCACCTCACCAGATTCACCTTCCCATATGAATGCTATTTTATCTTTCTGTTCCCCATGGGCATGTCTGTCAACGGCATTGTGTACAATGTTAAATTTTCCATCAACAAACCATTCTGCATGGGGCGGATTCCAGTTGAAGGTTTTGGTATAGGACCCATACCATTCTAGTTCATGTGCAAGTTCATTCCAAAACCATTCAGGATCTTTCTCAGCTAATTCTAACAACTCGTCATAATCCTTTATATTACGTTTTTCCATCCATTTATAGATATTAGAATCTTTAACAAATTCCTTGGATGGTTTAAAAATTCGTTTTTCTTTGAGTAAAGAATCTAAATCACCAGGCATTTAATTCCCCCGTTTAAATACTTATTCTGCTAATTGAATCATTCTACTCTATATGAAAACATATTCTGGATCATCTGTATTTTAGAAAAAATCATTTACTATCTTATTATCTTTTTTGAAACATTAATAATTTGTGAGATTCCAAATTCCCAAAATTTATACTACTTAAAAACCATATTAAGGGTAATGGAATCACATACGCTACGATGTGCTGATGCACTGGTTAAAGTTTTCGAAAAATTTGGGGTTAAATTTATTTTTGGACACCCGGGGGAACAGATTTTGCCATTGTACGATGCATTGAAAGAATCGGAAATTGAACATGTTCTAATGAGGCATGAGCAAGGAGCAGCACATGCTGCAGATGGTTTTGCAAGAGCATCATCAAATACCGGAGTTTGTATAGCAACTGGCGGCCCTGGAGCAATGAATTTAGTTATGGGGGTTGCTACTGCTTATAAAGACTCTGTGCCTATGATCGTTGTAACTGGAGATGTTCCCCTCAAATTGAAGGGTAAAAATGGATTCCAAGACATCGATATCAACGGAGTGTTCCAACCAATAACCATCGAAAGTTTTCAGATACAGAACGCTGACGAAGGTGTTTTAGCCCTTATTAGTGCGTTCAATATACTGAAGTACAAACGTAAAGGCCCAGTTCATCTAAACTTTCCCAAGGATGTTCTTGAGAGTTTGGTGGAGGACAGTTTAGTTGATTCAATTTTGGAAAACAACAACATAAAAAATTCTTTCAACCCCCTACTCACAGAAGAGAGTCTGAAACTCGTTGAAAAATCTGAAAGACCATTAATAATTGCTGGTGCTGGCGTTTTATGGAGTAAATCATCAGATAAACTTTTAAATTTTGCAGAAAAGTATAAAATTCCGGTTGCAAGCACTTACCATTCCCGAGGAGTACTTCCTGAAGATCATGATTTATCAGTGGGGATGATAGGTTTAAGGGGAACTAAAGCAGCTAACTACGCTGGAAAAAATTCTGATCTGATCCTCGCACTCGGTTGCAGGTTATCTGAACGTACCTGTCAAGGAATTGGTGAAGCTAAAATTATACATGTAAATCTTGATGAAAGAGTTCTTGATGGTGATTTAAAGATTCAAGGAGATGTTAATCAATTTTTAGATGAAATAAATAAGGTTCAAATGTTAAACACTGAAGAATGGCGTTTTAAGATATTTAAACATCCTAAAACCTTTGCTGTTAAGACAAACTTTAATACCATCCCAATTAAACCACAAAGAGCTATTAAAGAAATTCTTGATGCTGCTGAAGATTCTGTTATTGTTAATGATGCAGGAACCCACACTACCTGGGTTACTCTGCTTAAAAATGTTAAAACACCAGCATCATTGCTTTTTTCAGGAGGTTTTGGACCAATGGGATATGGTGTTCCTGCTGCAATTGGTGCATCCCTTGCAAATCCTGGAAAACCAGTTGTAGCCATTGTGGGTGATGGTGATTTTCAAATGACACTGCAGGAACTTGGAACGATTCACGAATTAAAGCTTCCAATTGTGATATGTATCGTTAATAACAGTTCCCTTAGGATAATTAAACAGTGGCAGGAAATGTACTATGGAAAAAGTTATCAGGTAGAATTGGAAAATCCTGACTTTAAAAAACTTGCAGAATCATACCATGTGAATAGTTTGGGTGTTAATTCTCCCGGAGAAGTTATGAAGGCTGTAAGGAAAGCTTTAACGGTGCAAAAACCATATCTTATAGATATCGAAGTTGATCAAACGGAAGGTATTCCATTGCCAGAGGTATTAGAATGAAGGTATTGATGATAAATCCACCATATAACTCGTCAAAATATAAATTTATAGGCTTAGTTGCTCCACCATTGGGTATTGCATATATAGCAGCCATGCTTGAAAAAAATGATATCACAGTAAAAATATTAGATGCACCTGCCCTTGAAATGGATCATGAAGGGGTTTCAAAGGAAATTAAAAATTATTCGCCGGATATTGTTGCAATTACCTCTGTCACACCAACTATAGGAAGTGCACTTGAAACAGCAAAACTTTCTAAAGAGGTTTGTCCAAATGCTGTGACTGTTTTAGGTGGTTACCATCCCACATTCACATTTCCAGAAATGTTGAAAAACGATTTTGTTGATATCGTTGTTAGGGGTGAAGGTGAATTAACAATGGTTGATCTAGTTGATGCACTGGAAAATGGTCGAGATCTCAAGGAAGTCGAAGGTATAGCTACAAAGGATTTTGTAACGGAACCCAGAGAAATTATTGAAGATCTAGACAGTCTTCCATTTCCTGCAAGGCATTTGTTACCAATGGACGAATACAAAATTTTAAACATGAAACTTACCACAGGTACCATAATATCTGGCAGAGGTTGCCCCTACCAATGCTCATTTTGTGCATCGTCTGCAATGCACGGCCATAAACTGCGCTTAAGATCTGCTAAGAGTGTTGTTGATGAAATGGAACATCTTGTAAACGAACATGACATTGAAATGGTGGCATTTATGGATGACACCTTCACAATCAGCAAAAAAAGAGTATATGAGATATGTGAAGCAATTAAAGAAAGGGGATTGAAGAATTACTGGGGCTGTACTGCACGGGTTGACACCATATCCGAAGACTTGTTGAAAACCATGAAAGATGCTGGGTGCATCACCATGTTTTTAGGGGTTGAATCTGCTGACCAGCAAGTACTAAATGAAGTGAACAAAAAAACCAACATCGCCAAGATAAAAGAAACCTTCGAACTCACAAGAAAATATGATATGAGAAC
>JAEZAV010000174.1 GCA_023430285.1 Methanobacteriota archaeon | reverse complement strand
CTTGTTTGAGTGCTGCTTTGACTAGGAATACCCACTATTTGAAGGGCACCCTCTGCATCGTAGTAGTTTACATTGTTTGGAATATTTACAGTGTAACTCACAACTTGACTTGCACCAGGAGCCAATGTGAAACTTGCAGGACTTACATTGATCCAAGTGGCTATTCCATCATCGAAGTAAAGTGTTGTTGTAGTGTCCTTCAACATACGTTTTTTGTTAACTGTCACATTTAAGGGAGAATTTCCTATATTACTCACTGTAACTTGGCCTTGATAAGTTTGAGGTGCCTGCATTTGAATATTTACTGAACCTGGACTGACAGACAGTCCGCTATCAGACCATGCAACAGATGTGGTAAATACAACTACAATCAGTGCAAAAATAATTAGTTTGGATTTGTTATTCAGAGCTACCATGATATACTCCTGTTAAGGTTAATTAATATTATTTAAATTTAAGAGTAAAAATTATTTTTTATTCATGAGGATCGTTAATTAGTATGATAAAAAAAAATAGAAATTTTTTGTTTTAAATCTGATGTGTAATTGCTGTCCAAGTTACAATTGTATGATAATGTTGAGGACTTGAACCAAATGGAACTTGCATGTACAGATTCACAGGTGTAGCACCGCCACCACCAATACCTCCAGGTTGTATGTCGGATAGTGCAAGCTGAGGTACTGTTGTCATTGGTGTGTTTCCATTGAACTGTAGAGCAGATAATGGCATATTTCCAGCTGGAGTATCCCACTCGTTTGCTTGCACTTTAACATCTATAGGTACGTTAGATGTTGAAGTGATCATGATTGGCCTGGGAACACTCTGTATGTTGTTTGCTTGCAGATCACCGAAAAATGCATCTCCTGAAACAACTATTGACACGGTACTTGTAACTTGAACATCTACATTATTTGTTGTTCCGGTATCAGCGAATGCAGGACTAACACACATTGACATTACAACTGCCATCGAAATAAATAACATTTTTTTATTAAAGCCCAAAATTTTTCCCCTCCAAAAAATTTTTTAAATTTATCGAGCCATAGAAACCTAAGCACACAGTGTGCAACAGTTTAATACAACTAAATACATTTTCCTAATCACATACATATAAACAAAAGTGACTATTTTTGTGATTTTGTTTGTACCTAACTAAAACAATTTGAACGTAATTACAGCTTAAAATTAAAAAAAATAAAATCCCCAAATCAATAAAAAATGAGCAATACCCCCAATCAAGACACCATGTAGCATATGGTTGTCTGGTAGGTTCCTGGTTTGGTTCCAATGGGTATGGTTAAATATAAATTAACAGGAACTGTGACGGTACCATTCCATGATCTAACATGGGTGTATGTTGTTGTGAAAGCTTTAGGAGATAGAGATGCGTTACCAAATCCATCATATTCAAAATTTTCAAGGGAAATAGTGTTTGATGGATTATCCGTTGCAGTTAATTCTCCCTGACACATGACCATAAGATCAGCCTCTTCGTTTGACGATAATTCCAAAGACGCTGCACCAGGATAGGCTTTTTTCTCACCGTTGGGTATTCTGTTACCAAGATCTATGTTGGAAGGAGTTTTTATCAATATTGAAACAGTATCATTTTGATCAGACTCGTCTGCTGATTGAGCCAATGGTTTTGTTTGATTTGTTAAATTGGTAGAATTTGAGGTATTCAGTTCTTGAGCTGAAACAATAAAAGAACACGAAAAAATCATGAAGACAATCACTACAAAGAGGAAATACTTAGATTCCATGCTTTAATATTGTATATTTTATTAATTATATTTTTTGATGGTAATTGAAATGCCCTCCAAGTGTTCAATTATGATATTGATTAAAGCCTTTACAACTGAAATTCAATAAACCTTAAAATTGAAGAAATTATTTTAGAACTTTTTGGTATTTTAGTTAAGTTTTTACATGTCCTAAACCCATTATCATACGGAGACTATCATATGGTTAACTCTAATTTATTAATATTAACAGGTTTTGGAGTGGTGATGCTGGGAATAGTGATGATATTCCTCGGTACTATGTTACAATCGTCCTCCGACAATCAGGCCAACTCAGATTCTGACGGTTCAAGTACCAACATCCAAACTGGTGGGGTCATTATGATTGGTCCCATACCCATAATATTCGGTAACAACAAGGGAATGATTGGTGTTTCAGTTGCCTTTGCCATTGTGCTCATGGTTATCTACTTCCTACTGTTTTACAGGGGAAGAATTTTTTAAGTTTCCAGAGTTATATGGTAGTATAAACTTGCTTTAATGTTGTAACAGACATGATACTCGGTTTTTTGACATAAACTTATATACCCACAGATTATATTAGAAACTGTAATATTTCTTTTAAAGATTTGAACATGAGAATGTATACCATAAAGTAGGATACAGTTTAAATATACTACGAACAAGAATTCATTTAGAAAAATTTAATTTCACAAGTTCTTAAAACTACTAAATATTATTATCTATAAAAAGTGATGCTATGAAAATTTCTATCGTTATACCAGCCCTCAATGAAGAGGGAATAGTTGGAAAAACTGTAAGATCTGTTCCAGTGGAAGAATTGGAAAGAAATGGACTTGAAACAGAAATAGTGGTTGTTGATAATGCTTCCACAGATAACACAGCCAATGAGGCCAGGGAAGCAGGTGCAAGGGTTGTGCTGGGTCCGAAAAGGGGTTATGGAAATGCCTATCTCACCGGTTTTAAGGAAGCTAAAGGTGACATAATAATTATGGGAGATGCTGATGGAACCTATCCATTTCCAATGACCTACGAATTCATACAACCAATTCTCAAGGGAGAAGCAGATTTTGTGATGGGATCCAGGCTCAAGGGAGATATTAAACCCGGAGCCATGCCTGCACTTCACAAGTACGTGGGAAACCCATTTTTAACATGGATACTAAACTTCCTGTTCCATGCAGGAATATCTGATGCTCACTGTGGAATGAGGGCAATAAGGAAAGAAACAGCTCAAAAACTCGAACTCAAAAGTGGCGGAATGGAATTCGCTTCAGAAATGGTTATAGAGGCAGCTCGAAAACATGTTAAGATAGCTGAAATACCAATAGAGTACTATCCAAGAGAGGGTGAATCTAAATTAAGTTCTTTTGCAGATGGATGGAGACATTTAAGGTTCATGATGCTTTACCGTCCGACTCCATTCCTGTTTGCACCGGGAATTGTGGCCCTTGCAGTGGGAATATTTCTAACGCTCACTGTGGCAGCGGCAGGAACATCAAGACTCCACACCCTAATACTTGGAAGTTTACTCCTTATCATAGGCTACCAGATGGTTCTAGCTTGGCTGCACTTCGGTGCATTTGGAAGTGTCTACGGTTACTCCAAAAGTTCGGGGATAATCGAAAAGATCATGAGTTACCATTCACTTGGAAGAGAATTGTTCGTAGGATTTTTAATCCTCGCAGTTGGTATAGTTGGAGGTTTGTACGTACTTTACAGCTGGAGTGTAACTGGCTACGGATCACTTTACCAGCTCCAGTACGCAATGATGGCACTCATACTGTCCATCCTCGGAATTCAAACCATATTCAGTGGAATGTTTTTAAGCCTACTCCTACTAGCCAACGATTACAAAACAGACGATTAATTGGGTTAAAAACATCAAATTTAGGTTGTAAAAACCATGAAAATAGCATTCATCTACGATGCTGCATATCCCTGGGTTAAGGGTGGTGCTGAGAGAAGGATCTACGAACTCTCAACCAGACTGGTTAAACAGGGACACGAGGTTCACTGGTACTCCCTTGCTTGGTGGTGGGAGGAAAGGAAGCAGATGGATATTGAAATGGATGGAATCAAACTCCATGGAGTATCCAAACCCAAACCCCTCTACACCGAGGATCGAAGATCCATCAAGGAAGCTATTTTTTTCAGTCTCCACCTTTTAAAACCCATCATGAAGGAAAGATTTGATGTGGTTGATTGTCAGGGATTTCCATTCTTTTCAAGCTTTGTATGTAAATTTCACCAGGCAATTGGAAGGTCCAAAATGGTTATAACCCTCCACGAGGTTTGGGGCGATTACTGGTACGAGTACCTTGGAAGGGCTGGAATTTTCGGAAAACTGGTTGAAAGATCCATGCTCGCACTCACAGACAGATTCATCACAGTGAGCCAAAAAACAGAGCGGGATCTTCAAGCCATAAAAAGAACAGACAAATCCCATGTCGTACCCAATGGAATTGACCTAAAGCAGATAACAAATGTTAAACCTGCAGAAACAGGATTTGAACTGTTGTTTGCAGGAAGACTCATTAAGGAAAAAAAAGTTGATCTGCTCCTTAGATCCCTTCCAACTGTCTTAAAGACCTGTCCAGATATTAAGTGCATGGTGGTGGGTGACGGACCTGAGAGATCCAGACTCGAAGAACTCTCAAGAGAATTGGAACTCACAACCACCGTGGAGTTTGCAGGTTTTATGGAGGGTTACAACGAACTCATAGGCACCATGAAATCCTCTGATGTACTTGTACTCCCATCTGAAAGGGAAGGATTTGGAATGGTGGTTGTTGAGGCCAACGCCTGTGGAACTCCAGTTGTGGTTGTTGATTATCCCATGAATGCAGCCAAAGCCTTGGTGTTCGAAGGACAAAATGGATACGTATCAAAACCAGACCCTGAAGATCTGGCCAAAACCATGATAAAAACCCTAAAAAACAAGGAAAAGATGGTTGAAATCTCAAAATCCATGTCTGAAAACTATGATTGGGATAAAATTGTTGATGAACTGGAAGAGGTGTACATTCAAACCCGTGATGATTGAAACCATTACTGTTGTAACCCTGGGAAACTTGGTTTATGGAAAACTTCGAAAGTATTGACACGAAATTTTAACTTTAGCTAGATGATTTGTTTAACAATAATTTTTCTAGATTTGGATTCATAAGATTATGTGAGTGATTTAAAAATGAGGATAGTTCAAACACCTGTGAGATTTTATCCCTTCATAGGAGGGGTTGAGAACTACGTTTACTACCTTTCCAAGGAACTTGTAAATTTAGGCCACAATGTTAAG
>JAEZAV010000087.1 GCA_023430285.1 Methanobacteriota archaeon | reverse complement strand
ACAAAAACAATACCACTACAAAAAACAGGCATACCCATAGGAGGACTAATAATAGGAATACTATCCCTCTTTGGAGGAATAATAATCACACAAAAAAAATAGCCCTCCCACATTTTTTTTCTTTTTTAAAATTTATAAAATCCCTGCAAAAAAGAAATATCATGACAACTAATGATTATAAATAATTCTTGCTTGCTTAACCCTCCTTTTAAAACCAGTCCTCCAGGCTTTTTTGCTTGTTATCTAGCTTGGCAAATTTTTCAAGAGCACTCAGTACCCTCTGCTCTGAAAAGTCGTGCTGGTTGCAAAGGAAGTCTACAGCAGCTTCTTTATCAGGAGAATTCCATTTAAGTTCGTAGTCCTTGACCACTTTATGTTCTAAAAACATATTCCTTAGTATGGTTGGATCAACATCCATTTCGTAGTCATTTTTTTCTATGACACTGAATATGTCTCCATGTTTTTTTATGAGTTTCAAACCTGTTTTTGCACCCACACCTTTAACTCCACTGTTAAAATCTGTGCCCACTAGTATGGCTATATCAACCAGCTGTTCCCTTGTGATCTCCATGTTTTCAAGCACTTTTTTCAGGGTTATGAGTTCAAGATTTGCTTTTCCACCAGTTATGGTTAGGTTCCTAACCATCCTCGTGGCTCCAAAGAGGATGCAGTCGTAATCCTGCGAACCCACACACCATGCATCTCCATTTTCAACCATGTACGATGCTTGTGCTTCTCCCTCACCCAGTGCCTGAATGTATGGCACTCCAAGAATTTCTAATAGTTTTTTCGACCCGTCAATGATGTCCCTGGACATCCTGGAGGATCTTACAGCGTACTTCCTGGCCTCTTCCAAGTTACCCTCTTCAAGGGCTTTATCCCATTTTTTCTGGGATTCTTCCTTCACTTCCCTTCTTTTATCTTGGGTGTCCTTTTTAAGTGCATCAGATCTGCCGTCAAAAATGTAAATGGGTTTAATTCCCTTTTCTATCAGAGATGATGTTCGATACAGTATTCCGCTGAAGTGGGATGTTATATTTTTGTTTTCATCCATGAGCGGTGTTCCATCCACCTGCCTGATGCTTGATAAAAACTGATAAATTACATTTGCAGCGTCTAAGGCAACTATTTTTGATTCTAAGTCCTGAAATTTGATGTTATCTGGAGTTACAATATCTTTAAATTTTACACCCATCTACTAATCCCCCAACGGTAATGAAAAAAGGTTTTAATTTCTGAAATTGGAGTACGGAAATGTTTCCATGAGCCATATTAATATTTCATCGTGATGAATTATGTTATATGTCCTTGCGAGCATTACAGAATCTGTGTTGAATATTTCACCAATTTCTGGTGATGGTTTCTCTGAGTAAACAGACTTTATTTCTCTTCGAGATTCTATCTTATGTTTTCTAAGTATTCTTCCGATTGGAATATCGGCCCTGATAATATCTTCTTTAAAATCTTTTTCAAGCCTATCTATGGGTATCAATGATACAGCGTATATCAATGGTTCGTTGGTTTCAATTACAACCACCCTGTAGTTGACTTCGTCTCCAACTTCAATATCCAGAAGTTCGGCGATTTTTTCATCAGCCTCTATGAACTTCTGTTCAAGGGTTTCTATCTTAGCATGGCCCTTGATCACATCAAGTATGGCTGTTATAGAACCATCTGTTGTTAGTAAAATCTTCTGTGCGTTTGAAAGTTCTCCCACTTCAGATTCTATACCTTCTATAGACTTGAGAATAGTTTTATCCATTTTTTAATCCCTTGGATCGTTAATTTCACCATTAAGTGCTGAAGATGCTACCACTGCAGGATTTGCAAGGAAAACCTCAGACTCTGGATCTCCCATCCTTCCCAGGAAGTTTCTGTTGGTTGTTGCTACGCAAACTTCACCTGCTGCAAGCACACCCATGTGCCCTCCAAGACAGGGTCCACATCCAGGGTTACAGATTATTGCCCCTGAATCCATGAATATGTCTATTAATCCACTGTGAATGGCTTTTCTGTATATTTCAGCTGATGCTGGTATTATGAGAAGTCTGACATCGGGATGAACACGTTTCCCCTCAAGAACTTCAGCTGCAGCCACTAGATCTTCCATCCTTCCATTGGTACATGAGCCTATGAATGCCTGGGTGATGGTTTTTCCAGTGACCTTGGATAGAGGTTTAACATTATCAACGTTGTGTGGACAGGCCACTTGTGGTTCCATATCATCCACATCAAAGAAATATTCCTTTTCATAATCGTAATCAGGGTCTGATGTTACAACATCAAATCCTCCAACATTTCTATCCTTCAGGTACTGTAGGGTGGCTTTGTTAGGTTCCATTATTCCATTTTTCGCACCACTTTCTATTGCCATGTTGCATATGGTCATTCTACCTGCAACATCCATATTTTCTATGGTGCTTCCACAGAATTCTAGTGATTTGTAGGTTGCTCCGTAGGTTCCAATTTCGCCTATCACATTTAAAATAACATCCTTGGCACTAACAAAGTTACCTAGCTTTCCATCCACTTTAATTTTGTAGGCTTCAGGAACTCTGAACCATGTTTGTCCAGTTGCAAAGATAAATGCCATGTCTGTTGCACCGACTCCTGTTGCAAATGCTCCGAATGCACCGTGGGTGCATGTATGGGAATCTGCTCCAACAACCACTTCGCCGGGCTTGACAAAACCGTACTCTGGAAGTACTTGGTGGCATATCCCTTCACCATGATTTAAATAATTTTTAATTCCCTGATCCCTTGCAAATTCCCTTGAAACCTTGTGAAATTCTGCTGATCCTATGGTGTTGGGAGGCACTGTGTGGTCACATATTATGACTATCTTCTCAGGATCCCAGACCTTGTCTTGGATCTTTTTGAAGTTGTTTATTGTGGGTGGGGATGTCCCATCGTGGGCCATTGCAAGATCCACATCAACTTCTATTATTTCTCCGGGGCGTACCTCTTCCTTACCAGCAGCCCTGGCCAGTATTTTTTCTGTAATGTTCATTTATTATCACTCTAAATTGAATCAAGAACCCTAAATATTTAGGGATCCTTAGATCAGGTTTTTATTTTAACTGAAAAAATTTTAAAGTTCAAATGGACCTCTAACTGATGCTACAATGCTGTTAAACAGTTCATCATTGATGTAGTTACCCTCTTCTCTCTTGCTCTTAACTTGTTCCACAATTTTGCAGAGTTCGTCCTTGGTCACATCTATTCCACATTCATTCAATTTAGCCCTTACAGCTCTGCATCCTGAATGTTTTCCGAGAACAATTTGTCTCCTGTGCCCTATGATTTCTGGTAAAAATGGTTCGTAGGTCAGGGGTTCTTCTATGACTGCGTCCACGTGAATTCCAGATTCGTGACGGAATATATTTTTTCCAACGATTGGTTTGTTGTATGGAATGTCCATGTGTGTCAGGGATTCAACCAGTTTCGAAAGTTCGCAGAATTTACTCACATCAAAACCAAGGTCTACTCCATAGATGAATTTAAGGGTCATTACCAGTTCTTCTAAAGCAGCATTTCCAGCCCTTTCTCCAATTCCATTCACTGTGGTGGAAACTGCATTTGCACCTGCAAGTAATCCTGCTATGGAGTTTGCAAGGGCCATTCCAAAGTCGTTATGGCAGTGCAGAGCTATTTCTGCATTGATTGTTGATCTTAACTGTTTAACCAGGTAATCCATTCCGTAGGGGCTGATTGCACCCACAGTGTCTGCTATGTGAACCCTGTCAACACCGTAGTCATCTGCCTTCTTGTACATCTTCTTGAGGAAATCAAGATCTGTTCTGGTTGCATCTTCAGCTGAAAATGCAACAAAAAGACCATGGTCCTTGGCATGTTCTATGGAGTTCATGCAGACGTTTAGTATTTCCTCTCTGCTCATCTTTATTTTGTGCTTCAAATGCAGATCAGATGTTGACATGAAGGTTATTACACCATCAACATCACAGTCTATGGCCGTGTCTATGTCTGATTTCTTGGTACGCGACAGACACAAAATCTGGGCATTTAAATCTTCATTTACAATTGCAGTTACAGATTTCTTTTCTTCTTTAGATACAACAGGAAAACCTGCTTCAATTTGATGTATTCCAACTTCGTCTAATTTTCTAGCTATTTTAAGTTTTTCAGGAGTTCTTAAACATACGCCGGGAGTTTGTTCTCCATCCCTTAGAGTTGTGTCGTACACCGTAATTTTTTCTGGAAACTTTAAATTAGCTTCTTTATTAAAGGGGCTTACTAGGTATTGCAATGAAATTACCACCTTATTTTTTTTATTTAAAAAAACAAAAATCCCTAATGATTTATTTTAAGTATTCATTAGAAATCTTATACTCGATAAATTAATTTTTGATTTTGATCAGTTTTAAATATTTATTTTTAAATGTGTGAACTACTAGATATTATTATAGATCAATATAGTTATATAGTTTTATTTTTCCATTAAACATCTCTTTGGATCCGGGTATTTATTTAGCAGCACCTAACAGTTCAAGGTATGATCGTCTCTCAAACCCGTCTTCGATGCCCATGGTTTTGTAGATTTCAAAAATTTGATTCAATGAATCTGTTGTGTCCTTTCCATCCACCACATCAGTCTCAATTTCAACGTAGGTTCCAGCACCATGGACAGTGTCCAGTGTGATTATGAATTCATCCAAATGGTATATGGCCCTGTCCTTTGTTACAACTGCAGCCTTCCTGAAGCCCAGATTTATGAGTATGATTGCCATGTTCTCGGAATCTGTAATATCCACCTCAACTTCCTGGCGTGTTTTACTGAGATCATCCATCTTAGCCCCTTTGTAAGTTAAAATAAATCTTTTACCAGAATTCTCAGGAATTTCTCTGATTCTTAGGGCTTCGTCTGTAACTCCAAAATCTCTGTCAGGGGCGTTGAAGTAGGTGTCGCTCTGATATTCGTCCTTAATTTTTAATGCACCCATTTCAATTAATTTTTCTTTTATGTCTGAAAAATTCTTAACCTTCGCCTTAACTTCAACTTCTATCAAATTTAGCACCTCTAAATATGAACCTATCCAACCCTATGCTGGATCGAGCTTTTTATGTAGAACTTTGATTGTTCGATCTGATCAAGGTAATCATCTATGGTGTTTTCAACAACTGCATAGGTTGCTATGGTAAGATTTCTTTCCTTGGTCAGTGCCTTTTTCTCTTTAACTATTTGTGAAACAGATTTTTTTCTTCTTAACAATCCCTGTTTCTCATTTGCAGACTTATCAACCTCTTGAAGTTTGCCCATGTAATCCAATCGGATGTTTCTTATGTCTGCACGAACGTTGTAACGTATTTTACTCAATATCTTTTCAAGCTCGTTTAACTTGTTTAAAGTTTCCATCGCATCATTGATGGTGGACGTGTCTATTTCAAAACCATCTATCTCTAAATCAAGTAATTGTTGACGGTACTTTTTTGGGCTCATGATACACAACAGCTATCTGAATTGATAAATAATATAAGTAAATCAATGATTAATTAATTTTTTCATTTAAATTTCGTGGCAGATTAAAATGGATCGTTAAGTTAATACATTTTGACTGTCCTACAAACTATTAAGGAGTTAAAATGTATAACCCAGAATCTCTGGAAGAATTTCAAGTTCATGACATTTTTATATTCTTATGACTGTTTTGATCCTAAATTAAAAAAATTTATTTATATAGTCAAACTAATGATTAGTTATCGGGTTCTAAGTTGAAACTATTTAAATCAGTATAAAAACTATATAAATAGTACAACAAAAAATACTTTTATATATCTTGAAGGATTAATTTAAGTTTTATAGAATAATATACTATAAACATATTAACTCAATTCTGATTATATTATAAATACATCTGGAGGAATGTAATGACAACTGTAGAAATTAAAGTTGAAAACATAGTGGCATCAGCCGCCCTTGGAAAGTCTTTAGACCTTCCCCAAGTCGCTCCTGCCCTGGAAGGTGTTGAGTACAACTCAGAACAATTTCCAGGATTGGTTTACAAATTAAAGGAACCAAAAACAGCAGCACTAATATTTGGATCGGGTAAACTTGTTTGTACCGGCGCTAAATCTATAGAAGATTCAAAAAAAGCAATTCACATAGCCGTTGACAAAATGAGAAATCTTGATTCTGAAATTCCCCATGAATTTGAAATTAAAATCCAAAACATCGTTGCATCTGCAAACCTGGGTAAAACATTAAACCTAGAATCAGTAGCATTAGACCTCGAGAACACAGAATATGAACCTGAACAGTTCCCAGGATTGGTTTACAGACTAGATGACCCAAAAGTTGTTTTACTATTATTCGGCTCTGGGAAAGTAGTTTGTACCGGTGCAAAAAGCTTCGAAGATGCTCAGCTTGGAGTTGAAAAAACTAAAGAACGACTAGCTGAATTGGATTTGATATAATTATTATTATTTATTTGATGTAAATCGGTGATCTTTTGATTAAACTCATAGCATTTGATCTTGATAACGTTCTTATTGATGGAGAAGCAATTGATGAAATTGGAAAATTGATGGGCGTTGAATCAAAAATATCTGAGATAACTAAACAAGCAATGGAAGGCGATCTAGATTTTGAAACTTCCCTCAACAAGAGGGTGGCACTGTTAAAGGGTGCCTCGGTGGAAGATATCAGGGAAGTCGTTTTCAAGATGCCCTTTATGGAGGGAGCTGAAGAGACTATTGCAGAACTTAAAAAGAGAGGATATAAAATTGCAACCATAACCGGTAGTTTTGAAATCGTCGCAGAGAGGATGAAGGATACTTTAGGTTTGGATTATGCATTTTCGAATATTCTCCATGAAGAAGAGGGAAAATTAACAGGACAAGTAAGCGGTCCCCTCGTTAAAGGTTCGAAGGCCGAAGTCCTGAAGGAGATTATGGAAATGGAAAATATAATAGCAGAAGAAACTGCAGCTGTAGGAGACGGAGCAAACGATGTGTCAATGCTTGAAGAAGCAGGTTTAGGAATAGCATTTAATGCAAAACCAGTTTTGAAAGAAAAAGCTGATGTAATTGTTGAAAAAAGAGATTTGAAAGAACTTTTAGAAATTTTCCCGGATGAAAATTCTGAACTAACTGCCAAATCAGCAGATGAAAAGCCATCAGA
>JAEZAV010000022.1 GCA_023430285.1 Methanobacteriota archaeon | reverse complement strand
ATCGTCAACCGTTGGGCAAGAAGAAATGGTCTAAGGATGTAAAACTCTTGGAGTTAGCTTATAAACTTGTTACATGGATCCCTAGCATGCAAAATGATGTGGAAGGCCTGGTTTACCTTGAAGCTGTGACAAGAACCATTTCAGAGATTGGGATTTTTAGTAGTTATGGCGGAAACATTGTTTTTGATAAAAAATTCCCTGATTTAGAGTATAATTCTATTAAGGAAGCTTATTGGAATGTTTTTGTTCCAATTGCAACCGGTGCGATTGAAGTTGAAGAGAGTTTGCTTGATACACTTCCAGATAACAGGATCAATATCATGTCCATACACCAATCTAAGGGATTGGAATTTCCATTGGTAATTGTTGATGTTGGTTCTGATTTTAAGATGGATCATCATAAAAATGCATTTAAACGATTCCCCAATGAAGGGGGAAAAACATGTGACTTGGAAGATCTGATCCGTCAATGCTCCCCACTAGACATTCCAGATAGATCAGGTAAGGATCGGGCATTTGATGATCTTATCAGACATTACTTCGTTGCATTTAGTCGAGCTCAGGATGTCCTACTATTAATTGGTTTAGATACTCTTGAAAATGGTTATAAAACTAAGAATAACCTTAATGATCTTCCAAATATTGCTACTGGTTGGTCTCGTGATGGTAAATGGCATTGGAGAGGTCTGAATAATATTATAAAAATTTAAGGTGTATATTATGAGTCTGTCAGTACGTTCAAAACCCTACATAATTCCAGAGTACAGCCTTACAGGTGATCTTTTAGCATATCTTACGTGTGGTCTCCAGTATCGTTACCAGAATAAGGGAACACTTCCACCGGCCATGCCAATACAGTTGTGGTTCGGTAATTTTATTCATGGTGTTATGGAAGAAGCCTACCTTAGATGGAAGGAGGAAGATGATTGGAAGGATTTTCCATGGGACTGGAAAACCCAGATCAGAGACATTGAACTATCCATAGATAAGATGATGCAGGCCAGGGGAATGCAACCCCCTGCAAATCTGTTCTGTCCATTCCATGAAGAAACTGAGGAACTTGGTTTGTGTCCAGATCATGACCATCCCCATAAGTTAGCCGCAAGTATACGGGCCGAAGCATCTATAAACACCTGGGGACCCCACCTATTTCCACTCATAGATGATTCAGAAGTCAAACTCAAGGGCATCAGGGACATGCCCAACTACGAAAAGGATCAGAGCCGTTCCAACTACTATGGAATCAAAGGTATCATCGATGTTTTAAGTTCTGTTAAAATCGATGAGGCAAGTGATAAAAATCTCATTATAAAATATTTGCACAACGATCCTGCTTTCCAGTACAAACTTGAAAAACTTGAAAAACCGGAATATGAAATAATTGTTGATTATAAGGGGATGAAAAGGCCACAGTTAGATTCTCCTTCATGGAACCATCATAACTGGCAAGTTTTAACCTATTCCTGGTTACGGTCCATGCAACCTGAATCTAGACCCGTACTCGTTGGAATATTATTCTACTTAAATGAGTTATCACTCTTTAAAGAGGATTTAAAGGAACTTAAAAAGGATGTTGAAACTGGAAAAACTGATATAAAACCCTTTGCCGACGATCTTGAGAATATTTTAAACTGGAATCCATATCATAAACCTCCTAAAATTTCAGATTCTCTAAAGAGTTTACGATCCATACGGATCATTCCTGTTGAATATGATAATCTTGAAACATCCCTTAAGGAATTTGATTATGTTGTGGCAGATATTGAAAAAAGCATACTTACTGAAGTGAATGGACAGGACATCCAATCGTCATGGAGCCCTAATCCTAATGAGAGAACTTGTGATGCATGTGACTTTACAACCTTTTGTAAAGATAACAAATCATCTAAAAGGTTTCCGAGTGTTCCTTAGATGATTATTGTAATGTTCAAAGTTACATTTCTTATTTGGTTGATATTGATAAGTAAAGTGTAAAAATAGTTGGGGGTATAATTATGGGGTTAGAAGAAGAAATTTTTGAAGAACTCTTCAAAAAATTGGAACTTGAAAAGAAAATTCCTGATGAAGTTCTCTTTGATCTTAAAAAAAGATATGAAAATGAATCTTTAGATTCCAAACAAAAATTTCTTAAAATGATTAGGTTGGTTGATACAGATGAAAATTAAAAGTATCAACATCACTGCTTTTAGAGGAATTCCTGAAGAATTAAACTTGGATCTTCAAGAAAAAAGTCTGTTATTATTGGGTGAAAATGGAACTGGAAAAAGTTCCATAATAGACGCCATTGAATTCTTTTTTACAGGAAAAATTTCACACTTAAAAACAAGAGGAGATTTAGCACTGGATGATTACGGTCCCAACACCAATAATCCAGAAAAATCTAGCGTTAGTTTAGAAATTAATCCTGAAACCCACATCATTACTAGAACATTTAATTCTACACCCGATTTTCCAGATATTTTCAAGGAAGATATCGACTTAGCAAAAAATGGGAAATTTATATTGCGAAGATCCCAAATATTAAATTTGATTAACACCACTCCTTCAGAGCGTTATAAATTTATTAGTGACATCATTGGTTCAGAAAAGCTTGAAAAAATTGATACCGCAATGTTTCAGGCAAATAAATATCTAAAGGAAAAAATCAAAGACATTGAAGAAAAAATTGATAAAAACAATTCAGAAATCAATGAAATTCTTAATATTCAAAATTCTGACGAAATTTTATTTCATATTAATCAATTACTTACTGAACAAAGTTTAGAATCCCTAAATTCCATTGGGGAAATTGAGGGATGTGTTGAAGAAATCGACAAAATTTCTAAACAAATAGATAACAAGTCACTTAATGCTTTAAATGATAGTTTACGAGTATTTAAGAACATTTTTATATTAATTGAAAAAATACTTGAAGAACTTTCTAAATCAGAAAAGTATGTAGAATCTGTAAAAAATAACAGTCAATCTGAATTTTCTTTAATGAAATTACTTCAGAATTCGCTTGAAATAATTGAAAAAAATGCTGAAAAATGTCCATTATGTGAAAATGACATTGATGGTGAAAAACTTATCTATAATATTAAAGAGCGTTTAGCAAGATTAGATTCTATTAAACAGACTAATGAAAACTTAAAATATTCCTTAAACAATGTGAATAATTATTCTAGTTCAATATATAACTATTTAATTGAACTCGAATCAAAAGTTGATTATTTTGATGAATTAAAAGAGTTTAAGGAAGAAATATCTTCTTATGTGAAAATTTTATGTGATATTCTAAAAAATGTCAATGTATCTTCAGTTATGACTGCTAAATTTTCAATAGATGAATTTAAAGATTTTATTTTAAAATTAGATGCAAATATGAAGGATATATGTGCAGTATCTAAACAATTAGAAGAATCAATTGAACCTTCCAAAGAAGCTTTACAACTTCAGAATCTTAATCAAAATTTAAAGGATGTATCTGAAATCCTACAGAAACAAAACAAAAATTTAGACCTTATAAAAGGTTTAAAACATCAATCTGAAGTCTCAGAAATAATTTATACAGAATTTTCTTCAATTAAAAAGAGAAAAATTCAGGAGTTTTACGATACTATTAAAGAGAATGTGGAGCATTACTACAGCATTTTACATCCCAATGAATCCTATGAAAATATTAAACTTGGAATTAATCCCAATAGGAAGGGAAGTACAGATCTAAAAATGACAATTTTCGGAGCTAAAGACAAAGATCCAAGATCCATGAGTAGTGAAGGTCACCTTGATTCATTAGGATTGTGTATCTTCCTGGCATTATTTAAAAAAGTATACACTAATTTTTCTCTCCTTGTTTTAGATGATGTTGTGACAACTATGGATTCCAGACATCGTGAAAAGGTTTCTCAACTATTATTTGAAGAATTTGAGGATAAACAGTTTATTATAACTACTCATGATAATATTTGGTTTGAACAGATAAAAGCAGCTCAGAGGGTTTATAATCTAAACAATCAATTTAGAAATTTTACAATAATTGGTTGGGATGAAGAAAATGGTCCAAATATTCGTCCTTATAAAGTGAAGTGGAAAAAAATAGAAGACCGTATTAAAAACGGAGATAAATATTGTGCAGGTAACGAAGGTAGACGTTATTTAGAATGGTTATTGGAAGATATTTGTAATAGAACCCAAACTAAAATACCCGCTAATCCCTCCAAAAAATATGAAATTAATGACCTTTTGGAACCTGCTAAATCAAGATTACTTTCAATTATCCGTGACGAAGATTACAAAGAGAAAATTGATGATGCTTTTAGAGAATTAGATAAAAATATTATGCTTGGAAATCTTTTATCTCATCATAATCCAATTGCTAATAATGTTTCAATAGATGAAGTGAATCGTTTTTGCAATTCAGTGCACGAAATTGATGAACTACTAAAATGTAGCAAATGTCATGCCCCATTAGGTTATTTTAAGGATTTAAAAATTTTGAGATGTAAAAATAAAAAATGCAAAGATCCACTCGAAATTAAAGTTCATTGATGTTGAAAATGAATAAAACTAAACCCTCTCAAGGGATTTTAGACTCGAGGGATTTTAGAATTATTAAAATATGTATACATCTCAATTATATTGTTAAATTCTAAATGGAAGTTAATATATAAAAAAAGAATATGCTAGCAAAATAATTAAAAATGCTGTGGAAAAAACCAGACCTACTTGGAAAGGATTTGACGAACGTTGGGATAACTCAGAAAAAGTGTTTATTTGTCGGGCTTATGATCAAATGGGATTCGATGATTGGATTTTTGTTGATTTTTTAGAGAAATATGATATCTATTCTATTGAGAAAATAGGAAGCATTTTAAACAATACCAATTATGAGAAAAAATACAATAGAGACTTTGCAGGATCATTAGAATCACCACTGTATCAGAATATGAAAAATGGAATATACGGAGCAGAGGGAAAGAGTTTTTATCGATCTGTGAAAGAGTTTAATGGACGTAAAGGAGCAGCTTACTACAAGTTATTATGGTATATGCTTGTATCGTGCAATTATCTAAAAGAAAATTATGATGCGAGCTTTTCAAACTACATAAAAAACCAATATGCCCAGTATAAGGGTTTGAACCATGTTGAGGATACTAAATTCCTAAATATATCGGTCAATGAATGGGAAGATTTTAAAGAGAAACAAAAACCCTGGAACGATATTTATGGGGTTGGAGTAAATGTTTTGATTATATAATGGGTGATATTGTGGAGTTAAAGTTCGTTAATGAATCATATAAATTAGATTCAGCTAATGAAAGATTCTTAGAAATTACTGGAATTATCGATAAAAATGAAATGAACCATGAAAATGTCAAAGAGTATTTATTAAGTCTTAATTTGCCATATACTTTAAGAGAAATAAACAAAGGGCTTTACTGCTACGCATCGGAACTTGGAAAAGATAATTATGGATATTGTAGAACTCCTAAGAAATGTGAAAGCTGCTCAGTGAACAATATTTGTGAAAAAAAATTTGATTGAATAGCATGAATAAAAATTAATTTGGATGTGAAGAGAATTTTTTGTTATATGGAGTTATTATAATATGGGAAAATAACAAATAATTTTTTTGAAATATGAATCATCGTTTCCATATTTTTTCTCCACATTCTCCACAGAATACCTCACCCACTTCTAGTTCTGATCCACGGTTGAAACATAAAATAACTTCTGAATCGGCTTTATCTAGTATTTTCTGGTATTTTCCGGAATCTACCCATTTTAGAAGTTCTGAAGCCCTTAAAACTGCCCATGGATGGTAACGTTCTGATATTATTGCTAATTTAGCAAGTTGTTCCACAGAATCTGTGTCTAATGCTTTAAATTCACGTGCCTGTTTTTTGAATCCAGTTGTATCCAGTTCTTTTTTCTTTTTGTAGTACTTTCTTGGTGCCCCACCAGTTTTCATTAATAATTTTAGATAATCCTCTAGGTTTTGGCAAGTTAGTAGTCCCGCCCGATCTGCTGTTAAATCTGACATAAGGGCCCACTGAAGTAATCCCTTTTCAATTGCTCCTGTGAAGAGTTTTCCTATTCCCAGTGTTGATCCACCAATTATACTTCCAAGTGTAGGTAAAATTCTTACCATATCCTGATACAGCATATGGCCACTTTTGATGTGACCTACTTGGTGACCTATAAGCCCCAACAATTCATCATCTGTTAACCAATCCACTGTTCTTCTTGAAATAAGAACTATGGGATTTTCTGAACCAAATGCAAATGCTTCGATACCAGAACCTGGAAATATGTATAAATCTGGAATTTCAGTAAGATGAATTATTTCACAGGCTTTCTTTAAAATTTCATAAACATCTGGAAACTGTTCTTCACTTACCCTCAAGTAGCTACCTGTGTAAATGATACTGTAATATCTTTCCAAACCATGTTTTTGAAATTCCCTGGCAAATTTTTCTGCTCCAGGAGTCTCTTCCAATTTATGTAACAGATATTTATCCATGTGATGTTCATATTCCCGCGGGTTTAGCATGACCAACTTATTTCTTTCCATCATTTTATTTCATCCCCCTTATTCTGGAAGGTCATGATAATGGCCTAAATTTCCTCCACATTCACATTCATCACTGAAATCCTCGGGACTTTCACCTGTTTGAAGTTCGTAGTAACCTCCACAGCTATCACAAATAAGATATCCCGGTTTAGTTTCCCGTTGTTGTCTCAATTTTTTGAGCTTTTTATTGATATCTTTACTTGTGGGTGATGGTTTTTCTTGAGTTAACTTTTCATCAATACTGGCTGCAGTTTTATCTAAAATTCCACCCAAACCTTTCATGAATTCCTTACCCGTTGTTTTGAGATTATCTATATTCTTATCTAAGTCTTGGTTGTTTTTTGTTTGATGGTTATTATTAGGCTTAAGAGTCAAAGATGTTCCACATTTTGTACAGAATTTTTTATCAGAGGCAATTTCCGCATGACATGAAGGACATTCTATTGAATTGGATTCCTTTTTATCAAAATTAGATTCTTTTTTCTCAATTTGGTCTATGGTTTCTGTATTGGTTTTTTTATCTCTTTCCCCGTTATCATCATCTTTCTCCACCTAATTCCCCCCATTATCCAATATTACTACTAAATAGTATGACATTTAATTTAATATATTAATATTTTTTTTGAATTAATTTTGACAATAATCTTGTTATATAGCAAAAATTCAAGCAGGCAAACTACATCATTAGTACAAAATTATTATTAAAAGGAGTAAAATGATAGAAATACCTAAATTCCTTTGAAATTTAAAAAAAAGAAATCAGAAGAATATATTTTATTTATCAAAATGATTCCAGGTTAATCCTGTAAATTATGGTTTCTAGTACTTTTAACAAACTGTTCAATTGATCTTCATCCATTTCTTTTAAATTGAAACTGTAGCCGTCACTTACCTTTGTTGTGAAGTCATTCAGTACTTCATACTCTCCAAGAATGGAACTTCCATTTTCTAATTTGGATATGCTGCCTGCCGTTGCAAAAAGGAACTGTCCAAAAGAACTTAGTTTACAGTATCCCCTGAGGATGTTTATGTTGGTGTCATCTTTGACTGTGTTTATGGAAAAGCTCTTGGATCCCCAACTTATTTTTAGATTTTTTTCTCTGGCAAATTCTAGTAGTTCTCTGTACAATGCTGCTTCATTTTCATCTAAGTTTTCAAAGAAGGTGGTTTCATCCAATTTTTTGTTTGAAAAGTAATTTTTCTTCATTCTTTCTTGGGCTGTCTGCCCTACAAGGGTGGGTAACAATGTTTTAAGGTTGCCACGTGTGTATTGTTTGACTTCAATTGCGAAGACTTCTGCTGGATCCATTTGTTTGTTTAAAAACTCGACGATTGTTGCAAGTTCTGTTGGTATGAAATCTGCAACAAATATTAATCTTATTTTACCTGCTTGATAATTTATCTTAACTTTTTCCCAAAATTCTTCTACGCTGATATTTAAATCAAGTTTTTCTTTCAACAATGCTCCTTGATCTGTATTAGGATAATTAGTCTCTAGGCTATTTCTGATTTTTTCAACTGGAAGATACACAAGTGCATTTGAAGCATAATCTAACATTTGTGCCACAACTTCTCTTCGCAGTCTAATGTCACTGCTTCTTTTTGTTTCTACTATGGTGGGAATACCATCTTGGTCCAGAAATAGATGGTCCAAATAAAAAACTTTAGATCCGTCAGCGTAGGGTAAGACTTGTTCTCGTTGCACTAAAACCCATTTTCGAGGTTCATTTTCATCAATTTGATCCCCTGCAAGTAAGTTAGGATACTTGGCAATAATATCTTGTAGTACATCCTCTGATACGTAGGTCTCCTCTTCCATTTCAATCAATTCATTCCCCTCCTTAATTAAAAAAATCTTTCCTGCCAAAATAATAACCTCCCAATCCCTTGAATTAATAAAAAATTGAATGTATGCGTAAATTCATTGTAGAATAACTTTAAAATAACCTCATTAAAAAAAAGAATTAATGATTTAAAGTTAGCAGTAGAAATAAAACTTAATTTTAGATACTCCTATGCTGCTGATTATCCAGTAATTACTGTAGTAGTGTGTGCATGTAATTAGTTTTGTTTTGCCGTTATTGTAACATATTTTAATGTAGTCTAAGTATCTGTTGTCGTAGTTTATGTAATCATAAATTCCAATTTGATTAATGTAGCTGTACTTGTCAACTTCTAGGTACCCATCAGGATAGGTTTTAACTATCTGATGTGAAGTTCCGCTTCCAAAATTAACAGTTCTGAGGGAGTTGATTTTTATGTAACTGTATTTTTCACTGGTTTTTACTAATCCACTGAATAAATAGTTACTAGTAATTTTAGCATATTTTTTGTAGAGATAATTGTTGTTCTCGACATACTTAACAAATTTTGTGGTATTTTTTGATATTATAATGCTGTTGGGTGATATGGAAAAATTTAGGGCCCTGTTTTTTCCGTTATAAATATTGGATCCAATGAAAGAAACCAATAAGTTTTGTTTTCCAGAAGAGTCAGGAATAGTAAAGGTGGCAATACCTTGGGAATTAGTTTTAGTAAAATAAATTTTAGTTCCTAGCTTAGTTTGGATTATTCCAGATATTGGTGTTTTAGATTTTAGATCGGTTAATTTCGTTGTTAGAGTTAATTTTTTGATTCCCAATTTCATGTTTAGTGATAATGATGAATTCCCCTTTGGAATCGTGTATGCGCTATTGTATGAAGAAGATCCGAACATCGAGTTTCCAGCATATCTTACAGAATATGAATATTTGCCCGAGTTCACTGGAATACTAAAATAAAAATCTCCGTCTGATGTGTACTGATTAGATTCCCTGGTGAAATTTTTTCCTACAACCTTTAATTTCACATAACCTTCTGGTGTGCCCCAATCCCAATCATAATCCAAATTCTCTACATATCCCTCAATATTTAAATTGGCATGATTTCCAGCATATTTATGATTTACATCGCTAATAACAATATCAGTACTGTCAGCTGCCGATGCAGTTGGAACAAAGATAAAAAATGATATTAAAGCTGCTAAAAATAGTATATTTCTTTTCATTTAATTAACCCCCCATTTTTAAATAGTTATAATTAAACTCCTTTATAAATTTTAGTAAAATTATTGTTAAAATAGTTCCATTTCATATATGATCGAGTTATATTCACCCAACTGAGGTTATGATCCTTAATCTATCATATTTTCTATTTAAAGTTGAATTTATCATATTTTTAATCATTAAAAAAAATTAATATAAATCAGACGATTATTGTAGGGTTGATTACTGTTTAATTTTGAAGATCCAAATTAAATATGTGATATGCACCAAAGGCTACATAATTATCATTAAAATACTGATTAAAAGGAAAAAACTACTGATCTTTTACTCCACAGATTAAAAAAAATGGAAAAATTGTTGGTTTAGGGTGTTCTCTTGAAAATTGAGCCTATTGTACCCCCTACAGCTCCAATTAGGGCGTATATGATTATGGCTATAATGGCCTGTAATAAGCTTGTGACTGGCCATAATTCTTTTGCAAGGGCACCAAATCCCAGGAGGTATAATATTACTATTATCAGGGTGCCTACAACCCCGCCAACAACACCAACAAGGGCACCGTGAATTGCTCCATTCTTATAACCTTCTCCAACATTGTATCCTACGTATGCTGTTGCAATGAAAAATCCAATTATACCCCCAGCATCACCTGCAATATCTCGGAGTATGGCCCACAGTATTAATGATATTATTAGGCCTCTCCTCACTGAGGTCCACTTTATTTCAACCATATAATAACCTCCTCCATTTTTCAAAAGTTTCAGACACGTTATCATCTAAATTACAGACAACTAACCTGAAATGTTCTTTTTGATTGTAAGGAAATTTTTCTTAATATTATTATATTGCTCCTAGTTATTATAAAATAGGAAATTCTCTTTTGAAATCCTTTACAAAATGAGAACTTATCGTTGAAACAGTTAACTCATCAAAATCTCTTAAAAACCTTAAATAAATGAGGAAGTTGAATTTTAAAGTAAGTACTTCTAAAAAAAAGACAGTTGAATCTAATCTTGCCAATGGTTTCATTATTTCATGTGAAATTTGGTGATTATTCTTAATCTACCATATTTTCTGTTTCCCTTTTTTGTTGAACATATCTTATCGTATTCCCCCTCAATTTCGTCATCTTTTAATGATATGTAGTAGAGTTCCACCAGTTTCTGGGCGTATTCATCGATTTCGTCTCCGGTATGTGTTTGATCGTAGGTTTCATACTCCATGATGTGGTAGGTTTCATGTGCCAAGATATTGGGTCTTTTTACGTTTATAACGCTTGAAAAGTTTTCATCGTTAAGGAGTATGAGATGTTCAACTTCGTAGGATTGGAATAATCGCTGCATGAATTTGGTTGTTGAGTTGAAGGTTTTTATTTCGTCTGGATTTAGTTCCTCCTTGATTTTTTTAATGTTGGTTTGATTGGTTTTGCAGGGTATCTCACAGGCTATGAACGAGTCTGGTTCGCTGCCATGTTCCTGAAATTTAGTTACTGCACCCAAATATTCATCTAAATACCTACCATAACTGATTCTTTCATTGAAAAATGTTTGTGATTCTGTTTCATCCAGTACTACGACTTTGAAGCTGGTATCTATATCATAGGTTTTTAGTACGTATTTTACTAATTTATCGAATGTTTTGGTTACAAATATTTGAATCACCCTTAATTTTTGGTTTTTACTTTTCTTGTCATTGTTTTAATTTATCTTTGTATATGTTTTATGTACATTATAATTTTTTACATTTTTTGTCAATAGTAAACATTAAATATATCATATGTTTAATGTTAATTAGAGGTGAATATATGACATATTGTAAAAAATGTGGAAGTGAAAATACTGATGGTGCTACATTCTGTAAAAAATGTGGTGAATCAATGGATAGTGTTGAAATTAAGAAGACTTCCAGAACAGTTGAACTCGTGCTAGGAATACTTGGAGGCATTTTCGGACTTTTAGGAGGAGTTTTTGCCCTGATGTTCTCGGCTTTTGCACCCAGTGTTGCAAGTCTAGGTGTAAGTGCAGTTATAGCATCCATAGTGGGTTTAATAGGATCTGCCTACGTATTGCAGAATCCCAAATGGGGAGGAATCATCCTAATTGTAAGTGCAGTGTGGCTTCTAATCAGCATATCATTATTCGGTGTTCTAGGTGCTGTGCTCTTAGGTTTAGCTGGTTTATTAGCAGTTTTAAGGAAATAGATCTTTTTGTTAATCATAAAACATTTGGTTTAGGGGTGAATTGAGATGAAATGGGGTTTAAAAAACATTAGTTTAGTATTGGGAGTGTTAATTGTTTTAGGTGTGGTGGGTGTGAGTGGCTGTACAAGTAGTGGTAACAGCACATCGGACCAGCCAAAAATAAATGTCACCAATTTGACTGTGAAATCATCGGGCTATGGAGGCTACGATATCAATGCAGTTGTGGTACCAAACAAAGATATAGGTTACCTTGAAATGGCCACTGTATGGTACGATTCAAGCGGTGCAATCATTGAAAAATCTCCACTTGTATGGAACATCAACAACGTAACTGCAGGCCAGGTTTACAAGGTAAATGGTATGGATTCACTCTACGATAAAGGTACACCTGCAAAGGTAGATGTTTACATATTTGATTCCGTGTTTAGTGGTGGAGACACATCAGATGCAATATACCATGCCACAGTAAACATGACGAAATAAAAAAAGAATCTACAATTCAATTTTTTTTAATTTTTTTTCTTAACCTGTTGTATGTATGATTGGTTTTTGGAGATAATATTCCCGAGAAATATTTGAATTTCAAAATAAAAGAATTAAGGGTGTGATTTTAGTATGAATGCTGATTTAACCGAATACTTTGAGGAACTGAAATTTGGAGAAATCCAACACCAGGGATCCATGGCTGTTTTACCAGTTTTTAGCAACCATGAATCCGAACTTCATTACATGACTTTAACAAATGCTTTGAAGGCTGATCTGGTGGAAATATCTGAAATGAATGAAATGGGAACTGTTTCTGAGTTAAAGGTTCATAACAGTGCCGATGTTCCTGTGCTTATCCTTGATGGGGAGGAACTGGTGGGTGCAAAGCAGAACCGAATTGTAAACACCACCATACTTTTAAAGGAAAGATCTTTAACAGTGATTCCTGTGAGCTGTGTTGAACAGGGAAGGTGGAGTTATAAATCCCGAAAATTTCAGGATTCAAGCAGGCTGGCACATTCCAAACTCAGAAATTTGAAATCTGTCTCTGTGAAGAAATCTGTTGAAGAACATGGGCAACACTTCTCAGATCAGGGCGAACTTTGGAACGCCATCCATGAAATCGAAAGGAAAACAGATCTACATTCCCCAACCAGTGCCATGACTGATATCTACGATGAATTCAAAGATGATCTGACCGACTACTTAGAAACCTTTAAAGTGGTTGAAGGTCAAACCGGACTTCTAGTCTTTATTAACGGTGAAATAATGGGATTAGACATCATCTCAAATAAATCAGCCTACAAAGTTCTCCACAAGAAACTTGTTGAAAGCTACGCCCTGGATTCCATGCTTCAGGACAATAAAAAAACATCCCCAAATATAAACATTGAAGTTGCCCATAAATTCATTGAAGACATCAGGGAATGTGATGAATCTAAAAATGAGTCAGTTGGATACGGTTTTGATCACAGATTTGCGAGTGGCCTCTACATAGGCTCTGCACTGGTCTTCAACAATGAACTCATCCATGCTTCATTCTTTAAAAGTCTCGAAGTTGAAGATGGTGAAATTGGAGGCATGGCCAGATCAACGGTACGTGCAAATCTAAGGGGGATTTAAAAAAAATGTGTTAATATTTAAAAATTAATTCCATTTTTTTAATAAGAATCATGTTATGCCCTTGTATAAGGATAGTCTGTAATAATAGATTGGATAGATTAGATATTTATAAAAAATTAATATCTGAGATTTATTTGGAATATGTTGAAGATTCTGTTGTGAAATCGAATCATCTCTTAGACCAGTTTTATGTTTCACTCTTCGACAGGAACTCTCATCCAAAAATTTAAGAATTTATTTCATAAGATTGTTTAATAAGAGTCATTACATAATTCAAATCTTCTTCAAGTGTTAAAGTAATTTCGTAGTCCCCATTTCCATGATGGCCCTTGTTTGAAACATCTCTTGCTAAATTTTTTGGATCTTTTAACATTCCTTTCTTTAAATTTAACCATAATTTGATCGTATTTTTCGTAAATTCGACATCAACAAAAGTTTTGTTAGATTTAAATGCAATAAAACTTTTAAAGGTTTAATTTCAACATTATCTCCTAAATCAAAAATTCTTTTCTTAATATCTTCATACAATTCTTTTATTTCCTCAGAATGAAGTTTAAAATGATCATCTTCTGTATATTTTTTTACAACAGATCCAACTTCTTTAACCACATCACTTTTAGAACTAACAGTATTTATAGATTCACTTGTATCAGGAGATTTTAATTGATTGAAAAGTATAGTATTGTTTGTATATTTACTTATTTCCCATAATTCAATAGGTAAATCTTTAAATTCAATTGCTTGTTGCTGATATTTGGTAAATTGCGGAGCAATAAATATAACTCTAGATTGTGACCAATCTACATCATTTTTCTTCAAAAAATTTTCTTTTCTTTCATTATATTCTAAAATAAAATCAGCTTTGTTATTTAAAAGCAAAGCAAGATATGCATACCCTTGATCAATCACGCTAAAATTTTTATCCCTTTTATATTCAATAATAACAAATGAATTAGTTTCTTCATCGTAAGCTAAAGAATCAATTCTCAAATTATTAAGCTGGAATTCAGATTTTACAAAATCCAAACCAAAAATAATGTCCATGTTATGCTCAGTAACATTTTGAATATCTCTTTCTAATCTAAAATCAAGACGATGAACCTTTTTTAACTCTTCTCCATGTATTGAAAAAAGCACCATAAATAATACACCCCTTTCCTTGCTTATATTACTACATTAATATTCTATTTCACTTAATAAATTAATTGTCTATCAATCTTATTTTTATAATGTTTTCTTAAACTTAAGAAATATTTAAAATGGAAATTAAAAAAAAATCGATTATTTTTTTTAAGTGGAACCACTCATTCAAAGAGTATAAAAATCAAACTAATTTTATAAAAAATCTTAAAAAAATTTGGACTATTCTTTAATTTCATCAAGCACTGCATAAAATCCATCTGTATCTGCATATAATGGTTTGAAACCATGTTCACGAGATTTTTCCATGGTTTTTTGGAGGAAGTCTCTTCCCCATGCTGTTATTGCTTCTGAACATTCTATACTGTACCATCTAAATGTGCTGTGATTGTAAAGTCCGTATATGGTGTTGGTGAGTCTTTTAAATGCTTCCTGTCTGAAGTTTAGTATTTGGAGTTCCCGGGTGTCTGTGGTTTGTGCCATGATTTTTTTGACCTTTCTCCTGTTTTCAAGGAGTTCCACAACCACCGATGGAATAAATCCCTGTGGAGCTTTTTTAAACTTGTATCCGAATTCTGGTGTTACATGTGAGTCTTGATTTTCTGTGAGTGTGTCTGGTGAGATGTTTTTAGCTACAATTATGCTGGGGTACAGGCTTCTAAAGTCGAAGTAGTGGATGTTTTTTTGAAGTCCCTGTACAGGTTCTTCTACGTAGCCTCCAACCACATCCCTTATGTAGTTTCCAAACTTGTTTGGGGCCAGTCTTCCAGTTTCATGGGCCTTTCTTATGAGATACCATTCCACCTGTTTTCCACTTCCCATTCGTGAAACATCAAAGAGTGGTTGGCCAACTATCCTGGTGAGTTCTATGCTCAGGGGCAGCATCTTTTCACCGATCTTGGTGACTGCCTCAACATCTGCCAGGACATATTTAAATAGGGTTTCCAACCGTTTACCACCTTCATGGAAGCTTGTGTAAACTTCGTGGTCTGGAATATCCTCTTTATCTGCACCGAAAAGTTCCTTGTAAACCCTTTTAAGGGTGTGGTGTTCTAAGGGCAGGTGTCTTCGCAGGTTTGAGTAGAGGTCTATGTGCACCCTTCCCCTTATGGTTGCAGCATTTCTTCGTCCGTTGTTTCTGATCTTGAGTTTAGATCCGTCCACCCCTAGTTTGAGGGGTATGTTAAGCTTTTCTGCCCTGCCTGTTAAGTATGGGAAGTCGTACCTGTCTGAGTTGTAACCTAAAAGGATATCTGGATCTTCTGTGTTCACTGTTTCTATAAATCTCTGGATGAGTTCTTCCTCTGTGGAGACTGTTTCCACAAATTTTTGGGATGATTTTTGGTTGGTGATGATCCTTTGAAGCCCATGGTTACTTGAAAAACTCGCCAGGATTATGGGATCTTCCTGGACATTGGGTGTTCCATGAGATGTGGCTGCTTCGATGTTGAAGCTGAGTAATTTGAGTTTTCCTGGATACAATCCCATACCAATGGGTTCTTCTTGTATTTCGAAGATACACCTTCCGTTGTCTAGGGTTTTCATGGTTTTGCCATGAACTTCCAGTATGTTCATGGGGTTGAGTCCATTGTCAACTAGGTATCTTCTGTAAAATGGTATGTCGTATTCCCTTATTTCCCCCACAGATTCCATGTTTTTTAGTTCCTTTTTTAATTTGTGGGTGTCGTGGGGATGTTTCAGGGTGAGCTTTAGGAAGTCTCTGGTTTTTCCGTTGTCCTCTTTTGTTACTGTTTCAATGTTTGAAAGGTTTAGTTTGCTTAGTTGGTTTTCACAGGTTTTTTGGTTGTCTGTTTGGATGTATATGTATGGTTTGAAGGTTTTGTGGTGTGCTGTTATGGTTCCATTGTTTTCTCCAATCTGTCTGCCAAATAGTCTTATGACTGCTTCACCCTTCTGTGTGATGTAATCAATGTCTAAGAGCACGAATTTTTTAGTCTCCATATGGGATTTACTTTATTCTGCATTGGTAATATACCTTTTCAAGGTTGTATTACTTCTCATATGCTCTCTACCTCAATTTCCATGACCTTTGAGTATCATATTGTACTCTTATCCAAAGAGTGGGGAAGGTGAATTTATAATGAGAGTGAGTGAGGGAGTGACACTGGGAAAGATAGCTGAGCTTAGCAATCCTGATATATTTAGGGATCGTGAAGAGGTTGTTGTGTTTAAAAGGGATGAGTTCAATCGTATTTACAGGTCCATGATGGAGCAGATCCATCATGTTAACCAGATCCATCTCTACCTCGATGAATCTGAAAGCTGGAAGTTGATGGGTTACTGGCCTAAAATTATGGAACGAGTTTATATCATTGATAAAAACATGGATGCCCTGTTAAGGAATGAACCATTACAGTGTTACCTTGATGCATTCCTGGAGAGTTCAGTTGGAAGTATTAGTGGCGAAGTTGCAGCATCTAAGGGGAAGCTTTCAGCAAAGGATATGCTTCCAATATAGAACCTCCATATTTTTAGTGGGATGTTAATTTTATGCGTTACAGTTACGGTATACTCGACAGGAAACAGATACTACTCTACCAACCACAACTGTTCCTAAGAAACAACGATGTTCTCATATTCCCAACCAAAGAGTTTCATAAATGGCACGGAGATATAAAGGAGTACTTGGATGGACTCTACCAGATCCAACTCAGATCCGGAACCGTTGATAAACCATTATCCCTTGATATAAATGATTTTAACCTGGCAAATGCGGTGTTAAATAATATCACAGACGAAGTTAGCAATCTTTTCGATGAAGACAACATCCTAAACTTGTCCCATCACTACGTGTCCACCCTGGATGAGAAGTACAAGAAAATGGTTGGAAACAACTACACAACTGATATGAAACGGTGCGACACCAAGATATTGTTAAAACCCAGGATCACACCGTGGATGAAAGAAAAACATGTGCTGGAAATTGTGGATGAAGTGAGTCAGGAAGTTCTAATGAGATCAAGAAATAGAAAATTTGAGAAATGAACCTTTCTAATTCGCTACTCAAGACTAAAAATAATAAAAATTAGGTTGTTTGAATAATTTTTTTATTGGATTGCAATGATTTTGATATTTCCCTTTCCAACACTATCCCTTATTCCAATACTTTTGGCACCATTTATATCTAAAGTTAAATTACCTGATACTGGTGTTGAATTAAAATCGACATTTTTAAGATCAATCAGGTTCTCACTATAATTGGTTGCTGTTTGTCCGTCTTGTCCCACCACATTAAGGGATGAAAATTGGAAATACCCTGAATCGCCGCCCATACCCACATCAACAGCTGTTAAATTGTTATATTCAATGATTACACTTTTTGTGCCGTTGGGGATGGTGACATACTTATCAATTACAACATTATCTCCTGAAGTGGCAGTAATATTATTATCCCAAATAACTGTTTTATTATTGGTATTTTGACTGGTACAACCTGAAACAGCCACAATTAAAAATATAATCCCCAAAACACCTGTAATGTATAGTTTAGATCTCATATTAATTCATATTTTAATAGTATTTATTTAAATTTTACTAATTCCCTGAAATATTGGTTAAAAAAAAGTTAATTTAAAAATAAAAAAATGAGTGGCAGTTATTTAACTGTAGTTATCTAATTGTTATCTTGGCTGTTGCGTTACAAGGTTTTAGGCTTCCATCGTACTTCACAAACAATCTGTAGTTACCCTTTTCTAATGTGAATGCATCTGGATTTGCGTTGGCTGTGAAGAAGTTGGTAACTGCGGTGTCACTCCAAACAAGATCTCCGTTGGTTCCATTGGCATTTACTTTGTAGACGTAGAAATCTAGGTAACGGACTACTTGAGGGATCCATACAGGTTTTGAGTCATCAACTGTGTAGTATAACCAGTACAGTCTAGCCTGTAATTCTATTGTTTCTCCTGCATTTGCAACTATGTCCTTAAGTGGGTTACCGTATTTATCTGCTATTTTGGTGTCTTCAAGCTGGGGATCTGAAGCAAATATTGGTTGGGCCATAGAAAATGCAAACATAACCATCAAGAATAATGGTAATACTTTTGTTCTCATATTTATTTAACCTCCCAGTTAAACTTGTTACTTTATAATTTAAAAGTTATAGTATATAAATAAATAGAACAATATCCAATAAATTCTTAAAGAATTATATGAATGATCGTAAAAGTAATAAAAATTGCCCAAAATATACGTTTAGTTTATATTTTTCTAAAAAAAATAGAGGAGGTGAAAACATAAACACAAACAAAATAGGTCTATGTCTTTGTTTACTGTGTGTAGTGCTAATTTTTGGTATGAACGGAGTTAGCAGTGCACATGTACAGCATAACTACAAAGTGAACAAACATAATCTTGATCCCGGTAATATCTACGTGAACACCAACACTGGGAACGATTCTTGGAACGGGCTTGCACCCTCCTTTGACGGTGTAAACGGGCCTAAAAAATCCATTAAAAATGCCACAGAAACCGTGGAGACCAATGGTAAAATTAAAATTGCCAATGGATACTACAGTGGAATTGATAACTCGGGCATAATTGTTCAGAGGAACATGACCTTCATTGGTCAAAGTCAAACAGGAACCGTGATAAGTGGATCAAACACATCAAGGATCTTTGAGATCATAAGCGGTGCAACAGTTTCATTTTACAACTTAACACTGACAGGGGGAACTGGAGGACAAACCCGTGGAGGTGCGTTGAGGATAAGTGCAGATGGAGATGCAACCAAACCATCAACCTGGATCAAACCCACAGTGTACATTGAAAACTGCACCTTCAAGGAAAATGGTGGATTTAACGGAGCATGCATAGGTAACTATGGGGATCTGACCATTAAACACTGTAATTTTCTGAACAACACAGGATCTAATGGGGCTGCAATCTATTCAGGCAGTAGATTTGCAAACTTCCAAATACAAGTTAATATCAGCGACTGTAATTTCATAAACAACCAGTTAAAGGCTACCATGAACGGTGGGGCCATCTTCAACAACGACAATTCTGATGCCTACATAACCCGGTGCCTGTTTACAGGAAACATTGGAAACAACGGTGGAGCCATAAACAACAATGCTATGGGAAACATGACAGTAACCCACTGTATTTTCCAAAACAACACAGGCCCGTGGGGTGCTGATATTGTATTTTACGGTAACAAATACAATAAAGCCTACAGCATTGCAAACTACAACAAATTCCTGAGTAACGGTTCAAAGGGATCTGTACACACAGGTGACGATGCACCATCAGATCTGAGGTGGAACTGGTGGGGAACAAATCAAGACCCGTTCAAAGCTGGAAAGATCACGGTTGGACTGCAAAATGCACAGGGCATGATGACCTACGATCCATGGGTTGTTCTAACTGTCCACACAAACAAAACCAACATCTACAACACTAAAAACACAACAGTAACCGCGGATATGAACCATTTAAGTGACGGAAACCTTGTAAATGAAGAGCTACCAGATGGACAGGTAACACTGAATACTCCATGGGGAAGTTTCAACAAAAACAGTGCAAACCACAGAGTAGACTTGACCAAAGTAAATGGTACAGCAACTGCCACTTTCTATGCAAATGAAGGGGCTGTAAATCCATTGTACAACCCAGTGCAGATCACAGCAACAACAGACGGTTACACTACCAATGCAACAGAGTCTGCCAATTTAACCATCAACAAAACCAGTGATTTAGCCCTGATTATCGCAGCCAACAAGACCAAAGCAAAGGTTAAAGAAACTGTTAAGTTAGTCTACAAACTTGAAAACCAAGGCCCAAACAGTGCAGATAACGTTGTCGTAACCATACCACTACCAAAGGGTTTCAATGTATCAATGATCACAGGAAACGGGTTCTGGAACTACAACCCACAAACCAACACCATAATCTGGATACATCCCAACCTGACAACTGACCAGTACCTGTACGTCACAGGAACATTCAACAAATCTGGAACCTACAAATTCAACGCCAAGCTAACAACAGACACCTACAACCTAAACACTCAAGGAGTAACACCACTAACCATACAAGCAACCATTAAAAATGCCAACATCAGCATGACCATAATGAGTAACAACATCCATCCCCCGGTAAATAAAACAGTGAGTTTAACCTACAAACTTACCAACCAAGGCCCAGACAGTGCAGATAACGTTGTCGTAACCATACCACTACCAAAAGGTTTTAATCCATCAATGATCACAGGAAACGGATTCTGGAACTACAACCCACAAACCAACACAGTAACCTGGACATTCGCAAACCTAGAGCAGGCAGTTAAATATCTCTTCGTCACAGGAAAATTCACAAACCCTGGAACCTACAAATTCAACGCAAACCTAACAACAGACACCTACAACCTAAACACACATGGAGTAACACCACTTAGTATCCATGCGTATATTAAACCAGTACCCGTAAATCCAGGTAATAACACAAATAAAACAAACAGGACAGTTAAAAAAGGTGATGTTAATTTATATAAAACCGGGACTCCTGTATCTGTATTTATTCTGGCCATATTTATGGTGTTAGGTGGAATTTTAGGATCTAAGCGGGAATAATCCGTTTTTCCCATCTTTTTTTTCTTTTTTGTAAATATTTAGGTTTTCCTGACCTTAGACTGGAAGAAGTACAAACTTATTAGAGCCTGTATAATGACTGTAACATCTTTAAGTATCAGATAATTAGCTGATATTTATAACGCTAAAGAAAGAATAAAGAAGGAAATGTTAGTTTCCAGTCTTGAATTTAAAGGTGTAGTTGGCTGCTAGGTTGTTTCCTGCATTGTCTTTAATTGCTGCTTTTGGTATTGTAACTATGTACCATGTGTTGGCTGTTTTTGAGCTGGTTCTTATTGTAAGTGTGTTTCCGCTTATTAGTTTAGAAAGTGCTAAATATTTGCCAGTACTTGCATTTTTTACCGAAATATTCTTGAAGTACGTGCTGCTTTTGAAGACTTCACTGAATTTAATAACTACATTGGATGTTCTTGCAACACCTGTTTTAAGGTTTGCAGGCGTTGTTACACTCACTTTAGGTGGTGTTTTGTCTATGGTGTAGGTGTAGGTGTAAATTGGTGATTTATATCCACTGCCATCCACTGCAATTAGTTTCAAAATCTTTGATGAGCTGATGGTGATTGGACCAGTGTACCTGGTACTTGCTGTTGTGGGTGTGGTTCCATTCAAGGTATAGTATATATTTCCAGCTTCCGTCATTGAAAGTGTCACAACTTTATTTACGTTGTATAATCCACTGGCCACATTTGCCTTTGCAGTTAGTGTGACCACTTTAACTGTTGTTGATACTGTTTGAGCGTCCATGGTTGCATTGATATTGGCAGTTCCTGTTAGAGTACTGTTGAAGTTTGAAACAGAAACCATATTAATCATAGGTGAAGTACTGGTTATTTTACCAAGATTTGTAAGAAACTTGATGGTATTTCCATCAGGAAATGTGCCAGTTACAAGATTTCCATAGTTATCATGTAAGAGATCAGCCGTTACAGTTGAATGTCCAATTGTTGGAATTGTTGCAGGATTTACTGATATTGTAAGCATCAACCATTCTGTCAACATCACTCCTTCAACTTCAGATCTTGGACCGTTGTTTGTTCCCCACCAGTTATACATTAGATCGGCATATGCAAGGGGATAATCATAAATGTCGTTGAAAACAGATTTTCCACCTATATTACCGTATATCCTGGAGTAGTTAATGGTTAAATTACCAAAGTTGTTTATTGTTCCTAATGTTGATGCTGTGTTAGCTGTAAATGTACTGCCCATGATAGAAGCGTTACCATAATTATTTATTGCCCCGTCGTTACCTGTGAAACTGCTATTATACACAGTTAAGTTACCCCAGTTTCCAATACCTCCAGGTCCTAATTGTCCACCATAGTTACCAGTAAATATGCAGTTATTTACCCATAAATTGCCCTTAGTATTACTTATAGCACCCCCAGTTTCCACAGCTTTGTTATCAGTGAATGTAACATTGTTTAAGGTAAGATCTCCACCATTTTTTCGTATTGCTCCGCCGTCACCGTAAATTGCACCAGTTATGGTGAGGTTGGTTATTGTAACACTACATCCATCGTTTATACTTTGTATAAAGTGGTACTTGATGATGGTTCCATTTCTGCTTTGACCTATGAGGGTCATGTTATTTGAGATAACTAACTCATCATTTTTAATCTCTGTGTAGATTCCGTTTGCAATTCTAACAGTACCATTTACTCCTATAGTTCCTGTTGCATTTTTAATAGAATGTTTAGGGCCTGTTACACCTGATATGTATGTTGAAGAAAGCCCGTTCCATGAATCGTTTCCAGATTGATCATTTACGTAAACTGTATCTCCCGTGGTAGCAGCTACACAATCAATTCCAGATGAAAAAATCAGAACAAGACCGAATATTATCAATGTAAAAAATAACAATTTTCTTTTATACAATCTGTTTTTTATGATAAAATTAATTTCTTCGATACACCCCACCTCCGAAATTTTTTTTAAATATAATATTATGATATGGATTTATTAAATTAATAAATTTGTTATCACATACAAACCAAATCAATGGTACAATGAATGATGGTGGAAAGTCAGATGTTCCCCTGAAAAATACTGGAGTTCCAATTAATGGACTTGTTCTAGGAATAGTCATGGCTTTAGGCGGGATATGTGTATCAAAAAGGAATTAAATAATCCTTATATCCTTTATTTTTTTGGTGCAAATAGCTGATTAAGTTTTTTCTTAAAAACTCTGAAAAAAATGGGTTAAAAAAAAAGATTAAGTAGTTAAATAACTGTCAGCACTCCTGTACTTACACTGGGTGAAAAGTTTTCATCCCCCTTAAATTCTGCTTTGATGTTGTAGGTACCGGGATTTTGTGGTATGTAGTAGTATAGAAGTGCATGGCCATTTATGCTTGTGACTGCAATGTACTCATGGGGATCTCCATCCACTTTGAAGGTTATGCATTTGTTAGGCACTGCTTTTCCATGTTCGTCAGATAGATATGCCTTTAGAAATGTGTAGTGTCCATTTGATCCATGAACGTTGTTCACAGTCAGATCCGTAGCTTGAATATTGTCTCCAGAGACCGCTGCTGATACTTGGGATCCGCAGCATCCCAATGTCAATGCACATGTTAAAACCAATAGGAACGTTGCATAAACAACCTTAGTGTTAATCATCCTCATTTTATCACAACCTAGTTAAATCCGTTTATTTTTTGAAAAACTCATTGCTTACACTTGGAAACTTTTAAGTACCAAGTTTTTCCGGTATTTTTTTTGGAATTAGATTGGTTTAGTGTAGTTTTACACACCTCCAAAACTAGTGTTAATACTTTATTTGTAATTTATATTATTAATGTTTTATGAGAAACTCGATCCAAAAATGTCTTGTAGAAAATGAGTTTTAACCTAGAAATTTTTGATAACTAAATTCTTAAAATAGAATTTGATCAAAAATAGAGAAAATTGAGTGCAGGAAAAGGGATTCGAACCCTTGTAGGCCTACGCCAGAGGATCTTGAGTCCACCCCCTTTGACCGCTCGGGTATTCCTGCATAAAAACTGATTAATTGGTTTGCAAATTTTCTTTAATCTGTGAACCAGTCCACAGAAAAACTATCCAAAACTTACTATTCTATGTTAATTCACAATTAGTTATAAGATTAACTATTTTAAATCCACCAAAATAAGAATATGGGGAAGATGAGTCAGATTGTAGTTATTCAACATTTAAATATTGATCATCCAAAATAAATCTAAAATAATTCATTTTCACTGAAACATAACCAATATTTACTAGGATTCCATCATGGAACTTTCATCCGTTGATTTAAATAAAAAAGAATTTAGTATATTAACTTGTGCCGACAAATATTATTATTGAAGATGAGTTTTTTTAATTTTTGAAATATGAATTTTAATTCAAAAGCATGTATCTTCCTACAAAGATTTAATTAAAAATTTGAGGATTTAATTCACAGCCCTCGATTTTATATTTTAATAGATTTTTTTTAAACCTACTAAAATAAAATTTTTTTTAAATTATTGGATTTCAGTGTTGATCAAAAAAAATAGGAGATGGTTTATATCGCCACAAAAAATGAATTAAGAGATTTAAATAAGTATTTAATCGAAAGGATCCGTGCAGGGAAATGTGGAGATGTTAAGATCCATGAAATGTTAAAAGCCGTGAGTGTGCTGGATACAACCACTGAAGGACAAACATACCTCATTGAACATGGAACCGATGAAAAATTTGGTGAACTCGTTGATAAATTAAACGAAATAACCCATGATATGAGGGACGGTAAAATGAACATCACCGATCTCACAGCCAAGTACGCCCAAGATCTAGCTCAAGAACCATAAAAAGAAAGTCTAATCCACGCAATATTTATGGATTAAAACTTTTTTTTAAATATGTGTTCATTTAAACAAGTGTTTCAGTCTTGAAAAGAATGATAGGTCCTCTGTTTCTTCTTCTATTATTCTGAAGTCGTCGTGCATGAAGTAATTCTGGGAATCTATGAGGTCCACGCCCCTTATGATCTTCTCGTAGTCTCCTTTGTCGTTGATCCTTCTTGCCTTGAGGTTGTCGTTTAGCATGATGTTCAATATGCTCATGATCCTCTTTTTTAAGACTGATTTTTCTATTGGAAATGCTATTTCAACCCTTTTTTCGGTGTTTCGGGTCATGAGATCCGCACTTGAAAGGTAGATCTCAAGATCGTCACCTGTTCCAAAGCAGTATATCCTTGAATGTTCTAAAAATCTGCCCACAATACTTATGATTTCGATGTTATCTGTTTTACCTGGTAAGCCTGGAATTATACAGCATATTCCACGAATTATTAGTTTTATTTTAACACCTGCTTCTGATGCTTTCTGTAGCATGTCTATAAGTTCCCTGTCTGTTAGGGAGTTCATTTTCATGGTTATGGCTGCGGGTTTTTGGTTTCGGACCTTCTCAATTTCTGCCTCGATCTTCTCGATGAACTTGTTCTTCAATCCATAGGGTGCGACTAAAAGTTTTTCGTAGTCACCGTTTATGTTGGAAATTGCCATGTTCTTAAAAAACAGCATTGCATCTTCTCCAATTACCTTGTCCGTGGTTATGAAGCACATGTCTGTGTAGAGTTTCACTGTTTTTTCGTTGTAGTTGCCTGTTCCAAGCTGGGTTATGTACTGTATTTTGTTTCTGTCCC
>JAEZAV010000008.1 GCA_023430285.1 Methanobacteriota archaeon | reverse complement strand
GAGTTACATTTATCCTCCCAACTGTTTCAGATCCTGCTGGATCGACGATCTTAACTTCACCATGCCTCTGGGTGAATATCATGGTGTTATTTGGTAAAAAATCAATGGCCCATGGAACTTGCAGGTCTTGGGCTATAACATCCGACCGAAACCCATTTTCATTGTAGTTTTTAGGAAGTACTAGGATGGCCACCACAACTAAAATTAGAACGATAATTATAGCTAACAAGTACTTTTTTTCCATTGCAATTGCACCAATACTTAATTTTAATCTTGTATTAAATCAATACAATTATATTAGTTTTAACCCACTTCAAACTTTTGGAAAACAGGACAAATTGAAACCATGATAATAATTCAAATAACCATCGTTTAAACTAAAGATCGAAAGTGATAATGAAAGTTTAATTGGTTCAAAATGATAAATGCTTATGAGGTGCATACTTATGGAGATAGAATTATTAGACCATCTACCCGTACAGGACAGAGTCACGAGGTTAAGGAGATCAGGGATCAAAGGAGCCGATTTTCGAAGGCTCATGATGGAAATAGGGATGTTTATGGGCTATGAATTTGCAAAAACACTCCAAAAAAAGACAGTTGAGATTAAAACTCCACTTGCAGTAGCAGAAGGAGAAATTATAGAAGATGAATCAAATATTATCGTTATAAATGTTTTAAGGGCAGCAGTTCCCCTTGTTGACGGTATAATCCATATATTTAATGAAGCAGAGTGCGGAATGATAGGAGCTTGGCGTGAAGAAACCGTTCCTTTTAAAGTCAATGTGAACTACATCAAGGTTCCGGACATAAATGGAAAAATAGTGGTAGTAGCAGATCCCATGCTTGCAACAGGCCACACCCTCAAAGAAATTTTAAACGAAATAAAATCAAGGGGCACTCCTGCAAGAATTGTCCTGTTCAATGTCATATCTTCCAGGGAAGGAATTGTCAACCTGAAGAAATCTCATCCAGAAATAGAGATATACACCTGTGCCATAGACAACGATGTTAACACTGATGGTTACATAGTTCCAGGTCTTGGAGACGCTGGAGATATATCCTTTGGAAAACCATTCCAAAAAAAATAGAATTTGAATCACTTAGTAAATGGTTTTTCCATGTGCAGACGCAACGATACATGGAAGTCTTGAAACTTCAAGTGCATGAATTGCTTCCATACCCTCCTCTTCAAACGCTGCAACTTTACGAGTTTTAACTTTGCTGGTTAAAAGTGCAGCTGCAGGAGGAGTGACTGCGTAGATTGAATTAAATTGATTTAAAGCCTCCACAGTTTTTTCTGATAGAGCACCCTTCCCCAAATGGATCCTAACACCTTCTTTGGATAGAAATGGTATGCTTTCCTCAATTTCTTCTTTGTTACTGGTTGTGGGAGATATTCCCGCATCACTAACTGCAGTGTGCATTATGACCATTCCCTGAATATTTACTGCAGGTTGGCCATTTTTTATGGAACTGACCAATTTCGGAAGGGCAGCATCTCTACCAGTTAAAATTACTCCACTTAATTCCAACCTGTCGCCCACTTCGATTTCTCTAATGTTTTTCAGGGTTATGGGTGTTTCTAATTCTACTAAATCCTTCAATTTTATTCACTCCTTGGAATGAAGAGATCTCAGTTCCCTCAGATCATCTAATAAAAGTTCAACATGTTCCTTTTTAACATGGGGCATGACTATGATCCTGATTGCACGAGGATAGGATGATATTGATACAGCCCAACCTGATCTTTCAAGGCCCTCTGCAATCTCATCCACTGTCATTTCATGGGATGTGAAAGCCACGATGTTCAGTTCGGGTTCTGTGACTGGATTGAACCCTGCATCAACAACACCCCTGTGAAGTAACTCTGTGATTTCCATACATTCATTTGAAACCTTTCTGTATCCTTCTTTACCTAAATAATTCATTAAAGCCCATGTTGCTGCTGTTGAAGCTCCTGTTCTGGTACCAACAATGGTAGATTGTCTGTCTTCAGTTAGGTAAGGAGTTTCAATGCTTATGGATTCTAGGAATGTTTTTTTTCTGAAAAGGATTCCACCTGTGGGTATTGGTGCCAGTCCCATCTTGTGCGGATCTATGGTAATGGAACAAACTCCAGGAAGCCTAAAATCAAAATTTGGAAGGTCATAACCTATTTCATTTAAAAATGGAATTGAGTAACCTCCAAAGGCTGCATCCACATGTAGATAAACTCCCCTTTCCAAGCAGAGTTCAGATATTTTTTCCACAGGATCAATCTTACCAAGTTCTGTTGTTCCTGCAATTGCAACAACGGCAACGGTGTTTTCGTTTATTAGTTCATCCAATGAATTCATATCCACCCTGTAATTTTCATCTAGATCTGCTTCTAAAAGATCTAAACACAGCATATCTGCAGCCTTTTTAAAACTAAAATGGGCAGATTTAGGAACAACTATATTTAATTCTTCACAATCAGGATGGTTGTGTTTGAATGTATTTCTAGCAGCCCTCATTGCCATTATATTGGCTTCTGTACCGCCTGTAATGATGTGTCCGTAAACATCACTTTCGCCGAGAAGTTCTCCTAATGAGCTGATAACCTCATCTTCCATGGCTTGTGTTCCTTTAAATAATCCAGGATCTCCTAAATTCGATTCTAAAAACATTTTAAATGCATTTAAACCTACAGGATGGGGACATGTGCACATCGATCCAAGTATCTTGCCTGAACGGTGAGTCATATCTCTAGTTTTGAACTGATGTAATTCATCAAATATTTCAGTTTCTGATCTTCCCTTATCTTCCATTGTTACCCCTTGATAGATTTGGTGAGCTTAATCGTACGTTGGTTGTTTTGATATTAAGATAAAAAAATAATTTTAATTAAAAAAAAATTCGAACCGTAAAAAAAATAGAGTAGATGGGGATCTATCCCTGCATCATTTTTCTTGCTGCTTTAAGTACCAGTTTCTTTTCAACCCTTGCAACAACTTCCCTTACGGTGGCAACTGCATCGGTGTTGGCAGATACACTTGTAATTCCTAGTTCAACGAGCTGCTCTACAATGTCAGGCATACTTCCAGCCTGTCCACATATACTGGTTTTCACTCCGGCCTTGTTACACTCTTTAATAACCCTTCCAATCAATTTCATTATGGCAGGATGTCTTTCTGAGTATAATCCAGCTACATGTTCGTTGTTCCTGTCAATTGCTAGTGTGTACTGTGTCAGATCGTTGGTTCCAAAGCTTACAAAGTCTATTCCTTCAGCAATAAAGTCTTCTATTGTTAAAGCTGCTGCTGGTGTTTCAACCATTATTCCCCATTCAATGTTCTCTTGAGGTCTTAAACCAACTTCCCTTGCGATCTTCTTAGCTTCCCTCAATTCACTAGGGTGCTGTACCAATGGCAGCATGACACCTATGTTGGTGTATCCTTCTTCATGAAGTTTCTTAACTGCTTTGAATTCTGCCCTTAAAATTTCAGGTTCATCGAGTTCTCTGCGTATTCCCCTCCAACCAAGCATTGGGTTGTGTTCGTGGGGTTCGTTTTCTCCACCTTCAAGGGATTGGAATTCATCTGTAGGTGCGTCCAATGTTCGGTACCATACAGTTTTTGGATAGAAAGCATCTGCTACCTTTAGTATGTTTTCAACCAGTGCCTTAACGAGTTCATCCTCTTTTCCATCCATGATGAATTTTTTAGGGTGCACTCCCAATGCAAGCATCATGTGTTCTGTTCTGAGCAGACCCACACCATCAGCACCAGTTTCAGATGCTTTTTGAGCTGCTTCAGGCATACTTACATTGACTTTAACCTCTGTTACAGTTAAAATTGGCTGACTTTGTACAACTGCTGCTGTTTTTGGGCCAGTTTCATCTTTAGCTTCACTTGTTTTGAGTTTACCTTCGTAGACAAATCCCTTACTACCATCGAGGGTGACAATGGAATTTTCTTTGAGGATCTTACTACCCTCACCAGTACCAACAACACAAGGTATACCAAGTTCCCTGGAAACAATTGCTGCGTGACAGGTTACACCGCCTTCATCTGTTATAATACCGTCGGCTCTTTTCATAGCAGGAACCATATCTGGTGTGGTCATTACAGTAACCAGAACATCTCCTTTTTCTATTTTATCAAGCTCATCAGTGTTTTTAACAATTTTAACTGCACCAGATGCCATTCCAGGGCTTGCACCAAGTCCCTTTGTAATTATTATTCTCTCATCAGATTCTTCTGAATCAGATGCACCGTTGTTCATGTTAAGGGTTGTGACGGGTCTGGATTGTAACATGAATATTTCGCCGTTGTTAATTGCCCATTCAGTATCCTGTGGAAAATTATAATGGCCTTGTATCCTCTTTCCTAGATCTGCAAGTTTACCAATTTCTTCAGGACTTAAAACACGTTCTTCACGGAGTGTTTCTGGTACTTCCACTTGTACTGTGTGTCCAGTTTCAGGGTCCCTTTTAAACATGGTTTTTTTGGTACTTACTTTGTAATCAAGAACTTCGTTGGTTTCCTTATCATACCAACAAGTGTCAGGAGTAACAGTTCCTGAAACAACTCCTTCACCAAGTCCCCATGCAGCTTCTATGAGAATTTTTTCTTCTCCAGTGGATGGATGTACTGTGAACATCACTCCTGCTTTCTCAGCATTAACCATTTCCTGAACTACCACTGCTATGTAAACTTTGGAATGATCAAAATCATTCTCTTCCCTGTAAAAAATTGCACGAGATTCAAAAAGAGATGCCCAGCATTTTTGGACATATTCCACAACTTCATCACTGCCCCTTATATTAAGATAAGTATCTTGTTGTCCTGCAAATGATGCTTCTGGTAAATCTTCAGCCGTTGCAGATGATCTTATGGCTACAAAAACGTCGTCTTTGCCAATTCTGTGACATAATGCATTGTATGCTTCTACCACTATTGTCCTAATTTCATCAGGCATTCTGGTTTGAACGATTATATTTTTGATTTTCACAGATGCTGCTTGAAGTTCCTTGTTGTTGTTGACGTCTAGGGCATTAAGAATGTCCATTATTTCATCGAAGATTCCTGTTTCTTTAATAAATTGATCATAGGTTTTGGATGTTACAACAAAACCCGGGGGTACTGGTATTCCTGCTTGAGTTAGCTCTCCTAGGTTTGCACCCTTTCCGCCTGCAACATCTACATCTTCCTTTCTCAGTTCTTCAAAAAATTCGACATGCTTCATGCTAAACACTCTTTATTTTTTTTATTTAACTAAATCTGCGCCTTCTTCCACTTCAATCCTACATGTTACCGGAAACTTCATTGCTGCTCTTCTTAAAGCTTCTTTAGCATCATTGAAGTTCCTTTTATTGGTAAATACTGTTAAAACCTTTTGATTTGGTTTAACTATAGCAACAGAACTTACTGGCTTACCAAATGCTTTTCTCATACCGTCCTGAACCCTGTCAGCACCTGCACCGGTTGCCATAGGGTTTTCCCTTACTATATGATGAGGGTATACCCTTATCTTAAGATGGTAACCCATCCTACCTGCTTTTCTCTGCATGTACCTGTTGGAAGCTATCCTTGCTGCTTCAAGTGCGTTGTGAGATAAATGTGCATGTTCTTTAACTGCTAGTGTGACTTTTAAAGGGAAATCCCCTGATAAGTTTCCCATATCATATTGAACAATTCTTGAACCGGGAATTTTTCTAATGTAATCTTTTCTAGTGTATGCTCTAACCATTAATAATCCTCCTTTTTAGAAACTTTAGTCTATAAGTATAATAAACGTTGCCCTATAATATACCCATAACATGGTAACTCCATATTTCCATAAAAAACATCGAATAATATCAATCAACAGGATCGTGATATGATGAAAATTGCAGTAACTGGAAAAGGAGGGGTTGGAAAAACAACCCTTTCGGGCACACTGGCATGTTTATTGTCACAGACTTATAAAGTATTCGCTATCGATGCAGACCCAGATATGAACCTGGCAAGTAGCTTGGGTATTCACGAAAAAATAACCCCAATATCAAGTATGAAAAAGCTTATCCAAGAGAGAACTGGAGCTACACCAGGATCATCATTTGGTGAAGTTTTCAGAATGAACCCCAAGATATCTGACCTTCCAGAATCACTATCAATTAACTACGATGAAGAGGGCAGATTGAAGATTTTAGTCATGGGTACTGTGGACAAGGGCGGCGATGGTTGTGTGTGTCCTGCATCAGTACTTCTAAAAGCATTGATGCGTAATTTAATCCTTAAAAAGGATGAAATGGTCATTTTAGATATGGAAGCTGGTGTGGAACACTTGGGAAGAAAAACTGCAGAAGCAGTGGATATCATGATCATCCTGGTTGAACCCGGACTAAAATCACTTGAAACAGCTGAAAGAATAAAGAGACTTGCCAATGACATAGGAATCAAAAATATAGCTGCTGTTGTAAACAAAGTTTCAATCCAAGAAGAAGAAATTTTTGTAAAAAATAAACTTAATGAACTCGGAATTAATGTTTTGGGAACCATACCCAGAGATAGTAGGGTGGTTGAAGCAGATATGGAAGGAAAAGCCCTGGTAGACTATCCTGATTCAACAGCCTTGGCTTCCATAGGGAATATTGCTTCAAAAATTGTTGAAATGGATAAATAAAGTTAGGGATTAACCATGAAGATAACCGCCAAGATCGAGTTCAGATACGTAAAACCCGAGTATGCCGAGGCTGCATACGAATCACTTCACCCAGACAATGTGGGTTATATCAAGTCATATGTTGAAAATGAATCGATGATCTGTTGCATTGAGGGTGATTCTGTTGGACGTTTGCTTGCAACTGCAGACGATCTGATTTTCTGCGAAACCATGGTTGAAAAAATTGCTGAACTAACTAAAAAACCATAATTTTTAAAGGAGTCCCTAATGATCAACCTTAAAACCATACTTGTGGGTTTCGGATTCTTTTTAGCGGTTTTAGTCTATTTAATACATAAATTTAGGATCAAATCATACAATAAAAAAAGAACAGAAAAAATAAAAAAGCGCAAAAAAAAGAAAATTAATCAAAGAAAGTAAATAAAAATGATTTCAACAAAATAATATCATTGAAATAAATTTAAATCTATTCCTTTTTATCTTCTTCTGTTAGAACTTCTTCGGCTACTTCTTCAGCTACTACTTCTTCAGCAGCTTCTTCAACCTTTTTCTCGAAAACATCAACGAATTCAACTTTTTCAATGCTTTCAATGTTTTCCCAGATGTCTCTGGAAATTCTGAACCTAGCAAATGTGACGTCCATGTAAGGTTGTTTATCAAACTTAGCCATTTCATCCATTGCGATCTTCACAACACCATCTTCAATCTGGATGTCGTGTTTGTCTGAATCAAGGTTAGGTGCCTTGTAATGGAGTTCGATCATACTTTTAACCTTTTCAACATCATCTTCAATGACTTCTTCCACTTTAATATCATAGACAAGGTTTTTACCAGCGAGTTCATGGTTGAAGTCAACTGTGACCCTTCCACCGCTGATGCTTCTAATGATTCCAGTGGTTCCCTCTGAGGATATTGCCATTCCAACTTCAGGTTTCATTCCCTGTTTCCTGAATTCTGATAGTGGGATTAACTGCATTAATTTAGGATCTCTCATTCCAAATCCGTTTTCAGGTGCTATTTCCACTGTTTTTTCTTCACCTTCTTCCATTCCAACTAATGCTTCATCAAGACCCTTTAGAACATGCCCGCCGTTAACAACTATTGGGATTGGTCCGTAAGATTTATTTTCTACATGAATTCCTGCTTCTTTAGCTGCAGCCTCGTCAGTTGTGTCAAATACGTCTCCTGTTTCCTGAATTTTAGCTGTGTAGCCTATCTTAACAAAATCTCCTTCTTTCACTGCCATAACTCTAGCCTCCTGTGTGGTATTCTTTTTCGAAATTCATTTAGAACTTCTTCATTTTTATATTTCAATATGCGTATTACAGATGGGTATCTGTCTATATACTTATGTATATCTTCCTTAAAAATACCAGCCTCAAGTGCCGATAAAACCCTGTTTTTATGGTGTCTGCTGAAACCTCTAGAAATTGATTTTTCTAGTTCTAGTACTGTTTTAAATGGTCTGTTCTCAATTATAGACATCAATGTTCTTTCATCCATCATTGTTAACGATCTGAGATCGTTGATATGGCTGTTGTTCACCCTGTCCAGTATTCCATGATAATTTCTGAGCTGGTCCATGGGCGCCCTACCATACTCAATTTCCCTTTCTAAAATTTTCATGGTTTCAGTGGGAAGCATAGTTTCAGCAGCATTCAGATCACCTTCTCCAACATTTTCCCTTATTTTTGTGCCACTAACCCCTTCTAAACGTTTTATAAATATGAATTTGTTTTTAAAATCAAAATTTATCTTTTTCAGTGATTTGGAAAGGGACACTATCACGTAGTTGTCTTCATCTAACTTGCCCTGGTAAAGAACCTCCCTAGTTTCCATGTCCACTATTTTATAGGGTTTGGGTGCCACACCAAATCCATTTGATATCCTGTTTAATATAGTTTGAAACCCATCAAATGGCCGGTATCCTCTTGGAATGTAATCTGCATCCAATGCTTTAAATGTAGCTGCAAGACACATTGAATACTGTCCAGAACCCATAATACCCATTGGAGGTCCTTCTATAACAATATCTGCCCCAACAGAAACAGCTGTAGCAGCTCGTGCCTCTCTGGTCATGATGTAGGGATTTCCCCTTCCATTTCTCTCAAAAAGTCCAGGGACAACAGCAACAAATATGCCGTCTGGAACCTGATTTTTAGCTTGTTCCATACAGTACCTATGGCCCAGATGCATGGGAGAATACTCAGTAAAATCTGCAATTATCTTCACATCAGATTTAACATCCCCGTAAGAAGGTTGTTTATTTAGGTCTTCTTTGAAGAGTTTTTCATCCCTCTTGAAAATTTTAGTTATCAATTCAGCTTCAACCAATTAATTACCCCAAACATTTTATTTACATTCTATGATATTTAGAACATAATTAATAGTTCACTCTACAAAACATATAAAACTCTTTAAAATAAGGATTCATGATACAATGTTGGACATGTGCATAGTAAATTGTAGGTTAAACCCATCAAATCAGGAATGCTCCATAGGCATTGAAAATGGGAAAATTGTTTCGATACAAAAGTTACCACTTGTGGCTGATGAAATTGTTGATTTGAATGGAAAAATAATATTACCTGGATTAATAGACGTCCATGTCCATATGAGGGACCCCGGACTTACTTACAAGGAAAATTTTAAAACAGGAACAGAATCTGCTGCTGCAGGAGGTTTTACAACTGTTCTGGACATGCCCAATACAAAACCTCCCACCAACACAGTTCAAGATTTTAAAGATAAATTAAAAATAGCAGGATCAAAATCAATTGTGGATTTCGGGCTTCATGCCGGTACAGCGAATCCTGAAGAGATTCCAGGTTTAGGGGATCTTAACCCTGCATCCTTCAAAGTGTTCATGGATCTCCTTGATGATGAATTTTTAATGAATCTGTTTTCAGAAATTGCCGATCTCAATCACACAGGGATCAATGATCATCTGGTTTCTATCCATGCTGAGGATCAGGAGATCGTGAACAAGTACACAGCTATGAAATCATCTGAAACTAGCAGTGATTCCATGGCATATGCAGATGCACGACCACCACTTGCAGAGGATGTGGCAGTTTCAAAGGCAATAATGATGGCTAAAGAATTCAATTTAAAGGTCCATATTTGTCATGCCAGTACTAAAAATGCTTTGGATTCTATACAAAATGCCAGAACAGAAGGCTGTAGTATCAGCAGTGAAGTAACACCCCATCACCTGTTTTTAGATTCCAGTTATCTTAAGAAATTTGCCAATTTTGCCAAAACCAACCCTCCACTTAGGAGTGATTCAACGAAGATAACCCTCAAAGATCTTCCAAAGACAGATATTGTGGGCACTGATCATGCCCCACACACCATTGCAGAAAAGGAAAAAAATGTTTGGAATGCACCTCCCGGAATTCCCGGACTTGAAACTGCTCTTCCTTTACTGTTAAACCAGATCAATCTGGGTAATATTTCTTTCAATGAAATCAGGAGACTCCTATGTGAAAATCCTGCAGAACTGTTTAAAATTGAGAATAAAGGACATATAAAGACAGGCATGGATGCTGATTTCGTTGTTGTGGATATGAAAAAAGAGCTGATCATCAATTCTGATAATTTCTATTCCAAAGCACATTATTCTCCATTCGATGGAATGAAAGTTAAAGGAGTCCCAATAATGACAATTTTGAGGGGTGAAATCATAATGAAAGACTCTGAAGTATTCAAGTCCATTGGAAATCATGTCTACAGTTGAAAAATTTTCTACAGAAGATTTATTTGCTACTGTTTAGATCATTAAAGTCAGTTTAATTTCACTAATTTATCCCATTAATTATATCTAACTATTATTATTGTGGAATTATGATTTGAATCCCTATATTAGCTTCTTTTCAAACAGTTTATCTAAAACAATTTCATAAACAGTAAATTGATAAAGCCCGGAAAATAATATGTAGATACAAGAAGGTGGTAGAAAATGTGTGAATCAACGGTGTATTCAACTGAAAATTCAATGATAATGGAAGATGTGTTGAACATTAAAATTGATGGCGATAAAATTTATCTCACAGACATATTGGGCATGAAAAAAGAATTGTCTGGAGTGATTGTTGAAATCGATCTTGATAAACATGGAATATACATCAAACTCAATTAATTTTCTTTTTATTTTGATGATAAATATTTATTTTAATTTAGATCATTATTTCTTAAAATTAGATTCAAGTAGTTAGTTTCAAGTGATTATGAACTGCTTTAAAAAAAAAATATTGTTAGGTGGATTTAATCCACCATTCAAAACAAAGTAATTACTTCATTGATAGTGCGTCCTTAGGACATGGTTCTATACACTGGTCACAGAGTATACAGTAACCCTTGAGAGGTACTTTTTCTCCAGTGAGTTTCAGCATATTGTATGGACATACATCCACACAGTCACCACATTCTGTGCACTTGTCTGGGCTAAATGAGATCCTGTTTCGTTTAACGACTTTGCCGTCAACTACTTTGTCAATCTCAGATATGGTTAGTGCTCCTTCAGGACATGCTGTGGTACAAGCACCGCAACGTGTACACATTGCAAATGATGGTTCTGCACCTGTTTTAACATCTCCAGGAACTTCCATTCCAGTGTTGGTAACTACCCTTATTGCGTCAGTTGGGCATATTCTTGCACATGCTCCAATATGATCACATTTGGATTCGTCCCATACAATACCCTCTTCTGATGCAGGTTTTGAAGGACCTAACTCTACTTCAAGATCTATAGCATCTACTGGACACAGTTTTTCACATAATCCGCACGCTGTACAGACTTCTGGAAGAGTGACTGATAATGTAGATGGTTTAGGTTCTATAAAGTCGCCAGGACATTCTTCAACACAGAGATTGCACCCTATACAGGTGTTCTCGTCTACTTCAAATTTGAGCATGTTCTTGGAACGTTTTTCTGGTTTCTTGCCTGAAATGTAAACTGCATTCCATGGGCAGGTCTGTGAACAGACACCACATTTTATACAGGTTTCTTCATCAATGGCAATACTTCCACCAATTTCGTCGAGTGTGATTGCGTCTACTGGACATTCATCCACACACATTCCACAACCTACACAGTCGACAATGGCTATAGGTCCGCTGATGTCAATATCCGTATGTTTAGGTTCTTTGACACCTTCAACTCCTATGACTTCAACTGGGCATATGTCAACACATCTCTGACACATGACACAGTATCCTTCAAGAGGAATCTTGCTAACTTTACCTTCATCGATTTTCAGTACTTGTGGTGGGCAAACGTCAATACAGTCGCCGCATTTATCACAAAGGGCGGGGTTGTAAGCTACACGAGCTTGTGCAACTCCGTTTTCACCAACAGTAATTTCTTCGGTTTTTAATGCACCTTTTGGGCATATATCCACACATTTAGGTGCGCCTCCACAGACATCACAGAATATCACATCTTCGGGTGAAACTTCTATGGCTGCTGTAGGACATGCACCCTGGCATGCGCCGCATCTGATGCAGTCTTCCTTGTTGACTACTATCATTTTATCACCTGCGGTTATACCTTGTTTATGAGGTGTCCTTGACCGTCGTACACTTCAACTGTTGCTAGTTTCATGTTTGAGTCGATTGTGTGAGTTGCGCAGGATAGACATGGATCGTATGCTCTTATTACCATTTCCATGAGGTTGAATATTTTATCATCTACTTCAACACCAGGTTTTATGTAATCTTTAGCAACTTTCTGAATACCCATTTCCATGGCAGGGTTGTTCTGGATTGTTGCAACCACAATGTTTGCTTTGGTTACGAGTCCATCTTCATCTGTCTGGTAGTGGTGGGTTAATGTACCCCTTGCTGCTTCAACAATACCTACACCTTCTCCAGCCTGTCTTTCGATAGGTCCAGGGAATTTTTCACCGGATAAATCTCCTTCAAGAGCATCTACAGCCATTTCGGATGCTGCTATAAGTTCGATTAATCTTGCCCAGTGGAAGAGTAGTGGTTGTTGAGCGTATCCAAAGGTTTCTTTGAATTCTTTGAATGCATCCTGTGCTATTGGTGATGGCATTTTGTCAGCCACGTTTAGCCTGGATAAAGGAGCAACTCTGTAGATACCTTCTGGGTATCCTAGGTCTTTGATGTATGGGAATTTGAGCCATGAGTAAGGTTTAACTTTCTCAGCCATGTAGTCAAGGTAGTTTTCGCTTCCAAATTCAGCGTATATTTTACCTTCCTTGTCTTTCATCCTGACATCACCGTTGTAAACATCCCAAACACCCTTGTTAACTAAACCGGTGTGGTATGTTTCAACAGCTCCTAAGGTTTCAACTAATTCTAGGTTTTCTTCGAAGATTGGTTTTGCAAGGTCAAAGGTTGCCTGTGCAAGTTCCACGTTTCTCTGAGCCTTCTTGAGAAGGTCTGCCTGAGTTTCAGCATCAAGTTCTGTTGAGATACCACCTGGGGTGGATGATGTTGGGTGAATGGACCTTCCACCAGTTGCTTTGACTATGTCTAAAGCGTTTTTCCTCAGTTCAATTGCCTGAAGTGCAACGTCTGGTGCGTCTTTAATAATCTGGAAGACGTTTCTTGTTTTACGATCTTTACCTGCTATGAAATCAGGTGCTGCTAAGAAGTAGAAGTGAAGTGCGTGGGAGTGCATGAATGAACCCCAGTTCATCAATTCCCTCATTTTGTAAGCAGTTGGTAAAATTTCGTCGTCTTTGAATCCGTAACACTGGTCTGATGCTTTAGCAGCTGCCAAGTGGTGCTGCACATCACAGATACCACAGATTCTTGGTACTATCCTAGGAACCTCTTCAACTGGTCTTCCTTGGAGGAATTTTTCAAATCCTCTGAATTCCATAACGTGAAGTCTGGTTTCCTCAACATTTCCTGCATCATCGAGATGCACTGTTATCTTTGCGTGACCTTCAATCCTTGTCACTGGTTCCATTGTTAACTTAACCATTTATTTTCCCTCCTTTTGCACCTTCATTGGTATTAATGCAGCTGGGAGTGTGTATGTGTAAAATGTACCCACAATATCATCTAACTGGTCAGCAACTTCTTCTGGGTCAACTGTTTTATCATGTTCAACACCGAAGTCTGAACCAATTGCACTTATCATCTTTGCACCTTGGTCAGTAACCTTTGCTGTTGGTCCGTAACATCCTCTACAAGGAATGCCTATTGATGGACATTCTGCTCCGCACAATGATGTTGTTGATGGGCCCATGCATACGAGTCCCTGTGGAACTAGGCATAGTTCTTCATCTGGTTTACCAAGTTCAAACTGCCTGATGATTTTGTCCATAGCCATTCCTTCCGGTGGTTTTTCCCTTGGACAAACTTCGCAGAGGTTTGTTGTAGGTAGTGAAACAGCTTCTCCTGTTAAAAGAGCAACTAATGCTTCAGCTAGAACATCAGACCTTGTTGGGCATCCAGGTATGGATAGATCAACATCTATTACGTCTGATAGTGGTCTTACTCTGCTTTCGAGGTGTGGTATATCTTCATTTGGGATGATACCTTCTTCGTTGTATGTACTTGCAGAGTTTACGTAAGCTTCCTGTGTAAGTTCATCTACTGTGTGTAGGTTTCCGAGTCCTGGTATTCCACCATAAACTGCGCAAACACCGTAAGCTATGACGAATTTTGCTTTTTCCCTTAGCATTTCGGCGAGTTCACGGTTTTCGTCGTTTCGAATTCCACCTTCAATAATTAGAACATCCAGGTCATCTGGTACTTCATCGTATTTAACATCCATGAGTACAGGACTGAATTCGAAGTCTGCTAATCCCATCACGTCGATTATAGCTTCGTGTATATCTGCAATGGACAAGTGACAACCGGAACATCCAGCCAACCACATGGTCCCTATTTTTGGTTTTTCTGCCATATTCTTCAATCCTCCGCTTATGCTTCAACTGATAGTTGTTCTTTGAGTGGGGATTTTCCCAGACCCTTTATACGGTTAACCATCATTGTAACAGTATTTGCGAATTTTTCTCCTTCTGAAGCAGAAATCCAGTCATGGTAAATTCTGTCCCTTCCAATTCCTAGGTCTTCTGCTAATTTGTAAATTAATCTCATTCTTCTGTCTAATTTGTAGTTTCCTGCATCGTAGTGACAGTCACCATGGTGACATCCAGCTACAATAACACCGTCTGCTCCCTCACGGAATGCTTTAAAAACAAACTGTGGTTCTATACGTCCAGAGCACATAACTCTGATTACACGTACGTTTGGAGGATATTGCATCCTTGCAGTACCAGCAGTGTCTGCTCCACCGTAGGAGCACCAGTTACAACAAAACATAACGATCTTTACATCATCCTCAGCCATAGAGTTTCCTCCTGATTTATCACTGTACCATCAAGTTCACCATTTTCTGGTGACTTATTAATGTACATTATATGGATAGCAAAATAGTTATTATAAAGGTTACTCCAAGAACGATTCCGAAAGGCATATATATAAGAATATGATTCCCATGTTTAGTATTATCTTGTCATTTTTTAAAGAAAAAATCATCTAGATTTAGATTTAATTGGTAAATGAAATATTATTAATCATTTTTTAAGATTATTATCAATAAATTAATATTTAAAACAGATTTAAAGGCATTTTATTAATTTAAATATTTGGCATAAATTCACCCAAATATCCACATTTTAACAATTGTTATATTATTATTTGTTTAAATCAAGATTAAGTGGTTCATAACTTAACGCTGTTAATTATACGGATATTTAGTCATTTTTAAATAAAATCAGTTATAGAAATTGACTCAATTGTATTTAGAAATACAATAAACTGAAAAAAATAAAAATAAGTTGGTGGTTACACTGCTGCTTGAAATAACAGATCTCGCTGTAGAAGTTAATGGAAAAGAAATACTAAAGGATATTGATTTGTATATCGATAAAGGAGAAACTCATGTACTGCTTGGACCAAATGGAAGTGGAAAAAGTACGCTCTTCATGTCACTGCTTGGGTTTCCCAAGTACAACATAACCCGGGGAGAAATAATCTTCAAAGACCAAGATATAACCCACATGACAACAACCGAAAGAATAGAAATGGGATTGGGTGTTAGTTTTCAAAACCCTCCTGCAATTCGTGGAGTTAAACTCAAAGACTTGTTGAATATTGAAACCAGCAAAAAGGGAAAAACTCCCCTGGGTCAGGAACTCAGTCCAGAAACCCTAGCGCTTGCAGATAAACTGAAGTTAAATGATCAGTTCCTTGAGAGGGATGTTAACCTTGGTTTCTCAGGTGGAGAAGTTAAAAGATCCGAAATTCTTCAACTACTGGCCCAACAACCAGATTTTATAATGTTCGACGAACCTGATTCAGGTGTGGATATTGAAAATGTTGAGCTACTGGCAGAAGAGATTAATGTACTTTTGGACAAGGATAAGAAACCGGGTCTACGTGAAAAATCAGGTCTTTTAATCACTCATTTAGGTTACATACTAAACTTCGTAGGTGCAAACACTGCCCATGTTCTCATGGATGGTAAAATAGCTTGTTCAGGAGATCCAAACGAAATATTAGAAGATATCAGGAAAGAAGGATTTAAAGGGTGTGTGGAATGTTGCAAAATACAATAGAACGTGCAGAAAAAGCTAAAAAGAAAAAAGCAGCCCTTGGTGAAGACATTGATATTGAAGAGTTTGAAGGTGAGGAAGCTGGAGAACACGAAGAAGTTGAATCCCTAAGGGATCTGCCTGGAAAATACCAAAGATCTCTACTGAAAGTAGGTGTAGATCCATCAGAAACAGGAAGATCTGGCTCATTCCTACAGATTGACCAGTCAAAAGTGTGCAGTAATTGTGAATCCGAAAATATTGAACTCATGGGACTTCCACAGGCTCTTGAAAAATATGACTGGGTTAAAGATTACATGTGGAATGCAGTTCCTGTTGACACAGATAAGTACACTGCAAAAACTGCTTTAGGCGAACCTGGTGGTTACTTCATAAGATCGCTTCCAAACACCAAGGAAGTTTTTCCAATACAGGCTTGCATGTTTATTGGGGATGAAAAAGTTGCTCAAACAGCACACAATATAATCATTGCAGAAGAAAACTCCGAACTTCATATCATCACTGGGTGCTCAACTGGCAGTGATGTACAGTCTGCCATGCATGTTGGAGTTTCAGAATTTTATCTGAAAAAGGGTGCCAAGATAACCTTCACAATGGTGCATAATTGGGCTGAGCAGGTTGAAGTTAGACCAAGAACTGGTGTTATATTAGGCGATGATACAACCTACATAAGCAACTACATTTTAACCAGTCCTGTTAACACTATACAGACATACCCAACAGCATATTGTCAGGGAGAAAACTCAAAGGTAGTATTCCAGTCAATTCTCGGAGGTCAAAAAGACTCCATTTTAGACACTGGTTCCAGAGCAATTCTCACAGGAAAAAATTCAAGTGCTGAAATGATCACAAGGGCAGTTTCAAAAGACGAATCCCAAATATACACAAGAGGCCATCTTGCAGGTAAATCACCCGATGTGAAGGGACATTTAGAATGTATGGGTCTTGTTCTTTCTGATGATTCATTGATCTATTCTGTTCCAGAACTTGAAGGAAGTGCCACAGACCTTGAACTGTCACACGAAGCAGCTGTAGGTAAAATTGCCGAAGAAGAAGTTTTATACCTCATGTCCAGGGGACTTACAGAGGAAGAAGCAGCATCAATGATTGTAAAGGGATTTTTAAGCATGGACATTGCTGGACTTCCACCAGAGTTAGCTGCAGAAACACAACGAATGATAGATCTGAGCATTCAAGGAATGTAAAACAATATTCAGGTGCAATTCACCTGACCATTATTATTTTTTTGATTCTTTAATGATGCTTACTGGGATGTTCTTTTTTGTATCAACCTAAGCTTTCTTTTGAAAATGAAAATTTAGACTTGAGCAACTCATGGCAATAAAAAATAGAGCATATAATCCGAATAATACGATGATTACAGGGATTTAATTTTAAAAATAGTATTAGAATGATAATGCAGATAATTGAGAGAAAAATGATAGTTATGACTCTTCATTCAATGTACTATTAATTCAAAATGGAAAAAATGTTTGGGTTTACTCTGAAATGATTATGAATTCACCCACTTTCTCGACCTTTCCAAAGGGTACTAATAAGTTATCTCCCTTCTTTTTAGCTCCTTTGATATGAACATTTCTGCCCTTCTCAACTTTGATTACCACATCGGTAATTTTTCCAGTTTTTCCGTTTATAACTAGTTCTTCGAGTTCGCCCAGTATTCTTGCATTGTTAGTTGCTACTTGGTAACCTTTGATCTCACTCCAGACCTTTTCTTCCCCTTTTATAAGTTTTCTCTCTTCAACAACCATTGCTATCACCTATGTTTTTATCCCAATGTTACTCAAGACTTCCTCTAAAACTACTATGTCCTCACAGCTATTAATATTTACGGCCAGTTCAATTTTCCTTAGCTTGAGTACTTCCTCATCTTGTTGCTTGTTGTTACTTCTTAATATATTTAATCCCGACGGAACCACATCATCTAACACAATACTGGGCTTCAAGCCATATTCTTGGAAAATGTCCTCTGGAACTGCCACACACATGGCAGGTTTTATAGAATTATTGTACGCAGCTATAACTTCATCTATGATATCAGCATTAATTAAAGGCAGGTCCGCTGTTATGGTTAAAATTATTTCATCATCATCAGAGTAACATTTTTGAATCACGTACTGTAAATCTTCCACATATCCATTTCCGGGAGTTTCAACCACTTTAAATCCCCAATTACCCACAACTTTTGCTGTCTCAGGTGTATCTGAACTCGTTGCAATGCGTATATCCTTAATGTTCTTAGATCCCTTGAGTGCCTTCAACACATGTAATATCATGGGTTTTTTTAACACTTCAGTGAGTGGTTTTTCAGAGTCACCCTCCATTCTTGTGCCTTTGCCACCTGCCATCACAATAGCTTTAACCATATGATCACGACCATTTCTTATTTCTTCTGTAATTTCCTTCGAGGTCCCAGTATACAGGGTCCTCCCTGTGAGCCACCAACTGGTTTGGTAGGAGTTCCCAATGAATTCATACATCTTGCCATCATTGCGGAACCCATTGCAAGGGCATCAGATACAAAAATTGTTTCTTTGAAGTAATTCTTTGAAAAATCGAGAATTAATTCCGGCTTTTTACCTGTGATTCCTGCTCTTCCCGTGACTCCGAGCATGGACCCCTCTTCTATAACTCCTTCTTCAAATGCTTCTTCTATCAATCTTTTTACCACGTTCGTACTAACATGGTCCAAAGTTGCAAATAAGGTGTGTATCCCTGATGTTTCAAATATTTCATGACCCAACTTGACCA
>JAEZAV010000058.1 GCA_023430285.1 Methanobacteriota archaeon | reverse complement strand
ACTACTCACTACTATCACAGGAAGTTAAAAACTTCGTAGCAGAGATCGAAGGAGAAACAGGAGTACCTGTAACCATCATATCAACAGGACCAGACCTGGTAGACACCATAGATCTAAGGGACGAACTGCTTTAAATATAAAAATTTAAGGGAAGAACTAAAACTTCCTCTATTTTTTAAATTTTAACAATTTCTACAATCTAAAAAAAAAAAAATAATATTTTCTTTTTTTATTTTACCTTACAATTTAACGATCTGCCCTTTTTGCTCTAAATGGCCATTATTTTGACCTAATATTTGGAATTTTAAGTATCTATAAGTGGAAATGCAGTCCTAGGAACGATAGTAATAACAGTATCAATGTGATTCCAACTGCAAATATTAGGATGTAGTATATTGCAGTGAATATTACAGTTGCAAAACCTGCAAGCACCATGTAACCATCATTTTCAAGGGTTCCAAGTGAGATAAAAAGAATTCCGTAGGATGGGAAAAAGTCTCCCATGGGTGCTATTATGGGAGTTACTAAAAGCACTGCTCCGAAAGCTATCATTATGCTGTTTATCTGTTTTGCTGTATCTCCCCTTACAAGATAACACAGTCTGGGTTTGATGTACTTTTCTAGGGGAATCAAAATATTTAAAATTTCTTTCAAAATGAGATCCATATTGTTCTTGGATATTTTATGATTCATGATTCTGTCAGGTATTAATACTGGTCTGTCTGATGCAATTCCTAGACTAATTAAAAATATGGCGGATCCAAAGGGTATGCTCATTCCAGGAACTGATATGGGGAGTAGAAATGGTGCGGTTAGTATCATGCAAGACATAAAAAGTCCACGATCACCTATAATGTCAAGAAAATCCTTCAAGGTAATTCCTTCATCTGGAATTTTTGAAGAAATATCTTCTATGATAATGGAGAAGTGTTCCACAGTATTGAATCCATGAGACAGAATATTAACCCCCAGTTTACATGCACCTATTTTAATCTTGATTTTGAGGGGTTTGAAATTTATGGTTGTTAATAACATGCAGAAAAATATATTTACTGTAAAGTTACTAAATATGTATTAAGTTGGATTAGGGTGAATTTGGAATCTTAATGATATTGGGGATATCAATGTTAGAAACAAAAACCAAGGAGATATTGAATAATAATACCTTTTTTTTCCAATTTATTGACAAGGATCATAAAGAATTGAGTCCAGATCAATCAGTGGCACTTAGAAAATTTAAAACAGTAGATGGGAGTAAATATAAAATGGCTTTAAGATCAAACGCCATGCCAAAATCTGTTCAAATTGATCTTAAAATTATTTATCCTCCGGAATTTTATCACCCAAACATCTACGAACTTCTGGATCTTAATGAAACAATGTTCGAGAGTTTTTACAACGATAATATGGGAAACAGTAATGTAACTGAGTACACAAAAATGTCAGAATCGAACACAACAAAGATTAGGGGAAAGTAGGTTTAATATCTCTATAAAAAAATCAGATTTTTGTATTAAATTAATTTTATATCCATATTTTCTTTTTAATTTTTTTAAGAAGAATTATTTAAGCGAGTTTTTAATTCTTAAAAATGATCAATTAATTTATAAACCATTATTTAGCTTTAAATCTGGATAATGGGTTAATTTGTTGAAAAAATTGGATTCCTATAATTAATTAAATCTCCATACATAGTAATGTTTATAAGTTAAAACTTTTAATTTATAAATGTAATAATTCTATAAAACAACAATATGGGGATGATTTTTTATGTGGACAAAATTGTTCGGAGTGATGATGGCATTAATGTGCCTTGCTATGGTGGGTGGTGTTAGTGCAACAACATCAAACAATGTGCCGGTTCAATGGAAAGAAATAAAAATAACTATGAAGATTAATCCTTCAACAGGCTATCATTGGGAACCTGAATACAATAAAAGTTGTGTGAAATTAGTGAGTCGTCAAATCGTTCCAATTAATCCTGATATAACAGGAGGGCCTGCTATGGAAACTTTTGTTTTCAAAGGAGAGATTGGTCAAAGAATTATTCTTAACGAATTTGCACCAGGGATAAATGTGCCAATTACTACTGAGCTGCGATATATCAAATAGCTTTAAAAATTTCTCTATAACTATTTTTTTCTCGGGTATGCTAATTTATAAAATAAGGTTCAAAATAAAGATTAAATGTAGTTCGTGGGGCACTGTTTTTGGTTATAATATTATCTTCAGGTTCAGATTTAATTTTAATTACTTCAAATTAACAATGCATCATGATATTGTACCCTAGCATGTTGTCATATTAAAAAAAGAGAGATGTTGAAAACTTACACACAAAATTACTCTGCATCCCTGTACTCGTGTTTAAATGATCTGTCGTAGAGTTTTGATGGAGTAACTTTTTCTGTTCCCAGGACATCACCCACAACTATCATGGCTGTTTTTTTAATGTCAGATTCAGCTACCTTAGAGGCTATGTTACCAAGGTTTCCACGTACTATCTTTTCATCTGGCCATGATGCCTTTTGAACCACGGCAACAGGTGTTTCAAGTGTGTAGTGGGTTAACAGATCCTTAACCACATCTTCGATCATATGCACACCCAAGAAAATGCACATGGTTGCTTCGTGTTCAGCAAGTTTTGAAATAGCTTCCTTTGAAGGTTTAGGGGTTCTTCCTTCGGGCCTTGTTATGATCACTGTCTGTGAAACTTCAGGCAGTGTTAGTTCTGTTTCAAGGGCTGCTGCGGCTGCAAAAAATGAACTCACTCCGGGAATTATATCGAAGTCTATATTTTTAGATTTGAGTCCCTCTATCTGTTCACCGATGGCTCCGTAAATTGCAGGATCTCCTGTGTGCACCCTTGCAACAAGTTTATCTTCAGCCACACTGGTCTCCATGAGGTCGAGTATTTCATCCAGGTTCATGGATGCACTGTTTCTTATGAGACAATCCTCGCGAGCAGAGTTTAGAACATCTCTGTTTACAAGTGATCCTGCGTAGATAATAACATCTGCTTTTTTAATTACGTTGTAAGCCTTTAATGTTAGAAGTTCGGGGTCTCCTGGACCGCCTCCAATAAAAATTACTTTTCCAGCCATTTTAGTACTTCTCCAAATAATAAATTCATATAATTCTTATGATCCAAAAAATTTTATTTTATATTCACTTTATATCAATTTTCTCTTCTACTATTTCAATTGCACCGTAGGGACATTCCCTGACACATATTTCGCAGCAACCACATGAAACTGGATTTATAAATGCCTTTTTCTCTTCATCAACAGTCACGGTGTCATCGCCAATTTTAACATTTGGACACACATCCACGCAGTTGTGGTCACAATCAATTCCACCCATACATGCATCCTTGTCCACTACCGCTGATTTTGTTGCAAACCCCACTCCTGCCTTTACTGCTTCCTTGATCTTGTAGCCTGCAAGGTGTAGGATGGTGTCTCCAACCACGGGATCTGTGGCCATGGAAGCTATGCAGGGATAGTTGTGGATCTTGTTTCCAGATTCAAGTTCAGCATCTTCAACAGGAAAACCTTCAAGTTCATCTGCAACGAACTGTGTTGAACCACATGGTGCTCCACAGATGACTTCCACGTTTTTGATGAGTTTGTCGGATTCAATTTTAAGTTCGGGTTTACCGAAGTAGCTGGCAAATTCATCCACAACATCGTTACCCACTGGTTTAAGGGAACAGAAAGGCTTTGCAAAAACAATTTTAATATCTCCTGCAGATTCTTCAACCTCCCTTTGAAGTCCCGGTGGCAGCTGGGTAGGGTCATGAATTTCAGAAATAACAGCTTTTGCCCCGGCTTTAGATGCAATAATGGGGAGTGTTAGATTTATATCTCCCTTGAGTCCCAATGCTAGGATAAGATCAGATTCAGGAATAGCTTCTGGGATGTAACTTTCTGGGTCGTCAATGAACTCTGGAAGATCATCTGGAAATTCATGCATACCCACAATAGAAGCTGCAAAACCATTTTTAGCAATGTTGTTAATGATCCTAAGACCATACTCTCCGGAACTTACGATATAAATTTTGATATCCATTGTTATCAGACCAACCACAAATAATTTATTTTTTGAGCACATCTTCAAAGGCTCATTAAAATAATTTTATACACACGATCCAATTTTTTTTGTCTCTGTGATAATATAATTTTAGGTGTCAAAAAAAATAGTGAAATTAATTTTTGGTATATATAGTATTGATGGGTCAGTGGTACTGTAATCATTTGCCCATGGTTCGTTCGATCATCCTACTCATTGAATGGAGTATGATGCCAGTAAATGCAATGAAGGTACCTGCAAGTGTGAGAAGTGCAGCTAAAGTGGTCGGTGCAAGGGAGCTACTTTCATGATTCAAGTATTGTCCAAAGAAGATCAAACCAGCAAACAAACCAATGACTATCATGGCGACCCCTGGAAATGTGAAGTAGTAAAGTGGTCTGTTAAATTCCATATCCTGGAGTACCTTAACCAGCACACCAATACCATGTGTTAGGGGATGCTTTTTAGACCCGTTCACATCATACCTCACACCTATGGGTACTTCTTTTATTCTGAAACCAGCATTTGAGGCTTCAATTATCATTTCACTTTCAATACCATAACCCGATTCTCTAAATTTGAAAGCTGGAAGTGTGTAGGCAGCAAAAGCTCTAAATCCGCTTTGGCTGTCCGTTATATCGCTTCTTGCATTGAAGTTGGTTGCCACATCCAATACATTTTGCCCCACCCTCCTGTAGGCGGGTGTGTCCTCATCATCACCATTCAGGTACCTGCTTCCATTAACGATGTCTGCTTCTCCATTTAGTATGGGCTGTACTAATTTAGGTATGTCTGTCACATTGTGCTGACCATCGCCATCTAATGTTACCAGGATCTCAGAGCCTTTAGCAGCATTAAATCCAGTTTCAAGTGCTTTGCCTTTTCCATTATTAACAGGATGTTTCACTATCTCAGCACCTGCAAGCACTGCAATCTCTTCTGTTCTATCAGAACTCCCATCATCAATAACAATGACCCTGTCCACATACATCCGTGTCTTTAAAACCACACTTCCAATTGAAACCTGTTCGTTGTAGGCAGGAATTATTGCAGTTATCTGCTGGGAAATTTCATCCTTCTTCTTCTGGGATTTGTACTTGTAAGTTGCCATCTGTAGATTAGCACTTAGTTCGCTTATTTTAATCGGCTTAATCATGTAGGCGTAGGGTTCGGTTAATCTGGCTCTTCTTAAAACTTCCTCATCGAAGTAGGCAGTAATGTATATGATGGGTGTGTCTGTGTGGGACTGAATAACTTCTGCAGTTTCAATACCATCCATTTCTCCCTGAAGAACAATGTCCATTAAAATAATATCAGGATTCTTTTGTAGAACTATATTTATTGCTTCTTTTCCTGTTGCTGCAGTTCCAACAACTCCGTACCCAAGTTCCTTCAGCTGCTTTTTGATACCAACAGCAACAACACTCTCGTCCTCAACCACTAAAACTTTAATTTTGTTCATCAATTGTCCCCTAAACCCTTTAGATAGATTAAACTAAATTTTATCCTCTGTTAAATGCTGCACAAAACTTTTATATCTAAAACAGTAGCCCGTTGTTTGACTCCAACCATTAGGATATTTAAACTGTTATTTATTATGTTATCCATTGTATATAGATGCATCGCCCTTTTTTTGACACCATATCCTTAACCAAAATCATTAATATTACTAGAAAAAATAATGGTAATAAATCCTGCTTATTTGGGGGTTAAGTGATCTAACTGATCCTTGATGATGTCTTTAATGGAGTAGTTGTACTTTGCCCCTATACTCTTAATTTTGGTGTTATCACACAGGCTTATTGGTACCTCAGAAGGTCTGAATCTTTCAAGATCAAATTCTATTGCAACCTTACCCTTATCTGTGAATATGTTGATACCACCATCTTTGGCTGTGTACTCTAAACCTTCTTCGAGGATAGCAGAGTCCACAGCAGTTTTTTCGAACTTAACACTAAAAACAGGATCGTTGTTTATAACTACAGGATCCTTAATCACCTTTTCACCATTAAAGGTTTCAATTTTGTTGATTTTGTAACCTTCAGTTTCAAGACTCAGTAGTATGTAGCTCAACACACTGTTGGTACGCATCGCCCCCTGGTTGTAAACATCACCTGACACACCATTGGCTGCAAGCTGCATGTAACCATTCACAACATCCCTAACATGTGACCAGTCCTTGAGTGCATTCACATTCCCTATTCTGATACCATCAACTTTGCCTGCCTTTAAATCTGAAACCTGTTGTGTCACAACAGAGGTAACGAACATGGATCCACGACCCGCACCTTCATGGTTGAACGCCCTCGAAACCACGGTGTCCAAACCAAAGGAGTCATGATAATTTCTCATCAGATACTCGCAGTACACCTTGGATGTTGCGTAGGGAGACATTGGTCTCAATGGATTGGATTCTTTAATTGGAAGTTCCGGGATGGAAACTGGCTCTGGAAAAACAACCCCATACTTAGATTTAAGGTTATCATACTGTTCCTCTGAACTTATAACAAGACCATACTCATCACTAGAACCTGCAAACACAATTTTAGGATTTAAATCCTTGATCCGAATGGCTTCAAGCAAATTGCTAGTTCCATTGGCATTTATCATCTGGGTCTTCAATGGATCCTTGAATGAGGCTGGTATGAATGACTGGGCAGCCAAGTGAAAAACATATTCGGGTTCCGAAAGATCCAATGCACCTGCAAGGGACGTGATATCAGTCAGGTCACCCTCCACAATTTTAAGATCATCCTCAATCCCATGGTTAACTAAGTTTTGAGAATAGATACCCTGAGTTCCCCTTTGAATCAGCCCATACACAGTGGCTCCATTTTTAATAAGTTCCTCTGCAAGGTAGGATCCAACAAATCCATCAGCACCTGTAATCAGTATATTCGTATCTTTCCAATCCATAACATCACCATTTATCTTATTAAGGTTCAATTTTACCCATTTTAAACATTAGTTTTATTAAAATCAAGCTGAAATCTAAAATCTATGGTTAAATATATATTCTTTATAAATAAATAGAGTTTTAAAAGGTTTAAAACTTTCACCCTTGATTCAGAAAATTGTAGGAGAATAGAATAATGGTTCAGCAAGATGCTCAAGAATACTTAATTCAGGGATCCAAATTCCATGAATTGGGCAGTCTTGACAAGGCATTGACCTACTATTATAAGGCTCTAGATTACCTTAAAGGTGGTGACGACAAAAAAACAGAAGCAGATGCCCTCCTTGAAATAGGAAACATCTACATTGAAAAGGAAAACTACGAAAATGCCCATAAATACTACGAAAAGTCTTTGAATACCTACAAAACTGCGGATGACGTAATAGGTGAAGGTTACGCTCTCACAGGCTTAGGACTCATACACGAAAAGCAGGAAAAATATGCAGACGCAAGAAACTACTACGTAGATGCCGAGTCCAGATTTGAGAACAGATCTGATCGAGAAAGAAAGGCAGCAATCATATCGTTAACAGCAGGTACCTATGAGGCACAAGGAGCTTGGGAAGATGCCATCATGGAGTACCGACGATCACTATCCATCTACAGGAAAGTTAAAGACAACGATAAACAGGAAACAATTAAGGACAAGATTGAACACTTATCAATCGAAAGGGGCAAACAAAAAACATCAAGGAGCGAAAAGATCCTCGCTGTAAGCTATGTTCTTGCATTGATCCTAGCTGAAGTTACAGTAACGTACGTGAACAAAGAAACAGGACTCTTAATCGAAGCATTAATACTCATGGCACTCTTAGTGAACTCATCATTAAATGTGTCCTACAACTATTCTGTCTTGCTTAGATCTATGATGGCACTGCCAATGATAAGGATCATCGGACTTTCAATACCACTCATGCAGATAGAACCATTATATTGGTTCCCAATCATTGCTGTTCCACTATTTGCAGCGGCATATACCATAATGAAGAATCAAGGCTTGACAAGACAGCACATAGGACTCATATGGGGGAACAAAAAGGTACAATTCTTAATAGCATTAACAGGAATATTTTTAGGTACCATCGAATACATAATTCTCCAGCCCAAACCACTCATAGCTGTTTTAAACCCTGTTAATCTTATCTTAGCATCAATAATACTCACTATCTCAACTGGGCTGGCTGAAGAATTACTTTTCAGAGGAATCATACAAAAGAATGCAGAAAATGTATTCGGAATATTTCTCGGACTAGTTTACACTGCGGTAATTTTCACAGCCCTTCACATAGGCTGGGACAATTTCTATGATTTAATATTTGTGTTTGGTGTGGCATTATTCTATGGATATGCATTCCAAAAAACTAGAAGCATTGTTGGAGTGACACTTTCACACGGAATATCAAATTCATTTTTGTTTTTAATAGTTCCTTTCTATGCTCCAATATTGTTCCATTACCTTCCAATAACTTGAGATATTCGTAGGGAATGTATTGAAACATTGAAATTAAGGGATACTCCAAATATCTGGACTAGATACATCCATAGACCTTATTTAATTAATTCTAAAAATTAAAATATAAAAAAATGTTTGATTAAAATATTGAATTTTAAACCCAATTTATAACTCCATAACGCGGGGATCACATTTTAAAATTACTAATTTAAATGTAATAGGTTTTGTTTATTTGTGTTTTGTTTGTTGAGTTTACATTCCACCATAAGTAGCTGGATACAACTGCTATCCTTGTACCTTGTGGCACAAATCTGTAAGTTCCTTCAAAATCAGTATCTACTCCATTGATCTTGAAGTATCCTATGAAATCTGTT
>JAEZAV010000014.1 GCA_023430285.1 Methanobacteriota archaeon | reverse complement strand
TAAAGAACTACTGTTTATTAACTGAAGTAGCTTTGAGAGGAAATATGAAGAAATATTTATACTTGGGATTGATTGTACTGGCAGTTGTAATGGTATACGGGACTTACGACTACTATACAGTTACATCCGATACCATAGTGGTGGGATACCTTCCAAGCAATCATCATTCAGCACTTTTTGTAGCCAATGCAAAGGGCATGTATGAGAAGGAAGGCCTCAAGGTGCAGATGGTACCCTTTAAAAATGGTGCCGACATGATCGATGCTGCAAACAAAAATCAATTAGATGTTGGATTTTGTGGAATAACTCCAATCACTAGTTCAATTGATAAAAATTCAACCATTAAAATTGTAGCTCCAGCTAACGAAGAGGGAAGTGGAATTGTTGTTCAAAATGGGAGTAACATAACCAATTTTACTGATCTTGAAGGAAAAACTATTTTAGAACCAGGACCCGGAAGTATTCAGGATGTTTTGTTGAGATACATGCTCATGAAGAACAATGTAAGCACGTCTAACATCAACATATCCCAATTTGAAGTACCACTCATGCAGGAGGCCTTGAGTAATAATAGGGCATCGGCTTTCATTGCATGGGAACCCTACGTTACCCAGGCAAATTTGACTGGAGATGACGATGTGTTTATTTATTCAAGCGACATATGGGACGATCATCCATGTTGCGTGATATTTGCAACACAGAACATGATGACGAAAAAGCCTGATCAACTAAGAAAATTTTTAAAGGTCCATGCAGAAGCAACTGACTACATCAATGGAAATTTGAATGAAACAGCAATGATAGTTTCAAATAAGCTAGGAACCAACCCCAACATCGAACTTGCATCTTTGGAACATGTTAAATTTATTGCAGAACCAAACACTACCTACGATAATAATCTCATGAAACTGGTCAGCCTTCAACAACAGCTTGGATACGTTAATACTAATTTAACACTTTCAGAGATAGTGAATTATAGTTTCCTACCTAACTAATTCTCTCTTTTTTTTATGATTGTGAAATGGGAACTGAGTTAAATATTAACTTTCGGGTTCCATTATATCTTTATTGATAGTTTCCACTTCAATTCCATCTGTTACATCGGTGTTTTCCTTTGCAAGGAAGGATGCAGCAACTATTAAGACACATATTAAAGCACCAATCAGGAATGCATGGTGAAATCCTGTGAGAAGTGTTTCAACAGGTACACTGTACTGGAAAGCTCCGGTTCCAGTAACACCTTCCATATGTCCCGCGGAGTGGCTGATTGTACTGTCGAATATAGTTTCAAAGATAACAACTCCCAACACCAATCCTAAATATTTAGCAGTGTTCAACAGGCTTGAAACAGAGCCAACCATTTTTGGGGGGCTGTGGCTCATGACCAGCTTGTTGTTTGCGGGTGAAAATATTCCATCGGCCAGTGATCTCATTATGAGTGCTAATATGATGAGTAAAACACCAAACTCTCCAACAGTGGGATCTATGAGTGTTAATATTATCATGGTGGTGGCAAGCAAAACAGCCCCGAGTATTGCAGGCAGCCTAGATCCAATTTTATCTGCCAACCTTCCTGACATGGGTCCCACAACAATTATGAGGAGTGTGGATAGGAGAATTATTAGTCCAGCAACATCTGTATCGTAGTTGAGTATTAGTTCAAAGTAGAACGGCAAAAGGAATATGGTTCCAGTTAAAACGAAACTGGTCATAAAACCTGCTATTATTGAAATGTTGAGCTGTTTCTGTTTAAGGAGACATATGTGTAGGAGGGGATTTTTGTACCTGTGCTCCCATTGGTAAAAGATTAAAAAGATAACTCCCGAAGAAATTAAGCCACCCAATATGAGTGGTGAAGTCCAACCCAGTTTAGTTCCCATTTCTAGGGGCAATATCAACAAAATAACAGCTAAAAATATCAGAATTGATCCAACCAGATCAAATCCACGGTACTCGGTTCCAGTCTTGAGTTCAGGAAGATAGAAGTAGGTTAAAATTGTAGCTGCAGCTCCAAGGGGAACTGTTACAAAGAATATCCAGTGCCATCCCATGTACTCAGTCACAATACCTCCAACCCCGTAACCAAGGGAAAGTCCTATTGTGGTTGCAAGGGAAATAAAACCAAAGATCTTACCCCTTGTTGTGTGTGGGAAAACCTTCGAAATTATTGCAGGGGTCATTGATAACAGCATGGCAGAACCCACACCTTGAAGGATCCTTGAAGCTATTAGTTGGGTTATGCCCAGGGATATTCCTGAAAGGTAGGATCCAACCGTGAACAAAAATAAACCGCCAAGGTAGATGTTTTTGTAGCCAACATAATCACCGATTTTACCAAATATCAGAAGAAAACTGGTTAAAACAAGAAGATGAGCAACAACTACCCATGAAACCAGTGCAGTGTTAATATCCATGTACTGGGATATTGTTGGCAGTGCAATTGTTACTATTCCTGCACTAAAAGACCATATAAATACACTGAATGCAATTATAAATCCGATCAGATTTTGGCTGATTTTATTGGGGGAATTATGGTTAAACATGCGAATCTAAACTGATATAATTTCCATTTGTTGCGCATCGTTATAAATACCCCCATGTTTTTATTATTAACAAGCACTTAATAAACGTATCTTCGAACCAGAAGTGGTTAATATTTAAAAAATTCAATTAATATCTGAAAGTTTATACAACGTTTTTGGAAATATTTGGTGCAAAGATACAAATTTATATACTAAATCATCAATAATTAATACTATGGGGTTTTATAGGGGGAAACTTATTGAACTGCCAAAGAAAGATCATGCAATCGTTGTAACTGATATTCATGGTAACCTCAATGACTACAATAAATACTTGGAATTATGGAAAAAATATGGCAAAAAAAATTTCCATTTCATTATAACAGGAGATTTTATACATGCCATGGGTAAAAAGGATGACAGATCCATCGATATCTTGGAATCTGTAATGCACAACTTCAAACACCGTAAAAATTTCCATGCTCTACTTGGCAACCATGAATGGTCGGCGATCACCATGGTTTCAGTGTACAAAGGTGGTGTTAATCAGTCACACAGTTTCATAACGTTGTTGAAGGATCGTTTTGAGAAGGATTGGGAATTTAAACTTGAAGAGTATCAAAATTTTTTCAAAGAACTTCCAGTAGCAGTTAAAACAGATAATAAACTTTTTATAAGTCATGGCGGCCCTCCAAGAAACCTTGACTCAATTGAAGATATCGTTCACATCACAGACAAAGGCTATGGTGAGGAGAATAGTAAACTCTACCAGCTACTTTGGAACAGGGAAGAAAACTTCAATAAAGAGGATCTAAACAATTTTCTGAGGGTGGTTAACTGCAATGCCATGATCGTGGGTCACACACCCGTTAATGGTGTTAAAATGGTGCACGATAAACAGTTAGTTGTTTCATCCAGTTTTTCACTGGGTAAAAAGTCCTATTTAGTTATAAATCTCAAGAAAAACATTGAAAGGGCAAGAGATCTGCTTAGCATGGAAAAAAACCTGCACTGGTACAGCTAGATACTAAAAAGAGTCGTAATTTGTTTTTAGGGGTCAATTTTTTTTTTAAGCTTGTTTATGGTAGTATATCTTAACTGTTTGTCCGACTTCTACCTCGTCTCCAGATGTTAACAGTTTTTTTTCGTTGGGCACAAGGGTTTCCCCGTTGATCTTGGTGCCGTTTTTGGTGTTCAAATCTTCGATGTAAAAGTTGTCCCCAACGTTGGTTATTTTCAGATGATCCTTCCCGATGTAAAGGAGTTTGTCGGTGGATATCACCCCAACAAAATCTTCTCTTCCAACAACCCTTTCTGCACAGTTAACAAGGATGTTGTTGTTGTTTGGAAGGATTAATTTGGCAAAGGAAACATTGTTACTTGGACTGTGTGTCATGGTGGTCTTCAATATCTTAGACTGTGGTGAGTACTTTCTGTAGATTCTGTCTATTACTAATCCCACAATTACTGCCATTATCACCGCGAAGATAAGGTCGATGAATATCTTTTGGAACCAGGTTGAAAAATCTTCCAATCCAAAAATAATCAGGGCTATAACTAATCCCAAGGCAGTGACAGATAGTATTATCGCCAAAATTTTGCTCAAGCTCATCTTAACATTTTCCTAGGACTCATTGGTATTAATGTTTCTAAGATTTAACATTTCCATGAACAAATATCCATTTTAACAGTTATCAGTATTATTTTTTTCCATATTTTATTTAAAACTTTACAAATAAAGAACTTGCAAAGTGACAATCTTGATCCTAGTTTTTTTCATGGAAATACAGAAAATAGGGAGATGAAACTGTCCAACCTATATGTAATGCAGTTAAAAATAATCATTTTAAATCTGACATTCGTTATATTACATTTACCTAACAGTATTGTGGAAGGTCAACTCAAACTTATAATAATGTGATTAGTTACTTTCATTTAAACTGTAGATCCAATGTAAGGTGTAAAGTGGGTTGGATTGTGTTAGATGAGAGTGATGAGATCTGCCAGTTGTTCCAAATTCCTAACCTCATGAACATGTGCTCCAGCAGCTTCGTAATCCGAAACACAGCTGTCTGCAATGTTCCATTTATCACTGGGTTCTGGATTTAAAATTAAAACCTTCTTGGATTTGTTAACCAGATGCTCCATTATTTCAGAACTCAATGGTTTGCCCTCAGATTTAGGACCTGCCCAATCTCTACAATCACTTAGTATAAGAACAAATGACTTGTTGTTGAGTTTAGCAACTGTTTCGAATTCTTTGAACGCCTTGTACATGTTGGATGTCCCGTGTATCATCAAATTTTTCTGACGCATATCCCTCACCTTGATAAATGCATCCAAAATATTCGGTTCTTTAAGGGCTGCTGTGGTTTCAATGGTTTTGTTATCAAATTCAAATGTTCTTGCTAATTTAAAGGAGTTTAAAGCTGCATAAACCATGCAAAAAAACCAGTTACTCACCCAATCACAGGAACCACTCACATCGTTTAAAAAGAAGTGTCTGCTTTTCTTTATTCTGGGCTTGGTTTTCACAACTTCAATGAGTGCACCGCCGTTTTTCAAGTTTTTCCTTATGGTTTTCCTAATGTCTGGATGCACGTTACTTGCAAGTTTCTGCCTTCGAACCCTCTTGTTTGCAATTTTTTTGCCGAGTTTCTGGCAGAGATCCAGAAGTTCCGGTTCAAAGGTTGTCAGATGTTTAATGTCTCGTTTCATGAGTTCGTTGTCATCCAATGGAGGTTTTAGATAGTCGTCAAGGGGAGGTCTGTAGTCTGTGATATCAGATTCATTCAAGTTGATCTTCATGGGCTTTGATTCTTGAACCCTGATCTTGTAGTTGTACGCCTTTAAAAATTTCCGGGTCTTATTTGATCCTTTATCTGAACCTTTAACTTTCTCTGATCCCTCACCATCATCTCCTTCAAACACAGATTTGAATATTTTATCAAATTTTTTGGCTTGAACCTTGTCCTTGACATAAACTGCTCTAAGGGCGTCCTTAAGATGGTCATCATCACCTTTGAAGATTTCATAGGTTTCACAAGCTGCCTTAGTAGTTCTTACACTCACAGGAAAGTTGGCTTTCCTTAAAACCTTCGAAAAATTTACTATTTCCTTCATAATAAAAAACTTTTTAATCAGTATTTTTTCATGACCTTCTTCTTGTCATCTTCACTCTTTAAAACAACTGAAACAGTGTCTTTGAAATTTTCCTGGTTTAATTCAGATTGATTGAAATTCATGAGAGTTTTAACCCAGTCAATAGTGGCTCTTATCGAGGGTTTTTTAACCAGGTTCATGCCTCTAAGTTCATTTATCCTTTTTACAACACTTTCAATCAGTTTTTGTGATGCATCTGGAAGGGTTGCCTTTACAATTTCCATCTCCCTTTCTGGGGTTGGATAGTCAATGTATAAAAACAGGCATCTGTCCTTGGTTTCATCCAATAGTTGTCGCTGTGAGTTGGATGTCATTATAACCATGAGATCGTTGTTGAGTTCGAAAGTTCCAAGGTCGTTGACAGTTATCTGACTTTCTCCAAGGGCCTGTAACAGAAAGCTTTCAACCTCTTCGTCTGCCTTATCAATTTCATCGATGAGGATGATGGATGGATCTGGATTTATGAAACCCTGCAGTAGTGGTCTTTTAATGAAAAATTCTTCATGAAAAACATCGAGATCCACTTCTTTTATCCTGGACATTTCAAGGTGCAGGAGCTGTTTCTGGTAGTTCCACTCTCCAACTATCTGTTCGAAAGTTATTCCTTCGTAGCACTGAACCCTGAAAAAATCCATGTTAAAACTTCTGCTTATGGCCTTTGAAAGTTCTGTTTTACCAACACCAGGCGGTCCTTCCACAATCAAAGGTTTTTTGAGTTTAAATGCTAAATAAACAGTTATTAAAGTGTTTTTATCTGGAATGTAATTGTTTTCAATGAGATTTTTTTCAAGTTCTTCCATGCTGAGATCATGGGTATTCATGGTTCAATATTTGGTTTTTGGAAATTATAAAATTATTTATTTCGTAAACAACCAAAGAAAAAAAATATGGTATTTTCAATTAAAAAAAAATATTGTATATTATTCAAGGATGGGGGATTTAAAGTAATATAATTAAAATTCCATTAATAATCATCTTCCTCTTCTTCCAGGGTTTCGGTAATTGAATCGATTATGCAACCTGCGTTCCATCCAATAACTTCATTTGCAGCTTCTTCGATTTTTCCTGGAACATTTTCCATTCCGTAGGGTCTTACAATTATGATGGGTTTTTGAAGCGTCTTTGCAACATCTATCTCTCTTTCTATGAGGTTTTTATCCGCTGAATAAAGGCCTGATAAAATTACCACCACATCAACATCATCCATCTGGTCTTCAAGTTCTTCCCTTGAAGTTTTCCCTGGAACTGAATGATCTTCAAATTTAAAATTCTCAACTGAGCTCAGTTTTCCTATTAACCTGTCATATTCGTAGGTTGTTTCGTCGAGCTGGCTTATGAACAAACTGTAAGTCTCGGATTCTTCTTCCATCATAACCTTCCACCACAAATTTAGATAAGTTCCTCGCCATCTTCGTAAACATGAATACACATAACTGGACAGCTCTCAGCAGCATCTAAACTACAATCTTCAGTTTCTATGCCCAGTTCATCGTTGTTTCCCACCCTTTTAGAACCTTTAATATGGGCCAAACTTTCAGAGTCCAATTCAAAGAGTTCAGGACACTCATCTTCACATGTTCCACAAGACGTACATTTATCCCTTTCCACAACCACTAAAAATTTTGGGCTGTCATCACTGTTTCCAGAATTCATACCACTATATTTAGTTTTATTTCTATATAGATTTTTTTAAAACCATCTTTTAAAAGTTTAAATTGGATGTGGAAGTTTTTATTTTGGAAACATCCGATGCAAGTTCATATTTTTGAAGTGTTTAGGAACCCAAAATTTGAGTTCCATTTCAAAAATTAGTTTAGAGTGTAATGTAAACTAGAACTTAACAGAAAAACCAATGACAGATTTGATTTGATATTTTTATCAACCCAGTGTTTAGAAGGTGATGATCGTTGAAGAAAAAAAGCTTTGAAATAGCCCTGTGTCAGATGAATGTGGTTGAGATGAAGGAACAAAACCTTGAAAGGGCAGTGTCAATGATCAGGGAAGCCAGTGCTCATGGTGCAAATTTGATTGTACTTCCAGAGATGTTTAACAGTCCCTATGATAATGATAAGTTCGTGGAGTATGCAGAAAATAGAAAAACAAGCAAATCTTTAAGGGCAATTTCAATGGCTGCTGATGAAAATAATGTCTATGTGGTTGCAGGTTCCATTCCAGAGGAGAGTTGTGGAAACATTTACAACTCCAGTTTTGTCTTTGATGATCATGGGGAGGTTTTGGATGTTCACAGGAAAATCCACCTGTTCGATGTTGAGGTTACTCAAGGGATAAGTTTCAAAGAATCCAACACAATAACTCCTGGAGACAGGGTCACTGTTGTAGACACCCCCTTAATGAAATTTGGTGTTGCCATATGTTTTGATCTGAGATTTCCTGAACTCTTCAGGTTGATGGCAATGGAAGGTGCCAAACTCGTTGTGGTGCCAGGAGCGTTTAACATGACAACAGGACCTGCACACTGGGAAACCACACTTAGAACACGTGCCATTGATAACCAAATCTATGTGGCTGCTGTATCACCTGCAAAAAATGATGAACTGTCCTACGTTGCCTACGGTCATTCAATGTTAGTTGATCCATGGGGTGATGTGGTTGAGACTGCCAACGAAGAAGAAACCATAGTGTATGCAACTATAAATGAAGATATGGTAAGCAGAATACGTGAGGAACTTCCACTTTTAAAAAATAGACGTGAAGATATCTATGAACTAATAAAAAAAGAATAAAGAACTAATTAATATAAATTCAAACAAAATTTGGGAGGTTCATAGGTAAATTTCTCCCATGATTGAATAAAATTTATGATTAACCTATCTTCTTTAAGGCCTTGGTTGCAACTTTTTTAAATTCTTTATCTCCCTTAGCTGCTCTTCTGGCCTTTTTTAAGGGGTCAATTGCAGTTTCGTCCCCGAGATCTCCAAGGGCCTTAGCAGCAGAACAGCGAACACCCCAATCATCATCTTGAAGGGTACTTACTAGAGGTTCAACAGCTTTTTTGTTGCCCATTTCCCCGAGGGATTTGGCGGATGTTTTCCTGACACTCCAGTCACTGTCTTCGAGGGCATCTATGAGATGATCAACCACGTTATCATCACCCATATTTTTCAAGGCGAAGGTTGCATACCGTTTAGTGTTGCCTTCATCACCCTTTAAAGCTTGTATAAGGGGGTCTACTGCAGGTTCTCCAACTTCTGCAAGTGATTTGGATGCTTGAAATCTCACATCAGGATTTTCATCATTCAATGCCTTCATCAAAGGTTCAACATTGGCTTTGACACCTTCAACACCCAGCTGTTCAACTGCATCCCTACGAACCGCAGGATCATCATCTTCCAATTGTTTTAGTAGATCTTCAAATTCCATGGACATACACCA
>JAEZAV010000113.1 GCA_023430285.1 Methanobacteriota archaeon | reverse complement strand
AAAATCAATAAAATGGATATGATGACTTGTTTTTACAAGAATATTTTAAACAAAGGTGTAAACAAGAATAAAAGTATGTAAACTATTTTGTAAACAATAAAAATTATAGATATAACTAATTCAAGTTCCTGTTATTTAAACCTTGTGCAGATGTTTGTTAAAAAGAGCTACAAGTATCATATCATAAATTAGAATCAGGTAACTATTTTAAAACCATCTAAACTCAGTACATTAACTTAAATTTGTGAATAACCATAAACGGTATTGATGGTTTCATATAATAGATTATGACAGTTTAAAGTTGGTAAATATTTTTGGAATGCCTTTTCACAATCTTTCGCTGTAATTTAATTCTTTAAATTTTAAAAGAAATGATGTTCCGTTGTTGGATTTTATTTCAAGTTCACCTTCAAGCTGTATTGCTAAACTTTTAACGAGTTTCAAGCCGAGAGTTGATGACTCGTCGATATTCAAATCTTCAGGGAACCCTACTCCATTATCTGATACGTATAATACATAATAATCGTCCACATGTTTAAGTTTAAGTGTGATAATCCCATTTGTATTTGGAAATGCGTATTTGGTGGAGTTTGATACTATTTCGTTCACCATCAAACCCATGGGTATTGCTGTGTCAATGTTTAGTTTGATGTTTTCGACTTCCACGTCCATTTCTATGTCGGAGGGATGGGTGGAGTAGAATCTTACCACGTCACGCACCAAATTGTTTAGGTATTCTGCCATGTTTAACTTGCCAATGTTTTGACCGTGGTAAAGTTTTTCGTGTATCATGGCCATGGATTTAACACGACCCCTACTTTCTTTAAGAATGTCTGCAGTTTCTTTGTTGTCTGTGTGGTTGGCCTGAAGTGACAGGAGGCTTGAAATGATCTGCATATTATTTTTCACACGGTGGTGAATTTCTTGAAGCAGAACTTCCTTCTCCTTCAGTGAATCCATAATTTTTTCTTCAGCATCCTTGATATCAGAAATATCTATGATGATGCCCCTGAACCCTTCAAATACTCCTCTGTTAAAAATTGGGTTTGAATGAATGATAATTGGAAACAGTGTTCCATCATATTTCTTTGCAGTGTATTCATCACCGGAACCATTACCATTGAGAATTTCTGTTACCTTTCCCTTTGATATGGATCTTTCTTCTTCTATTATCAGTTCCAATATGTTGAGACCTTCCTCAAGATGTTTCTGGGTGTAACCAAACATTTCAAAACCATAAACATTCATGAAGGTTAACTTGGCATTTTCATCTGTTTCAAAAACTGTTTGGGGAAGTAGATCTGCCAGTTCCCTGTACTTCTTCTCAGATTTGGCTATCCTGTTTTCAACACCCTTTCTCTTGGTGATATCTTCAAAGATGTAGATCCAACCTGAAAATAATCCATTACTGTAAACAGGGGTAAATTGAACTTCTATCCACATATTTCTGGAGCTATTCAATTTTAAATCTGTTGAACCATCATTTCTTCCATTTGGTGCTATTTTATCCCATATTTCCAATTTATCGCGGGCTTCCTGTCCGATGCTGTACTTATCTAAACCAAGGAGTTTTTCAGCTGCTGGATTGAGGTCCATTATTCTTTCGTAGGTGTCTAAAACAACAACTCCATTTTTCATGCTCTCAAAAAGTCCTTTGTAAGCTGGAGGCATTATATCGAGTAGTTTGTACCAGAGAATGCTCCAGACAATGAGAATTCCTGATATTGTTATGGCGAGGGGAGTTGGATCAAAATGGAATGGATAAAGATTGGCTATGTAAATAGAATTGCTGAGCAAGGGAATTAAAGCTGCTACAAATATCAGCATTGCCTGTTTTTGATATAAATGGGAAGTTTTGAATAAATTCTGTCCAACCATGACGAGGCCGGCCAGTATCAGGATGAAGGAGTATATTGCTGAGAAAATTGATGCAGGACCGTGTTGATAAATTAGAAACAATCCATCTGCAGTGTAAAGGGGAATTATTTTCGGCCAGATAAGTCCGTGCCAATCGTTGGTCAGGGCCAGATAAATGATGAAAATTGGAATTAGAAATAAAATAATTACCCTGGGCTTTTTTATTACTTCCTGGTTTTGGGTGTAATCTAGGGTGAACAGAAACCAAAGTGGAGGTATCAAGATCATTCCTATGTAACTCAGTTTTGCGCAGATGATCTTAAACACTACATCTGTTGAGGAAATTTCAAATGCACTTGTAAGTGACCATTCAGTCACAAATATGAAAAGTAGACAGAGATAAAGGGCACCATTAACTTTTCGCCTTTTCCAAGCACTCCAAGACAAAAAAATACTAATTAATGAGCTGAATATCAACAATAGTGAGTATGTGATGTACTGAAATTCCATTTAATGGCCCCATAAGTTTAAATTAAATTGATTTACCTAATAAATATGCTTTGCTATTTAATTTTTGGAATAGAAAAAATTTTTAGCTTGGAGAACCATTAGTTAGAACATGGAAACAGGCAGTGGATGGAAACAGTTTGTTGGTAAGGAAACCCCTTCTACAGTAGAACTCAGTGAGCTATTCTTTAGCAAGGTTCCAACTGAAACCAAAGTCGTGGATTTTGGATGTGCATGGGGTAGAGTCGGGTTTGAACTCCAGAAAAGGGGCTACCATGTCTGTGGATTTGATATAAATGGAAATACCATAGAATTTGCACGTAAAAAAGCAGAAGAAACCAACAGGAAGTACCTTGAAAAACTTAACTTCACAGTTGCCAATGCAATGGAATTACCCTATCCTGACAAAACATTTGATGCATGCATAATGCAGGCATTCTTAACAACCATCATATCAAAGGATATGAGGCGAAAAATAATTTTAGAATCTGAAAGGGTGTTAAAAGAAGATGGAATTCTTTACCTTGCAGACTTTGGACAGAACTGGAAAGATCAAATGTACAGAAAACGTTACCTTAAAGATTACGCAGTAACAGGAGAAAAGGGCACATTTATCGTGACTGAAGACGGAAAACCAGAATCAAAGGAATTATTCATGGCACACCACTACTCACCTGATGAGTTGAAAAATCTTTTAACTGGTGTTTATGCGATTGAAACCTTTAAAGAAACTGTTTTCAAAACCTTTCACGGCAACCAAACATTGGGCTATATAATCATGGCAAAAAAAGTGGATTAAGGGTTAATTTTCTAATAGAATGCATGAATTGCTTATAGGAATTAAAATAGATTTTAAATAATTCAACATTAACTAAAAAAAATTCAATATTAAACTAGGAAAAATTTTGATAACATTAAAAAAAATAAAAAAATAAAATAATAAAAGGTCCAAAATTTTAAAACAATTTTTTAACTAAATAGCACCAATAATAAACAGGATTAATATTATTCTTTTAGAGAAATCTGGTATATTGTAGTTTTTTCTATTTAATGTCTGTTATTTTTAATTTTTTGGAGATTTCCTGATTTTTGGTTTTCGTAGCTGTTGGAATGTTCGGGGGACTGGCAAGTATAGGGCTGTATGTTACTTCACCTACGAACTGATCTTTGGGATCAGAATTAGAACCCCACCAATTATCTGTGGCAATTACTGTACATCCATATTCATTCAGTATGGTGAAACCGCAATCTGCTGAATTTCCTGTTATTGTGTTGAATTTTAATACAATTTTACCAACGTTACTAACAGCTCCTCCTCCACAAGCTTCATTGTTTGTGATGGTATTGTAGGTAACTGTACAATTGCCTCTGTTGTTTATAAATCCACCACTAAATGAAGTGTTGTTATTGCTGTTACATTCTTCAATTAAGCAAGTTCCCCAATTATTTATGGCACCACCAACAGTACCTTCGTTGTTTGTGAAATTACATCTAATAATGGTGCATATTCCAATAGACTCTTCATTATCAATATCAAGATTTTTTATTGCTCCTCCATCATGACCTTGACTATTTGAGAAAATACTATCAGTAATATTGGCTGATCCATGTTTAATGCAGATTGCTCCACCACTTTTTGATGCACTGCTGCAGTTAAAAATACTAGATTTTATTATCAAATTACCAATGCTGTAAACAGCACCACCATCTTCGGTTGCATTATTCCTTTGAAATGTTGAATTCATTATTATTGAATTACCCGGTCCATTGTAAACAGCAACTCCTGTATTACCAGTATTTTCAACAAATTGACAGTTGCTTAAAATTAAATTCCCGCTCTTTTTGTTTATTAAACTGCCATTTTCAAGCTTATTGTTTTTGAATACACAGTTTTCAACGATAACATTTGCATCAAAAGATAATATGGTGTCCTGACAATTTTGGAAGGTTATATTACGAATTCTAATGGATGTTTGATTTGAAAATGATAATGCTATACCCTCTAAAATTGCATTTTCTGATACAATAGTCTGATTTTTATTTATTTCAATGGGGTTTGTTTCATCTTTTTCTTTGCTTTCCCAAGGTAAAATCGACCTTGAGAATGTTTTTCCCTCATTATAAGTGCCTTTTTCTAAATAGATGGTTCCATTTTCAATTGCATTTTGGGCTGCGTTCCTAAGGGTTTTTTTTGGCTTTGTTGGTGTTAATCCATCATTTTCATCATTTCCATAATTATAATTTACATATATAGTTCTATTGTTGGTGTTGTTAGTTAAATTCATATTGATGGTACTATATTTACTTAAAATTGATTTATTTGTGTTATTTGATGTATTTCCAACAGAAAATACACTATTACCACAAGCAATTAACAATATCAAAAATACAACCATTATTTTGTATTTCAAAAATTTCACCTCTAAATTCATTTTAGTAGATCAATATAACAGATTCAATCTAATCTTACTCCCAAAGTTATTTTATTCCTTTGCAAAAATTAGGCATAAATTAGGCATAAATGAGATTATTAATTAATATTTTACTTTATTTTGGAAAATTACACATAAATTAGGCATCAATTCTCATACCTATTTTAATAACAAACTATTTATTATGTTTGAGAAGGAGGAACGGGAAATGGATAAGATCAGTATAGTATCAATTTTGTTAGTGTCTATCATTGTAAATGTAACACCAGCGACAGCTTTCAACATTTCTGATTTTGATAATCGGTTTGATTCAGTGAACAAGGATATGGAGGAAATTAGTCAAATTGTCAGTGGGGATAGTGCTTTACATAACTTATCTACCATGAGCTTGTCAGACCAGTTCTGGTATCTATGGCATATTTATTGGGATCCCAGTGAAGTGACTAATTTAGTGGATAAACTTAATAAGGAATCGAATTCGCTAATGAATATTTCACCTAAATTAATAAATGATGCAGAAAAAATTCAGGGAATTGATCCTCCTGTAAAAATTGATGACCCCCTATTAAATGCATTAGATGTTCAAAAAATGCTCAATGAAAGTGGAGATTTTACCGAAATCAAACAAAATCTAACAATATATAATTTAGATAGATCAAGGGACATTGTTCAATTTAAAAATTCAAATGGCTATATTAGATACTGGTTTTTTAAGGGTTATGTATGTAAAAACAATAAATGGATATTAGAATTTTATAATGGCAATAAAAAAGGGGAAGAAGATGAAGTAATCAGTATGAGTGAAGGGGATTTCAAGAAAAAATTCAAGGGTGTGGTACTTAAACCCAAAAGTAGCACAAAACCCATTGAACAAGGTCTTCCTATAATACAAAAGATATATAATTCAAAAAAAGCCCAATTTGATGAAGTAATTAAGTTTTCCGGCTATTACAAAGATTCAGCTGAAAATATGAAATGGTTAGGTATAGCTTTAGGAATAATTGGGGTTATGGTGGCTGCAATAGGAGTCCCAGTAACAGCGGTATCAGGTCCCTTTTTTGTCATAGTCGGGATATGTTTTGCATTGGCGGCAGTGGCGCTAGAAATTTCATGTGCAGCTTTAGAAATTTCAATGTTTTCAATGAATAAACATGCAGATGATTTAAAAAATAAAATTAAAGATGAATATGATGATTTAACTAAATATAATTCTTGATGGGTAGTATTAGGGAATAAGTTGGGTTATATGACAAATTTGGTGATACGATGTTTAAATATGATAAAAAATTAGTTTATTTAACTGTATTTGCGGTATTTGTTGTCTTTATGGGGTTTGGAATTTCTCATGGACTTATAAAGAATTTAAACTGTAGTGAGATTACTAATTTCTGTGGTGTATGTCATAATTTAACAGTTGGAAAGAGTCAGCATAATCCATTAGAATTTTCTAAGACAATTGATGGAACTAAAAGGAATTTATCAATAGAAACGAACAATTTAAGCTCAAATTATGGTGATACTATTACTGTAACTGTTAAATTAATAGATAAAATTACATCACAACCTGTGGTTAATAAAACAGTATTTTTACAAAATGATGATCTACCACAAGGTGAAGGAAAAACCAATTCTTTAGGAATAGTAAAATTTACATATGTACCTGAATGTGGTAGCTTAAAGCCAGATATCTATCAATTTAAAGTTATATCTCCTGAAGACAGTCAATATGAATATAATCAATCATATTTGACTGTAAATGTGAATAAAATCGATGCTACAGTGTCTGTTGATGATATTAAATGTGATAGGGGAATTAAGTGTAATATTACTGCTGTTTTTAAAAATAAAACTAAAGTACCTGTTTGTACTCCTATTTATGGTCAGTTAGTGGATTTTTACTGTAATGGGGCTAAGATAGGTTCTGATGTAACTAGTTTTAATGGTACTGCAACTTTAACTTTTACCCCTAATGAAAGTGGGAATTTTAAGATATTAGTTAAATCTGAAGCTGGAAATGAGTATTATAATCCGTCTAATACAACTGCAAATTTAGTTGTAGATAAATACAGGACTATACTCAAAATGCTTAGTGTTCGGGGTAAACCAGGTGATGAAGTATTACTAACAGCTTATTTAACTGATGCTGTCACTGGAAAAGTAATTCCAAATATGAAAATACATTTCACTGGAATTATGCAGGATCATTTAGGTATTAGTTTTACCAATGGTATGGGATGTGCTCGTTTTGGGTATGCTGTTCCCAATGTAAAGGATGGAAGGTATAATGTTAGTTCAGATTTTGAAGGGAATGATGAATATAAGCATGCAAGTATTAATCAGTTGTTTATAGTGGATAAGGGGACATTAACTGAGGGATATTCAATTTTTTAATATAATACTGCGGGTGAGGTGTAATAATAATGAAAAAGGCATATTTAGGGTTTTGTATGTTATTTATAATATCATTGTTAACTTGCATAGTTCATGCCGAGGCAAGTTTTAACCATTTAAACTATGATGATATTACTAATGTTGATATTACTAATTTCTGTGGAGTATATCATAATTTAACAGTTGGAAACAGTCAACATAATCCTTTAGAATTTTTAAAGACAGTTAATGGGACTAAAAGGAATTTATCAATAGAATTGAACAATTTAAGCTCAATTTATGGGGATAATGTTACAGTAGCTGTTAAATTAATAGATAAAACAACATCTAAACCCGTGGTTAATAAAACAGTATTTTTAGAAAGTGATGATCTACCGCAAGGTGTGGGAAAAACTAATTCTTTAGGGATAGCAAAAATCAGATATGTACCTGATTTTGCGAATTTAAAGCCAGATATTTATCAATTTAAATTAAGCTCTCCTGAAGATAGTCAATATGAATATAATGAATCGGATTTGACTGTAAATGTGAATAGAGTAAATGCTACAGTGTTGGTTAGGGATGTTAAGTGTGATCAGGGAAGTAAGTGTAACATTACCGCTGTTTTTAAAAATAATACACAACCTGTTTCTACTCCTGTTTATGGTCAGTTAGTGGATTTTTATTGTAATGGGGTTAAGATAGGTTCTGATGTAACTAGTTTTAACGGTATTGCAAAATGTACTTTTACCCCTAAAGAAAAGGGGAATTTTACGATATTAGTTAGATCTGCAGCTGGAAATGAGTATTATAATCCGTCTAATACAACTGCAAATTTAGTTGTTGATAAATACAGGGCTGTACTCCAAATGATTAGTGTTCGTGGTAAACCTGGCGATAAAGTATATTTAACTGCTTATTTAACTGATGCTGTCACTGGAAAAGTAATTCCAAATATGAAAATACACTTCGATGGAATAATACATGAATATTTAGGTTTTAATTATACTACTGTTAGGGGATATGCTCGTTTTGTGTATGTTGTTCCCAATGTTCAGAATGGAACGTATAACATTAGTTCAGTTTTTGAAGGGAATGATGACTATAAGTTTGTAGGTGTTCATCAGATATTTCTAGTAGATAAAGGGATATTAACGGAAGGATATCCAATTTTTTAATATAATACAGTTGGTGAGGTGTATAATGATGAAAAAGGCATATTTAGGGATCTGTATGTTGTTTGTAATATCATTGGTTATATGTGTAGTTCATGCCGAGGGATCTGAATCGAATTTTGTTCTGTCTAGTAGTTATAATTCATATTATCTAAAAATGGAAAATATTTCTATGATTCAAAGGGATGTTATCACTTTGAAGGCTAAGCTACGTTCTAATAATGGTAGTAGCGTAGCTAATAAAAAAATATGTTTCTATTATCCTGTTAGTAACAATAGTTATGCTGATGTAGAAGTTGTTACAGACAGTAGGGGTATTGCAAAGGTAGATGTAGCTCCTACAACAGAGGGTGGTAAATATTTCATATTTTCAAAATGTGAAGAATGTAATGCTTACGCTTATTCATATCTAGATATCTTCTTTAAACCCGGAACATTTTATTTAACAATGGACAACATAATAGCAGAGATTAATGAGGATATAAAAATTAAAGTACAGTTACATAGTAAGGAAAATTTGAGATCAGTATCTAATAGAAGAATCCTATTTTTAATAGCTGATGATAATGGAAATGATTTCTTAAAGGAAGTGAATACTACGGATATTAATGGGGTTGCTACATTACAATGTCGACCTCCAACTATGACTGGAGAATATTATTTAGTTTCATCTTTTATTGGAGGTAATGCAGACAGTGTTGGAGTACTGAAGGTTAAGGAATAAAATTACAATTTATTTTTTATTTTTTTTATTTAAAACATGATAGGATGAAAATCAAATATCTGAGATTGTTTCAACATCGTTATTTACTTCTAATGCCCTGTAGAGGATAATTTTGGCAAAAAAAAATAATGAATACAATTCATTGCTCCTTTTATTTGGATGTTTTAGTTAACACTGGAAGACATTAACCCACAATGATAATTTAAAAGCAGACTAACAATTTATAATAAACTAGTTCAGTTCAAATGATCAAAACACAAATAATACATATAAACATTTCTCATTAAACATCAATCCATAAGTGAAACTAAAGGAAATAACATGAAAGATAAGAAAGAGCTTCAGATAATATTCAAAAGGATAGATGGAAGGGGTTACAAGGCATATAATGATATTAAAGGTAGTTACAATTTCGATTTTTTTATTTTACACATAGACCATGTTCAAAGGGATCCCTTTGCAGGTCCCTCACTAGTTCGGATCATCACTGGATCAGATTCCTTCCCATTGGAAATACTTAAAAATCAAGACCATAGAATAGCTGTTTCAGATTATATTGGGCGAAAATTCAGTAAATCAATAGATAAACATGCATCAAGGATGGGTAGTGGAAAAAGTGGTCTGATCCATATTGACAGTGGAGGTCCTGAAATACTTGACAGAACAAGTGTAAGGATCAGTGATCATGAACTTGAACTTAGAATTTCAGTTGGACTGCCAGCAAGGGGAAGGAGGATCCTGGGAGAGGAAGCAAGGGTCCTGTTTTTTGATCTGCTGCCACGTATGGTTAGGGATTCATGTGTGCATGGAAATATCCATCCAGAAAATTTATTGGAACATGTGAAGATCCACGAGGATACCAACTTTTTAAGGCAAAAACTCAGGGAACTGGGACTGGTGGCATTTATTAAAAACGGATCAGTACTGCCAAGGGAAAGTGGAGTGTCCCAAAGACCATTAAAGGATGCAGTTCCATTTATATCTCCTGAATCACTGACAATTTCAATAGAAACTCCTAATCATGGAATAGTTACAGGGATGGGTATTCCAGAGGGAGTTGTACTTATTGTTGGTGGGGGTTACCATGGTAAGTCCACACTACTAAATGCAATTGAAAGGGGTATTTACAACCACAGATATAGGGATGGAAGGGAGATGGTTGTAACAGATCCCAATGCTGTGAAAATTAGGGCGGAAGATGGACGGAGAATTGAAGGGGTTGACATAAGTTCATTTATTCATGACCCTCCATTGAACAAGGACACCTCAAAATTTTCATCTGAAAATGCATCTGGATCAACCAGCCAAGCAGCAAATATCATGGAGGCCATCGAAGTGGGAGCAGATCTACTGCTCTTTGATGAGGACACCTCTGCTACCAACTTCATGATAAGGGACGAAAGGATGCAAAAACTTGTATCCAAGGACAAGGAACCGATAACACCATTCATTGACAGGGTAAAAGAACTGAGAAGTGAACATGGAATTTCCACCATCATGGTAATGGGAGGATCAGGGGACTACTTCGAAGTAGCAGACACAGTTATAATGATGGACAGCTACGTGCCCCACGATGTAACAGAACTTGCCATGGATGTAAGGAAGGAAATACCAATAAACAGGAAAATAGAAACCAGCTCTAAATTTGGGTATAAAAAGAGATGCCCAGTATCCGGATGTTTAAAACCATTTAAAGGAAAAAGGTTGAAGCTGGATGCACGTGGAAAAACTGAGATAATGTTTGGAAATGAAGTAGTAGAACTATCACAGGTTGAACAGATAGTAGATACCAGTCAAACACGTGCAATTGCATTTGCAATGAACTACATCTCACCTAAATACTTAAATGGAGAAATGTCCATGGAAAACATTATGAAAGAGTTAAAAAAGGATATTGAAACGTATGGACTGGATAACCTAGCACCAACTGGACGGAAATATCCAAACAACCTGGCAAAACCAAGAATATTTGAAATAGCAGCAGCATTAAATCGTATCAGAACATTCAAAGTTCGAAGCTGTAAATAAAGGTTATAAAATCAAAAAAATTGTCCATAAAATATTGAACACTATATGGGCGATAGTATTATGAGTTTGCTAATGAATAGAGTTTTAATCCAGTTCCTTCAATCCAGATCAACCACACAGCAATGAACAGCCTTTCAGAAGCCCCATGATAGTAAGAGAATTGGGTGTATGAAAGTATTACGAGTGTAATTATTGAAAGTAAGCCACATATGAGAGAAAACAACCTGTAACGTCCCCATATGGCTTTATTGCTATTTCTTAAAGCGAGCCAAGTTAAAAACATTGCAATTATAATTAATAGGAATGCGATGGCACTTACCAGACCGTGGGATATAACATCTTTAGCATAAGTTACATCGGCAGGAGCAGACAACAAGGTAACACCCGCCAGTATTATACACAATCCAAATACTATAACTAACCATTTAACTACTTTTCCAACGCGATTCTCTAAATTATCGCCAAAACCCATGGCAAAGCCAATTGATAACATACCAAATACTATGAAACTTATATTTTGAATTAATGCGTAGGGTCCTAAACCGAGATCACTGACATCGTTTAATATTTGGCTGTAATCTGACCTTAATAGACTTTCTACAATTACTAGAACTGTGAAAAGAATTGGTGCGATGATCCCGCAAAGAGCAAATATTTTCTGCCGTTTCTGATACTGATCAGGTGATAAATTGTTATTTGACATTTTTTTCCCCTTAAAAATTCATCATTAAGTTAACATGATTTTAGAAAAACTTCATGAAGTAATGTATCCATTTTTAACCATAAAATCCTTTAATATGTCATAATTTTCATCTTTAAGTGGATATGTTTCCTTTTTACCATCATATATGAAGTTGATTCTTTTAATTGGCTGTCCTAAATTTATTTCTTCCATTTTTTTAAGTTTAAACCGTTTAACCTTACCTGTTCTTCTTGTTCTGTAATAATTTTTTCTGTACTCTACTAATTCTGTTTCAGTAACTTCCAGGTCAAAAAATGCGTCTTCAAGATACAAAACCGTTTCAAGCAGATCTTTATCACAAATAATACAATTATCTTCATTATCTGGATTTGCAACTCCACATTTGGGACATATCTTGTTGAAAGTTATCTCATCGTTGATATTTTCATCTAGGGACATAAAAAAATCACCATACCCATAAATCTGGTTACCTTTTTTCGGTTGAAGACACAGTATCACAACAGCTACCATTAAATAATGTGAAGCCGAGTTAATTAACATAGTATTTGTGCTGTAAGATAAATTTACTTAACTATGGTTGGTGGGGTCAAGATGCCATTTATGATATGTAAAAACTGTGAAGTGTACTACGAGATAGCCGACAAAAATCTTGTAGAGGATCTTAAAACATGCCAGTGCGGCTCTAACATGAAATACTACGAAAAACTCGAAGATTATCTGAATTTAAAGCTTCAAAAATCAATATCAGAACCCTCCATTGAAAAATTAACATCGGACTACGAATCAGCAATTTCAAGAATTATACTCATGGGACTAAAACAGGTTCCAGTTCAACTGGGGATCAAACGTTTAATGCTTGTTTTAAAGGGAAGTAGTTCACCATTCATTTTCAAATACAAAATCAACCAGCTGGAAACCTATGGAATCTTAACTAATTTTTCAGAGGAAGACTTGAGGTACCTGATTGATGTGCTGATTGAGAGGGGATTCATTGAATCGGAATATTTATCCCAGTACGAAGGTTCAACCCTTAAATGTACAGCAGAAGGTCAAGAATTTCTAAATGGTACTGAAACAATCAGCCTAGGTTTTGTAAAAAGAAATTAAGAGATCTAAAAATTTTATTATCATTTTTTTTTAGAGTTGACAAACTGCTTCAGGTGTTTCCCTGAGGGAAATTATCACGTTTATTATGCACAGAATTGTTAAGATGAGGAGTACTGTGAAGCCTGATACAACAGTACTTAAAAATCCTGTTGCAATCACCAGGGCAATTACTATGTAGTAGGGCATTCTGTAGTTTAATAGCACTCTTCTCCTACAATCTTCCCATTTAAATGATGAAATGAAGATTAGACTTATGGATATTAGGGCTACAGCTAGGGATAGGCACATCAACCACGTGTCTGATGAAGCAAGTTCAAATCCGAAGGGTAAACTTATAACATGTTTAATTCCAGCGGCTGCACCCACCACTCCCAACATGAAAGGAAAATGTGAGTACAACCACAACTGATACTTGGCAATTTGATCTCCCCTATCTTGAACCCTTTCTTCAGCACCTTCAGCTTCTTCGAAGTAACCCCACCACAGTGAAAAGGCTATGATCAACCCCATCAATCCCATGAGTTCGGTGATAAAGTCTGTTCCTATGTTGCTCACAGCAACTTCAAGACTTAAAATTGCCTCACCAATCACTATAATACTGAACAAACCAAACCTCTCAGGCAGATGTGTTGGGTGGGGTGGGAAGTTGATGTGTATCTCACCAGCAGTGAACGGTGTTAAGAAATCAATCAGGAGAGCAACTCCCCACAGAACAAATCTGTAGGGATCAGGAACAAATGCAGATATGAGCCAGATAGTTGCTGCCAAACCAAATCCTAAGGAATACCTGTTGGTGAGTGGACTTGCTTGTGGCAATTTTCTCCCAACCCAAATATACTCTGCCACCAAAATAAATCTCAGCAAGGCATATGAAATTGCAAACCCTGCGCCCGAAGTTGTTAAAGCGTCTTTAACGTTAACAGCCAACGATGCAACGGCAACCATCTGTACCATCGTAACTATTCTGCTGAAAATATCATCAGTACCAAATCTGTCAAGATAAAAGGTATGGCCAGCCCAGCCCCACCATATTGCAAAGAAAAGGGGTAACGATTCTAAGAAGGTTATCAAGTTGTAGCTGTCGCTCAAGTTCAAAGCAAGCCTTGAAATGGCAGCAACAAATATCAGATCGAAAAGAAGTTCTAGCCAATCGGCATGTTTTTCATCGGTACTATCACCTTTGTATCTTAAAATCGGCACTTTGATGAAATCTTTTCTAAGCTTCATATAAAACTCCCAAGTAATACAGTTAAATTTCCCCCATTTTTATATTTAACAGATAATTAATAATGTTATTATCCAAGGATAAATATAAACATTTCAATCGCTCAACCAAAGAACATTATCATTTTAAAATGATAACCATTATGACACCAATGAACCACAAACTACTCAACCACTAATTAGATGAAGACACTCCTAATTTATGGTCCAAATCCCGTGTTAAGCAGGGTTTGGTTACACAATTACTTATCTGAAAGTGTATTTTTTTAAGTTACGATAAGCTTTGATGTCTTTTTACAATTCATGAAACAAATTTTTTTTATTCGGACAAACTAAATTAATTGGTTTAAACAACAATATAATATTAAGAATTTGGACAATTTAATAAGTTTATGAAGTTTTTATTGGGGGTTCAATAAAAAAATGAATGTTTCAGATGCATTAAAATCTCGTTTTACATGTAGATCCTTCAAAAAGGAACCTGTTTCACGGGAGAAGATCACACAAATTTTGGAAGATGCCCTTAATTCGCCTTCCTGGGCAAATACACAACCATGGGAAATTTATGTTGCCAACGCCGAAAAGCTTGATAAAATCAGGGCAGAATATGTGGAGTATTTCAATCAGGACCAACCCAGAAATCCTGATGTGGAACTGGCAAGATCATGGCCCGATAAATATCAAAAAAGGATAAGGGATCTTGCAGATGAGATGTACAAACACCTGAAAATCTCAGGGACTGATGAGAAGGAAAGAAATGCCAGTTGGAGAACTAACTTCGAATTTTTCAATGCACCTGCTGTTATCTACCTCTGCATGAACCAAGATCTAGGTGAATGGTCAATGTTTGATATGGGAGCAATATCCCAAAGCATTATGCTTGCTGCTACAGAAGCAGGTTTGGATTCAGCCCCTGCAATAAATCTGGTTGTGTATCCAGAGATACTGCGAAGGGAACTCAATATTCCAATGGAACTTTCAATAGTTTTAGGAATTGCACTTGGTTACAAAAATGATGAAGCACCACAGAGCAGTTTCAAAAGTTCAAGAAGATCCTTGGAAGAGGTAGTTAAGTACTACGAATAAAAAAAAATTTAAAACTAGGGATTTGAAAACAAACAGAAATGGATTAAATGGAGGATAAGATTATGGACGTATTTGAAGCAATAGAATCTAGGAGAAGCATTAGAAAATATCTTACCAAGGAAGTTGAACAGGATAAGATAGACAAGATCATTGAATCCGCAAGGATAGCACCCTCTGCAGCCAACAGACAGGAATGGAAATTTGTGGTTGTAAAGGATCAACTAATAAGGGATAAGCTTGTGGATGCATGCATGGGACAGAAATTTGTTGCACAGGCACCTGTACTTATCGCTGCGTGTTCCACAGAATCAGAAAAGATCATGCCATGCGGACAGTACGCATACTCAGTTGATCTCTCAATAGCATTATCATTCATGATCCTTGAAGCAACAGAACTGGGACTTGGCACATGTTGGCTTGGAGCCTTCAAAGAGGACGATGTTAAATCCATCCTAAACATTCCAGAAGAAGTAAGGTTGGTTGGACTCACAACACTAGGATACTCCGATGAAAGCCCTGATAAACGTCCAAGAAAATCATTGGAAGAAGTTTTAACCTACGAAAAATGGTAACTATCTAGAAACTCATTCCACCAACACTACATTTCTAATTGGAAATTTGCCACCAATCATTGGAACTAGACCCATCATCGGATAGTAAATCTATTTTTTTTAATATTCCCTTTTTTCCTTTGGTTCACTTCAAGATTCTACTTGGTGGTAATTAGTTGGTTGCCTGGCAGTATATGGCCTCAACTATCTTTTCTACATTTCCATCTTGCTGGTAGAGGTATTTATATCCGTTGTCGTCCAGCAGCTTCCCAGGATTGGATAGTCCGTCCTTTTCACCCAGATTTGGTTCAAATTTTCCGTTGTGGTTTGTGTCTTGAAAATTTGGAAAACCGCCCTTTTTTCCATACTGAGGAGTGTCATTATCATCAGAAGCTCTTTTTAAGAATTTAACTGTTTTAACATTTACATTAGTATTTATCCATATGGAAAAAACCTTCCTGGAACCAAGGGCCTTTTTGTAGTAGGGCTGAGCCATTTCCCAGATCGTACCTGCGCACGCACCCCCGTAAATATTTACTATCAAGGCATTCTCGGGGACTTTAACATTTTTAAGCACACTATAATGTTTGTTAGGCCCTAAACCATAATTCACTGCGTACAACCCCATTTTTTCAAGGCCTTTCACTATGGCATCCACCTTGGAATTATCGGTGGTGTTGTTTTTTATATGATCACTAGTTATGTAAACTGGCCTACCTGTCACCACACTCGATTTTTTTTGGCTGTAAACCACATTGTTAGTTTTATTTGTTTCATTCAAAACATTGGTACTGTCTAAAACAACACGAACGTAGTATTCACTGTTATTAATCTTTTTTGGAAGGTTGAATGAAGAATTAATAACACGCGATTCCAAAGATCCCAATCCAACAACACGAATGCTTCCAATATAAACATTTAAACCAGTATCAGCTGATTTAAGGAAGTAATCCATATAAAAATTTTTACAAGGATTTTTACCCAAATTTTTGAGGGTGCTTGAAATTTTAATGGTTTTATTTCTAAAAATAACTGGATCAGTTTTAACATCCTTCAACACAACATCACACGATGAGTTCTGTGATAGTTTCGTTTGTTTATGAGTCCCGGCACTAACTGGGTTTACCACCATCAACATAACAACGATTACGAATATTAACACTAATTTTTTCATAAAAAAATACCTACCGATGCAATAATTTGAATTTTAGTTTTTGATTCCCTGCATTTAATTTATGATATTACTGGATCACTAATTAACTTTTACTTTTTCCATGAATCTAAAAATAAAAAAAAAATTTATGATATTATCCTAGGCTTTGATCAGGTGTTTTGGATGGTTGTGCACCTTTTCTTTTCCACATGCTGAACAGTAATCACAATCACAGTAACTGCAAGTCCATTCTCCTTCATAAACGCCTTTAGGATTCCATACTAGTGTTTCGTATCTTCCACAGTTTGGACAGTAATTTTTATAGGTACTGGTATGGTACACATAATCTCCACATGCTCCACAAGAACATTTGGATGTTGATGAAACTACTTTTGAGGTTATGGAAATGTTGTATGCTATACAACCCACCTGTCTGGTGATGCTGTAGGTTCTAACGCTGGTTGTTTTGTTCAATTTTAAATTTTGGGTTGTGAGCAACTTCTCGAAATCGTTCATCATGATCTTTTTTGAACCGAAGCTAACGTAGTTTGGAAGCCTGTGATTCAGGGCATAAAATCTTTCAACCCGAGATTTTCCATCCTTCATTTGTGCTAAAGAAATTGGGGATATGGTGAAAGAAGATTTATAATAGGCATTTCCATTTTTATATGAATCTGTAACTGCACCCTTGCCAAGTGTGATGTAGTACTTGCCTGGTTTGAGTTGGTTTACAGGGGTTAAGATGAGAGATTTTCCACTAACTTTATTGTGGGTTGAAATAAGTTTTCCATCCATATTTTTTAGTGTAATGGAATTTTTATTGAGTTTAATTGATTTAGAAAAAGTAAGTTTAATTGCTTGACTTTTAGGGATAATTGAATTGTTCCCAGGGTTCACAGAGTTAACTTGGGGTGTTGAACTGTTCAATTGATATGCATCAGAATGATTGATGTTGGATACTAAGATCATGCTAAACAGCAATATCCCTGATAAGATAAATATTCGCTTAATTCTACCGCCTCCGTAATCTAACCTGATTTAAAACAAAACAATCAAGTAAGATTAATATTGATAGAAATAATTTCACATATAAAGATTGTGCTTTTAATCTCTAAAAAAACTGTTATCAGGGTTCTTTTTTTAAATTAAAGCCATCTATAATCTTTTCATACCTTCCATATAGGGAAGATAGTTATTGAATGGTATTTTCAGCTTATCAGATTAATTTAAACTTTATATTAAAAAATTCGGCCTATTTAATCTTAGTTTAAACCATTACTCCATATAATATTCTAACTTGAATGATGGTACTCAATCATTAAATGATCATGAGGCCATAGAAATCTATAACAACCAATGTAACCATTATTCTAACTTTATTACCTATTTAAGGGTTAATGCACTGATTTTAATATTTTTTAATCTAAACAGCTTTAACCCATTTAAATCTGATTTAATCCATGAAAAATAGGTTGGTGTCCCATTGAAATATGGGCTAAATTAAAGTTCAAAGGTTGCATCTAGAAATAGCTGATTAGTATTACTAAAAAATTTTGGGGACGGGTTTGGCTTGACCATTAGACAGGGGATCTGTTCATTGATTGAGTTCGTAGTCTTTGTAGGCAGCATCCAAGGTTTCCAACATTTTTGTACCAATTTCTTCGTAGGCTTCGTATCTTAAATTGGCCAGTGAAACCCTCACAGACCATCCTGGAGCATCAAAACCGGATCCTGGTAGGATTACCACGGATTCTTTGTCTGCCAGTGCAAATACGAATGCAACTGAGTTGTAGTTTTGTTCCATCCACTTGGCAAATGAGTGGTTGTACCTGTTTTCTGCAATTTCCAGGAGATCTATGACTGCGTAGTAGTTGGTTGCAGTTGGGTCGTAGTCAAGGGGCAGATCCAGGGCTTTGTAGAGTACGTGTATACGTTTGTTAAGGGCTTTTTTGGTTCCTTCGATATAATTAATGTTGTCTTCGATCATGAAGAATAGTGAAAACAGTGCCATTTGGGTTTGTTGGGGAAGTGATAATCCTGCAGTGTGATTTAGAGCTACAGAACGGCTATCAGCAACCAATCTGTCTATGAACTTCATGTTTTCAGGATCCAAACTGATACTTTCGTACCTGTTTATGAGATCGGTTTTTTCAGATTCTGGAAGGTTTCGTATCATTTCATCTATTTTGTTGTTTTCGTAGATTGCAACCACACCGAGCCTCCACCCAGTGCATCCCATATGTTTGCTGAAGGAGTAGACACAGATGGTGTTGGAAGGTATTTCTGCCATTATGGAACTGAAATCCTCCACAAATGTGGCATAGACATCATCGGTAATGATGATGAGTTCAGGATTATCATTTTTCACTATATCTGCAATTAATTTAATCTTCTCCTTGCTTATGGCTCTTGCCTGTGGATTTCCAGGGTTAACTACAAAGAATGCTTTGATTGAGGGATCCTTCAATTTTTCAAGTTCAGAATCTGGGTACTGCCAATCATCATCTGGATCTGCCATGATCTCAACTTCCACCAAATCGTAATCATTTAAACGTGGAATTTCAAGGTATGGACTGAATATTGGTGATGCTATGGCAATTTTATCCCCCTTCTTTATGAGCTTATTTTCCATGAGGGAATTGAAAACGTATATTATTCCACCTGTTCCTCCCTCGGTTGCGAAGAGGTCGTACTTACATTTTTTTTCTACATTGTTGCATAGAAACTCGATCAAAAATTTATGAACCACTTGCTCCACATGGGGCAGGATCCTGTCGGGTTCAGGATAAAAGTCCCCTATACTTCCAGTTGACAGTTCGTAAACCCAGGAATCTGGTTCGAAACCCAGTTGGTTTATTCCGTATTCAACAGAGCTTTCTAAAAATTTCATACCCGGTGCATCTGGATTTTCCTTTGCAAACTGTTTGAAATGGTTGTATATTCCTGTTTTTTCGGGATGAAATCCTGTATGTATGTATTCACAGTTGCACTTGGATTCTAAAACTGCGAAGTTTCCAAGGGTAAAGAAAGCTTGACGAGGGGTGGTTGCAATCCAATTTGGATTTCCCCGACCTGCATTTAACAGGGTCCTGTCTAAAAAGTTTCCAGCAATATTGGTAAGTGCGAATTGAACTTCAAATGGACTGAGTTCCATATAACTTTTTAATTCCTTATAATCCATGGTTTCACCATCAAACTAATATCTGAATTTTTTCAAAGTAGTTTAGTTAATCCCCTTCATTCATCATTTGAATAGTCATATTTTTAAACTGCAGAGCATCGGGATTTTGAGGATCCTTAAGCAAAACATCATCAAAACATTCTAATGCTTCTTTAAATTGTTTGTTCATTCCCAGGCAAACTCCCTTTTCAAGTAGGGCAAGTATGAATTTAGGATCTTCATCCAGAGCATTGTCAAATGATTCAATGGCCTTTTCGTACTTTCCCACCTCCTTGTAATTCAAACCTATCTGGTGCCATGCCCATGGATTTTCAGGTTCCATCTCAAGAACTGCTTCAAATGTTTTTATGGATGCATCATGGTCACCCATGTGTTTTAAGGCCACGCCCCGATAATTCAATGCTTCTACATTATCTGATTCTAAGTCTAATGCTTCATCAAAATATTCCAGCGCCTTTTCAGGTTTATCCATAAATCCATATGCCTGGCCCTTGTTTATCAGCACATCGATGTTGCCGGGGGATATATTGAGAACTGCATCAAAATTTTTGAGTGCTTCATCGTAGTTTCCCTGCTCCATGTTTATGAGCCCAGTTAGATGGAAGGCTTCGTAATTATCAGGATCCATTAGGGTAACCATTTCGTAGCTTTTCAGCGCTTCATCAGCCCTTCCAAGCATCATGAGAGACCTTCCCTTGAAGTACCAAGCACCAATATTTTTGGGTTCAATTTCTATGGCCTTGTTGAAGGATACTAATGCATCTTCAGGTTTGTCAAGATATT
>JAEZAV010000107.1 GCA_023430285.1 Methanobacteriota archaeon | reverse complement strand
ATTCCAGGGGTTTATAAGGCCGGAGACATGGCAAGAAAAGATGAAGATGGATACTTCTGGATACAGGGAAGATCAGACGATGTACTCAAAATTGCAGGACACAGGGTGGGAACAGCCGAAGTAGAATCAGCATTTGTAAGCCATCCTGCTGTGGCAGAAGCAGCAGTAATAGGAAAATCCGATCCAATCAAGGGACAGGTAATCAAAGCGTTTCTAATACTCAAGGAGGGCTACCAACTAAAAACCAAACTCATAGAAGAACTGAACAAACACGTGAGATATGAACTCGGACCAGTGGCAGTCATCGGTGAAATGGAACAGGTGGAAAAACTCCCAAAAACCCGAAGTGGAAAAATTATGCGGAGATTGCTCAGGGCCAAGGAATCAGGAGAGGATCTTGGGGACACATCAACACTCGAAGAATAAAAAAAATTATCATAAAAACACGAAATTAAAAATTTAATAACTGAAGAGTTTAGAGGGATAAAAAATGGTTGAAGAAGTTAAAAAAATAGTACTAAAAGATTTAACAGCAAATCCAGCACCTTTAGGACTGCTGGGATTCGGACTCACCACAGTACTATTAAATATTCACAACGCAGGATTTTATCCTATGAACAGCATGATCCTTGCAATGGGAGTGGCCTACGGTGGAATAGCACAGATCATGGCAAGCTGGATGGAGTACAAAAAGGGAAATACCTTTGGAATGGTGGCCTTTGGATCCTACGGCCTGTTCTGGTGGAGTTTCGTACTTTTGCTCATACTACCGAAGTTAGGTCTTGCAGCGGCACCAGATCCAGCTGCATTGGCATCTTACCTCTTTATGTGGGGATTATTCACCCTGGTAATGTTCATAGGAACTTTGAAACACAGCAGAGGACTTCAAGTGGTATTCATATCACTGGCTGTACTGTTCTTCCTTCTAACAGCTGCAGAACTAACTGGAAATCCAACGCTGACCTTGGTGGCAGGTTACGAAGGAATATTCACAGGACTATCAGCAGTCTACGTGGGCCTCGCAACTGTGATAAACGAAACCTACAAAAGGGATGTACTCCTGGTCTAAAAAGTAACTAGTTGGACTGCATTACCTGAAAAATTATATTGAATTGGTGATCAATGAAAATTGGCCGTTGTAAATGCTTTAATTGGAGGGATCCGATTTAATACTATTTTTTTTTATCTTTTTAATATGGGGGCAACAGTTTGCTCTGAATTTCGTCTTTGTTTAAAATAAGTAGTTTTTTAAAATAATTTTCATCTACATGTTGAAAAATTATCCAATTAATTCAGAAATCTTTTAAAATAATGAATATCTTTATATAATCTAATTTCACTAAATTATTAATATGAAGGTTAGGTGCAGTAATGGAGGCACCATTTCACAGTATTAAATACTCCAAATTTTCAATAAAAATCACTTGTTAATTATATTTTTTTTGTTACTTACAAAAAAAGGTGTATATGGGTTTTCAAGCTTGTGATGTTGAAAAAAATTCGTCAGAGAAGATCAAAATGGACGAAGAAATTAAGATATTGATAATTGAAGATGTACCATTTGATGCAGAACTAATCGATCGAGAACTCCTAAGAAGTGGTATGAATTTCACTTCACGCCGTGTGGAAGAGGAACATGAATACCTGCATGAATTAGAACATTTTATGCCTGACATCATCCTTGCTGATCATTCACTCCCAAACTTCGATGGACTGTCTGCACTGAAAATTGCAAACAAACTGGTTCCAGATGTACCATTCATCTTCGTGAGTGGAAAGATGGGGGAAGATTTTGCAATAGAAGCTCTTAAATGCGGAGCAACAGACTACGTTTTAAAGGGAAGTTTATCAAAAATTGTGCATGCAGTGAACAGGGCATTGGAAGAAGTTATAGAACATTCAAAACGTAAAATGGCTGAAGAAGCGTTGATTAACAGTCACAGGCAGCTGCTTGAAGCACAGAAAATTGGGCACATAGGCAGCTGGGAACTGGATATCAGCACGAATAAAATGCGTTGTTCAGCAGAATTTTACAACATCATGGGCACAGATCCATCCAAACTAGGGGATGGATACAGTGCAATCATAGAACTAATACACCCTGAAGACAGGCCCATGGTGGAAAAAAGCATTCTAAATGCCATTGAATTACATGAAAGCTTTGCACATGACTACCGTATTTTAAAATCAGATGGATCTGTAAGGATACTTTCATCTAAGGGTCTGGTAATCAATGAAACCTCAGGAGCTGCACCCAGACTGGTTGTCACTGAACAGGACATCACAGAACAGAAGGTGGCTGAGGAGAAGATCAGATCTTCGCTCAAAGAAAAGGAAATGCTACTAGCAGAAATTCACCACAGGGTAAAGAATAATTTGCAGGTTATCTCGAGTCTACTTAGACTCCAATCAAGATTCATAGAAGATGATGCATCCATAGAAATATTCAAAGAAACGCAAAACAGGGTTAGAAGCATAGCAATTCTCCATGAGAAACTGTACCAGTCCGAAGATCTTGCCAAGATCAAGATCGATGAATACGTTAAGTTACTTGCAGAAGACCTGCTCTACTTCTATGAACTGGAAAACAGCAAGGTGGAAATGAATATAGATGTTGAAGAAGTGTATCTAAACATCGAAACAGCAATACCATGCGGGCTCATGATAGATGAACTGGTTTCAAATTCATTGAAATATGCATTTAAACCAGGTGAAAACGGCACCATCACCATTGAACTTCATTCAAACGAGGATGGCAGGTTCACACTCAAGGTGTCCGATGATGGTGTTGGAATTCCCGAGACAGTTGATCCTGAAAATTCAGAAACCTTTGGAATGCAGCTCATCAAATACCTATCCAACCAACTCAAGGCAGAGATGGAGTTGGA
>JAEZAV010000102.1 GCA_023430285.1 Methanobacteriota archaeon | reverse complement strand
CCTGCAGGACTTAGGTGAGTTATGTGTGGAATTTCCTTGCTCATATCGTTGAACAGATCCAGATCCACCTTAACTCCATGTTCTTCAAGTTCAAATGCAATTGCAGGAACATGCAGTGCTGTGTTGGAAGAACCTCCCAATGCCATATCCACAGCTATTGCATTTTCAAATGCCTGCTGTGTCATTATCTTGGACGGGGTGATATTTTTTTCCACGAGTTCTAGGATCTTTTTACCAGAATCAGATGCTAAATTAAGTTTCTTTTTATCAACTGCATGAGCTGTTGCACAGTATGGTAAACTCATTCCAATGGCTTCTGTAATACATGCCATTGTATTTGCAGTGAACAAACCCGAACAAGAGCCTGGACCTGGGCACGCGCATCGTTCCAGTTCATCAATATCTTCTTCAGTCATTTTGCCTGATGAAACAGCTCCAACTGCTTCATAAACACTTATTAAATCTACATTTTTTCCCTTAAATTTGCCTGGAATCATTGGGCCGCCTGTAACAACTATTGCAGGAATATCTAATCTTGCAGCTGCCATGAGCATTCCTGGCACAATTTTGTCACATGTAGGAATGAGGACCAAACCATCAAATTGATGTGCCATGGCCATGCTTTCAACCGTGTCTGCTACAATTTCCCTTGAAGCAAGGGAGTACCTCATGCCTTCATGATTCATGGCTATTCCATCACAAATTGCCATGGTGTTAAATTCAAATCCAAGCCCTCCAGCTTCTGCAATACTCTGCTTAACAGCATCTGCAATGGAGTTTAGGTGCACATGTCCTGGAACAATGTCTGTATAACTGTTTGCAATACCTATGAAAGGCTTTTTCATATCTTCATCGTTTAATCCACAAGCTCTCAAAAGAGATCTGTGTGGAGCTCGATGTAATCCCTTTTTAATAGTGTCACTTCTCATTCGATCACCATGAGTTAATATAAAAATTAATAATTCAGATAAAAAATTTTGTAATTTATTCTGGACTATATTTATATAACAATTTGTAGTACATTTATAATTATCATATCATTTAAAATGAACATTCAAACAATTAAATTTTGTTTGTATAAAAACCTGTTTTCAATAACTACATAAATAAAATTGTTTAAATTTATATTAATGGTTTTCAATATCATTTCTAAATTATGAGATGGAATTGCATAACAATTTTTAAAGTAATTTTATGGAAATAGTAAGAAATCAACAGTTTTTTTAATATAACTAAGGTGGTACAATGAGAATACTTTTGATTCATTCTGATTATTTAAAATACAAAACCAAATCCAAAACAAGGATAGCTGAAAAAATACCTGAGGATAAGAAACAAGGAGAGTATGAGAATGCTCTTGTGGTGTTCACAGCTGTTGAGAAGGAAGACGAAAAAAATCCAGATATCATCGTGGAAAATGCTATTAACGAGATTAATGATGTATTTGGTAAAGTTGGAGCCGAAATAGTAGCAGTATATCCGTATGCACACTTAAGTTCATCTTTAAGTTCTCCAGATATGGCTAAGCAGATCTTGACCAACATGGAAACTGGCCTAGCTAATTTGGGTGTAAATGTTAAGAGGGTTCCTTTCGGATGGTACAAATCATTTGAAGTTGCCTGTAAGGGTCATCCACTTTCTGAACTTTCAAGAACCATAACCGATGAAAAACCAGAAGAAGCTTCTGAAGAACCTAAAGAAGAATCCGAATCAGCAAAATCTGAATTTTACATGCTGGCAGATGGAAAGCTTCTCGATATTTCAGACTACAATTTTGAAAATAACGATCTTAAGAAACTGGTTGATTACGAATTGGGTAGGGGCGAATCCACAGGAGAAGAACCACCCCACGTAAAAATTATGAGGGAGAAACACCTTGCAGATTATGAACCATCTGCAGACGTGGGTCATTTAAGGTGGTATCCTAAGGGCAGGTTAATACGCGACCTTCTAGCAGATTATGTTTACAACTTGGTAACTGAAAGGGGAGCAATGCCTGTTGAGACACCAATAATGTACGACTTGGCGGATGATGCCATAAGGGTGCATGCTGAGAAATTCGGAGAGAGACAGTACAGAATGGGTACAAAAAACAAGGAATTAATGTTAAGATATGCGTGCTGTTTCGGGGCATTTAGAGTGCTTTCAGATTCCTTTTTAACTTGGAAAAACCTTCCTGTAGGAATATATGAATTATCAACCTACAGTTTCAGATTAGAGAAAAAAGGAGAAGTTGTCGGTTTAAAACGTTTAAGAGGCTTTACAATGCCTGATCTCCATACTGTTTGTGCAGATGTTGACCATGCCATGGTTGAATTTGATGGTCAGATTGACATGTGCAAACAAACAGGAATAGACCTTGAAGTCAACTACGAAGTTATAATGAGGGCAACCAAGGACTTTTTCGAAGAAAATAAAGAATGGGTCTTTTCATCTGCAGATAAAATAGGGAAACCTGTTTTATTGGAAATTTTACCTGAAAGAAAGCATTATTGGATTGCAAAGATGGATTTTGCAGCAATCGATTATCTTGGAAGGCCAATTGAAAATCCAACCATACAGATCGATGTGGAGAGTGGTGAAAGGTTCGGAATAACATACATAGATCCAGATGAGAACGAAATACATCCGATCATCATTCACTGCAGTCCTACTGGCAGTATCGAAAGGGTAATTTGCAGTTTACTCGAAAAAAGTGCCATTGAAAGAAACTTCAGGCCGCCTATGTTACCTATATGGTTAACTCCTTCACAGGTTAGGGTGATTCCAATTGCAGAACGTCACAATGACTATGCACAGGATGTTGTTCAAAAGATAAGGGAACAAAATGTCAGGGTGGATCTCGATGAAAGGCATGAAACTGTTGGTAAAAAAATTAGAAATGCCGCAGGAGATTGGGTGCCATACGTTATTGTAATAGGTGACAGAGAACTCGAAGGTGGAGCCGTTACAGTTAACGTAAGGGAAACTAATGAAAAGATAGAAATGGGCATTGACGAATTAGTCAACAGAATCCACGAAGAAACTAAAGGCATGCCATTTAGAAAACTTCCACTCCCAATTACATTGGGAAATAGAGTTAATTTCTAAACCCTATTCTTCTATTTTTTTAATTTTTTTTGTCAGATCACGTTGGTGGTCTATTTTTTGGTCCAATAATTATTTTTTATTCTAATTCTAGGACGTAATTCTTTTTTATTTTGGAAATTTGATTAATTTAATCTATTATCCCTGGTGTGGCTTGGGAATTTGACAAAAATATTTATATTATAAGTTATAAGTTATAATTTAGAACTTATAATAATCAATGGAGGCAGACCACATGGCTGAAATAATAGCAATATTAAATCAAAAAGGGGGCTGTGGTAAAACCACAACTGCAGTAAATTTAGCAGCAGCCCTTGCACTTAACGATAAGCGTGTTCTCGTTGTGGATATGGATCCACAGGGAAATGCAACAACAGGTTTTGGAATACAAAAGAATGAAGTAGATAGCACCATATATTCAGTTTTAACAGGAAACAGTAATGTTGAGGATGCAACTGTTTCAACCGATGTTTCAGGGCTTGATGTTGTACCGAGCAATATTGCTTTGAGTGGTGCTGAAATTGAATTAAGTAAAGAAGTGGGATATCACACCATACTAGAAATGGCAATGGAAGGTGTGGCAGAGGATTACGATTATATATTCATTGATGTTCCGCCTTCATTGGGTATTTTGACTATCAATTGTCTTGTGGCTGCAGACAGTGTTATAATACCTATACAAGCTGAATTTTATGCCTTGGAAGGTATGGCAGATTTGTTAGAAGCTATACAATTAGTGGAAAGTAGATTAAAAAGTCCTTCTCCAATCAAAGGTATTCTACTCACGCTCTACGATTCAAGAACACGGCTTGGAAGGGATGTATACAGCAATGTTAAGGAGTACTTTGGATCATCGGAGTACATATTTAAGACTACCATTCCTCGAAATGTTACCCTAGCAGAAGCACCGAGCCATGGTAAACCTTGTATAATATATGATGAAGAATCAAGTGGTTCCCAGGCTTACGTTGATCTGGCTAAGGAAATCATCAAGATCGACGGGATGGTGGACAATAAATGACTCAGAAAAAAGAAAGTGCCCTTGGAAGAGGGTTAGATGCATTAATTCGAATGGAACCACAAGAAGAGAAGAAACCTGAAGAAACAATAAAATCTAGTCAAAAACCAAGATCTAAAACTTCAAAGCCCAAAACCACTAAACGCAAAACAACACCTAAGAAACAGAGCACCACTAAGAAAACTAAATCGGAAATCCAAGACAACTTTATTCAAGAAGACCTTGTGGACAGTGTTATCGATGAGGTAAATAAAAACCCCCGAATATCTTTATGGTCAGCTAAATCAGCTGCAGTGTTAAGGTTGCTGAAAAAAACAAAGCCGGAATTCAGTATTAGTAAGGAAGCTTCTGCCCTGATAGAGGATGCTGTTAAAGACAAGTACCCTGAACTTTGGGAAGTGTTTGAAGACAAAAATATCTGATAACTTATAACTTATAAGTTCTAAGTTATATCTTGTAAGTTATAACTTATACTTACTTTTTTTACAATAAAATAACTAAAAACAAGCAATTTAAAGTGTAGTTTGATACGAATTTTTAAGTTTAACAAATATTTCAGCCTTTTTAATATTTACGCCAATATTTTTAAGTTCTTCTAAATTTTTATATTGTTTGCCACGTTTTCTAGATTCAATAATCCTTCTGGCCGAGATTTTTCCAATACCCGGGACTCTGAGTAGTTCTTTATAAGTTGCTGTGTTGAGTTCAATTGGGAACATATCCATGTTCGAAACTGCAGTAACATACTTAGGATCCATATCAAGTTTCATGTTACCATCTTCTTCAAAGGTCAGTTCTTTCAGATCGAATCCATAGGATTTAACAAGATGATCTGCTTGGTAGAGTCGGCCAGTTCTTAAAGGAGCAGGTTCTTCATGACCTTCAAGGGGGGTGCCCGCCATGGAATTGAAAGCACTGAAGTAGCTTCGTCTAATATCCATTTTTTTATAAAGCCAATTTACTCTCTTTATAATATCAGAATCTGATTCATGGGAGGCACCAACTATGAATTGTGTTGTGTGACCAGATGGTGCTAAATTGTCATCCCTTTTCATGAGCCTTTTAATCCATGCCATTCTCCTTAAAATATCTGTGTTAAAATTTTTGGTTGATGATAGTTCATTGAAACCTTCAGAAGTAGCTGCTTCAATGTTTATACTGACACGATTAGCCAGGCTCATGGCTCTTTTGATCATGTCATAGGATGATCCGGGTAGTATCTTCAAATGAATGTAACCCTGATAGCCGTGCTCCATTCTGAGCTGCCTTGCGACCTCAACCATGTTTTCCATGGACACGTCAATATCTCCAGGAACCCCTGAACTTAAAAAAAGACCTTCAACCAACTTGCTATTGTAGTATTCTAGAAAGATTGATGTCAATTCAGAGGGTGATAGTTCCACTCTGTTGAATTTGTTGGCACAGTTATTGACACAATAAGTACAGTCGTTTGAACATTTATTGGTCATTAAAACCTTGAAAAGCGGCATGCAAACTCCGTTAGGATTGGTTGCATTGTAAACACCGGGTAATTTCTCAGAAAAAAAATTGTCGGGGTTGTAATTTCCATAATTACATCTGTCATATTTGGCAGATTCTCCAAGAATTTCCATTCTTCTAACTCTGTTCATTACAAAAAATATTATGAGTTGATATTAATTATAATTTTTTAAAAATAATCAAATTATAAATAAGATCAACACTTACTAAATAGTATGAGAGCCGTTATAGCAGGAACAGGAAGTGCAGTTGGGAAAACAACAATTTCTACGGGTATAATGAGCGCCCTTTCGTCTGAGTACAATGTCCAACCCTTTAAAGCTGGTCCTGATTATATTGATCCAACCTATCATGGTTTAGCCACTGGAAATGTTTCAAGAAATCTCGATTCTTTTTTCATGTCTGATGGTCAAATTCGCGAAGCATTTGAAAGGGGAATAAAAAGCTCTAAATCAGACTTGGGAATAATTGAAGGGGTTAGGGGTCTTTATGAAGGTATAAGTCCCTTAGGTGATGTGGGTAGCACAGCCTCTGTGGCAAAAGCCCTTAATGCTCCTGTGATTCTGATTCTGAACTCTCGAAGTCTTGTTAAAAGTGCTGCTGCAGTTGTAATTGGATTTAAAACACTAGATCCATCCATAAGGATAGATGGGGTTATTTTAAACTATGTGAAAAATAAAAAACACTATTTAAAAACCAAAGAAGCCGTGGAAAAACTCTCTGATACTCCTGTGATAGGGGGCATACCCAGAAAAGAAGCTATAACCGTAGAACAACGACATTTAGGATTGGTACCGGCTGTAGAACGTGAAAATATTCTCCAATCCATTGAAAAATGGGGAGAGGAAATGACCAACAACATAGATCTAGATGCCCTAATAGATATTATGAAAAATTCCGGTGATCTACCTAGTGGAAGGGAACCAATTTGGGAGGAAGGGAATAAGAAACCAGTTAAGATAGGGGTAGCAATGGATGAAGTATTCACATTCTATTACAAAGAAAACATCGAATCCTTAGAAGCAAATAAAGCTAAAATTATTCCATTTAGCCCGACACACGATGAAACAATTCCTGATGTGGATGGATTGTACATTGGGGGGGGTTACCCAGAAATATTTGCTAAGGAACTATCAAGAAACAGTTCCATGAGGGAATCCATACTTAAGTTTCACAATGATGCCCATCCCATCTACGCAGAATGTGGGGGCCTGATGTACTTATCTAAATCTATAAATGGTCATTCAATGTGCAATGTTTTTAAATATCCTTCAAACATGACAAAAAATGTTCAAGCATTGAGTTACGTTATTTCAGAAGCACAAAATGATAACATCATCTTAAACAAGGGGGAACAGTTTAAAGGCCATGAATTTCATTATTCAAAGATCGAAGTAGATGGAAAAAATCCTAAATATGCCTTTAAAATTTTAAGGGGTCGTGGAATAGATGGTTCCAACGATGGTTTAATGGAAAACAACACAGTTGCAAGCTATGTTCATACTCATGTAGCTGCCTGTCCCCAGTTTGGTTTAAATTTTGCAAGGAACTCACACAGCAAAGATTCATAAGCTATCATAAGTGGAGATGACAATGAAAATAGCAGTTTTAGCAGAAATGGCACCAGCAAAAGCATTTGTACCGATTATTCAACAACTAGATGCTGATGTCATTGGATTAACCCATGGCCATGGAGTCGAAGAAATATTGGGTAACTACTGTACAGAAATACATTCCATTGGCCAGAGTAGGGGGCATGGAGCTAAAAAACGTTCCAACTCTAAGATCGCTACCTTGGTAATGGAGGATGTATGGCGAGTCATTAAATTTCTAAGGGGTAGGGATATTGATCTTTTGATGACATGTGGAAATGCCGGAGATGTCCGAAAAGGGATATCCGCCGCTAAAATCCTTAGAATACCCAACTTACACATTGAACAAGACATTTACAATCCAATAGAAATGTTGGCATTTTCAAATTTAGTCACTGTTCCAACTCCTGAATATAAAGAATATGTAGAAAATAGGTATGGCCTCAAAAATGTCCATTCAATAGGTGGCTATCCCATGGCAGTATACGTGGACGCACTTGAAATGGAAGATTCCGATTCTGTTAAAACTAAATATTCAGTAGATGAATTTTATTTACTTGTTTTAGGAGGAGATGTGAAGGGAGAAGATGTTCCAAACATTATACACCAGGTTGAAAGTCTCAATACAAATGTACTTGTTGTTCCATTTAGATTCAGCGAATCTTACGTTAAATCCTTCATAAAATCTCCAAATTTAAAGGTTCTAGAGGGATATGTTGAGTTACCAGGGCTTATGATGGCATCTAAGGGAATAATTTACGGTGCCGGCATGGGCTTAACCATTGAAGCAGGAGTACTTTCCACCCCAGCAGTTAAAATAGCAGGATTTCACAGGAGACATGCAAGTGTGGATCTGGCCCATGAAATAGGGATCGAAGTTGCTGAAATAGAGGATATTGCAGATGCAGTCAGAGAGATAAAAACTCCTAATGGGAGAAAATTAGTAAATAATGGTGAAACTGCAGTAAAAAACACTCTAGAAATCATAAAAAATTTTGACAAACTCAAAACCAGATCAAGTGGTATTCAAAGCTTTAGAAGTATATGGAATGCCAGATCCGAATTTAAATGAAGGCAATATCTTAAATTTATTCAATTAAACTTATATTACGAGTTAAATTTGTTCTAGACATTAATTTGGGATTGGATTCTGTGAGGAATTAATTTATTCCTAATTTTAAAGGATCAGTATGGGTATATCAAATCTAATTTTAGTTCTCTTTATATCGTCCTTCTCAACACCTATAAAAGCTTAGTCAAAAAAATTAAATCAAAAAATACTTATTAGATCATTTGAATAGCAAGTCTGGTGATAAAATGGTTGTAAAAATAGGAATCATTAAATGCGGTAACATCGGTACCTCCCCAGTAATTGACTTATTACTTGATGAGAGGGCTGACAGACCAAACATAGATACTTGTGTAGTTGGTTCTGGGGCTAAAATGAACCCAGAAGAAATCGAGAAGGCTGTACCATTAATGTTAGAAATGGACAGAGATTTTGTTATATTCATAAGCCCAAACCCAGGTGCACCAGGCCCTGCTAAAGCTAGAGAATTATTATCTGCAGCAGACGTTCCTGCAATCATAATTGGTGACGCTCCAGGATTAAGATCCAAGGACGAAATGGATGAACAAGGCCTAGGCTACATCATCGTCAAAGCAGACCCAATGATAGGTGCAAGGAGAGAATTCCTTGACCCAACAGAAATGGCATCTTTTAACTCCGATGTAATTAAAGTGTTAGCTTTAACCGGAGCATACAGAGTAGTTCAGGACACAATCGATGCTGCAGTAACAGCAGTTGAATCTGGAGAAACACTCGAACTCCCTAAAGTTGTAATAACAAGGGATAAGGCTGTCGAAGCAGCTGCTTTCAGCAGCCCATACGCAAAAGCAAAAGCAATGGCTGCATACGAAATAGCAACCAAAGTGGCAGACATAGATGTCGAAGGATGTTTCATGGTTAGGGACGCTGAAAAGTACATACCTTTAGTTGCATCAGCTCACGAAATGTTAGGTGTAGCAGCTAAATTAGCATCCGAAGCAAGAGACATAGAAAAGGCTAACGACACCGTTGTAAGGACTCCTCACGGTGGAAAAGGCCAGACTCTAAGTAAAGTCGCTTTAGCTGACAAACCAGAATAAACATGCTTTAAAACGGCCAACTCTGGTCGTTTAAATATTTTTTTTTGAATTATATTATTTTTAGATTTTTTCAATAATTTTACAGGTGTAACATGATAGAGGATCTTATTGAAAGATTTTACGAAGCAGCTAGCATGAATAGATGGAACGATCATATCCGACCAGTAGAATTAACAGAATTAGATAAACAAGCACATAAAATGGTTTTAGCATATGTAATTGCCAAATTTGAGGAAAAAGATAGAAATGCTGATGTCAACTGGCAAAAACTCATCGAAGGCGGTATTTTTGAATTTTTACACAGAACCATATTAACTGATTTGAAACCTCCAATATTCCACAAGATGATGGAGGAAAAGGCCAAGGATCTAAACGATCATGTGATATCCAAATTGAAAGGGGATTTCAAAGGCCTTAAACCCCAATTTGAAGCTAATTTTAAACGTTACCTATTTGATACTGAATATTCCAAATTTGAAAGAAAAATACTAAAAGCTGCACATTATTTGGCTACAAATTGGGAGTTTAGAATCATTTATCATTCATCTCCATTTATTTATGGTATTGAAGACACTAAAGCGGAGATAGAAAACCAGATCGAGGATCATTACGATCTGATAGGAGTTCAGAAACTGTCCCTCGAAAAAAAGTCATTTGGATTCATAGATCTCTGTGGTCAGCTCAGGTTTCAAGAGAGATGGGCCCATTCTCCCCGTGTTCCTAAAACTTCGGTTTTGGGGCATATGTACATAGTTGCAATAACTTCTTACCTCTTTTCAATGGAAAATGAGGCATGTCCAAAGAGGCTTTATAACAATTTCTTTGCAGGACTGTTCCACGACCTTCCAGAGGTGCTTACGAAGGATATTATATCCCCTGTTAAAAGTTCAGTTAAAGGACTTGAAGATTTAATTAAAGAATTTGAAGAGAATCAAATGAAAACAAGACTACTACCCCTCTTACCTGTATCTTGGAGAAGAGAAATGAACTACTTCACTAAGGATGAGTTTGTAAACAAGGTAAGGGTGGAGGATTCCATTAAGAAGGGGATCAATTTTAAGGAAATGAACCGAAAGTACAATAAAAATGAATACTATCCACTGGATGGAGAATTGATCAAGGCCTGTGATAAACTAGCAGCATTCATCGAAGCAGACCTGTCAATAAAACATGGCATCACTTCAAAAAAACTAGAAGAGGGACGAATGGATATTTATAAGAAATTTAAGGGAAAAAAGATATCTGGCATTGATTTTGGATACCTGTTTGATTACTTCTTTAAAAGAACCTTCACAATTGAATCAAACCCTTAATTTGAACTTATGGAGGTAACATTCCATATTTTTCATTAAATGCAGGGAGTCCAGAGAAAAACCTAGACTTTCTTTGTACTATCTTGGGATTTTTCTGATTTTGGATCACTGAATTTTTCAGAGAATAATGGAAATATATCACCATATTTTTCATTCTCAACATCTTTGGTAATCAACCTCATTTGACCTAAAAATTTCATACCTTGAAGATCTAAATATTCCCTCATTTGAATGGTAGCTTTTTGGGATCTATTGCCTCCCGAGGTAACAAAGACTCCAAATTCTTTATCCTTAATATTTTTTAATTCAAACATATATTGGTTAACTGCAGATGGAGTTTTACCTGCCCAAACAGGACAGCAAAGAATCAATTTATCGTAATTCATGAGGTCTGTCTGGCAGGGTTTTATTGTTGCCTTTTTCTCCCTTATGGAATCTAAGATTTTAAATAGATACCATCTGTCCTTTTCAGTTTTTATCTCAGTTAGATCGGCATCGATTTCCTTTTGCAATTTTTTTGCAACTTTCAATGTGTGCCCTGAATAGGAGTAACAAGCAATTAAGGTTTTCATTTTTACAGTTCCTTTTACAACGCACCTTTGGTAGAAGGAAGTGAATCGTGTTCGATCAAAGAAGCATCCTTAATAGCACGTGCAAATGCCTTAAACAAAGCTTCTATTTTATGATGATCATTTTCTCCTTCAACTTTGGCATTGATATTAATTTTTGCAGAATTTGCAAACGATTCAAAGAAATGTTCAACATTTTCTGTGCTCATATCTCCAACTTTAGGTTTCTTAAATTCGAAATCTAATACTGCATAGCTCCTTCCACTGATGTCAACTGCTACTGTGGCCAAGGCATCATCCATAGGAATAAGTGCATGAGAAAATCTCTTAATTCCTCTTTTTGTCCCAATTACTTCGTTGTACGTTTCTCCAAGAAGTATTCCAACGTCTTCGATGGTATGATGATCATCGACTCCTATGTCTCCATTTGCATGGATGGTTAGATCTATAAATCCATGTCTGGCAAAGGAATTCAGCATGTGATCGAAGAATTCTATTCCGGTATTTATGTCGTAGTCACCGTTACCATCTAAATTCATGGTTACGCTGATGTCAGTTTCTGAAGTTTTTCTATTCAGAGTCTTTTTTCTCATTTGGTTCATCTCTAATTACCTGTATGGCACCTTCAGGACATTTTCCTGCACATATTGTACATAAATGGCAGAATTCAAGGTTTGTTGCCATGGCTTTCTTTTTTACATCCCATATTTTAGCACCCTTTGGACAGGCTTCTTTACATATTCCACATCCGGTGCACTTGTCTTCATCTACAATGATCTTCATATAACATCTTCCTTATAACTTATAACTTATTACTTATAACAATCTAATTATACATTTTTTTAAAGACCAACTAGGCTTTAAATTTAATTATAACTATCTCTTTAAATCTATTTTGTTAGAACTTATAACTTATTTCTTATAACTTATAATTATTTTCCATTGAAAACTCAGGGGGTGATTGCTTCACTTACTCCTCTATTTCGAAGTTTTCAATAAACTTGCTGAATCTTTTAACAGTTTTTCTGAGACTTTTAAATCCTTCTTCGTCCTGTTTCACACCTTCAAGGGTGTCCTGAGACCAGAAGTTAGCTCCCATATTGGCACCGTAGGCCCCTCCACTAACTGGGATTGCACCAGTTAGTATAAAAAAGGTCATTATTTGCTGTATTGCAAGCTCTTGACCACCAATGCGGTCACCACCCACAGCTATGGCCATTCCAACTTTGTATCGCAGAAAATCAAAGTCTCGTGCTCCCAAGGCTCTGCAACGATCCATCACAGCCTTAAGCTGAGCACTTAAACCTCCGTTGTATACTGGCGTAGCCATGATAATGCCTTTCGCTTCTGTGATAAGTGGATAGATATCCTGCATATCATCATTTACCACGCACTGTTTGTGTTTCAAACAGTAGTCACAGTGTCTACATGGATTAATATTTTTTCCGCGCAAACTATAAAATTCTGTTTCAAAACCTTTTTCATCAAGCATTTGCAATGCTTCGTTTAAAACGTGATGAGTGGCCTGTTTTCTTGGACTTCCACATATTCCTAATACCTTCATGAAATTACTCCAATAATAGTTTTTGGCTTAATACGGTTCTTATTGTTTATATATTAGTTTTTAATACTAAAAAATGTTCCATCTGAAATTATTTTTTCATTTGGTATATACAATACTGTTCTTTCTGGAATAAATTAATTACTGAATTAATGCTTCAATTATTTTAGTACTATTTCGGATCATTCTAGCTATATTTATTACTATTTGCCTTATTTTTGAATCAATAGTAATATTATTCTTTTTTGTATTACGAATTGTCCGATTTAATCTCTAAAAGTAATAATAACAATTAGATCGAAAGTATTATATTTCATATGTTTTCAATCACTAAACTGTAAAAGAATAAACTACTCTGGGGGGAGAGAACACGAAAAAACTTTTAATTTATATAATTCTTGGTGTATTGTCTGTTTTTGTTTTGTGCGGATCAGCTTCGGCTGCTACAGCACCATTAAACACTACACATTCGGGAAAGGTTTCAGGAGGCGTATATGTGGGTGCTTACCAACCGATCCCATGGGGTAGCCAAAGCACTACACCAGGATTAAAGGAATTTAACCAAACCTACAACATTCCATCTAAAAATATTAAATACGCAGGAGTTTATGCTGATGTTTATGCTGCAGGAACTGATAGTAGAGCAGGGAAAGCAACAGTCTCCTTTGATGGAAACGGTGATGGTACTTACACAACTTTAGGTACTGAAGATCTTAACATTGCATCAACATCAGATGGTACAGTGTACTGGCTAAACGATCATGTGGATAAAGTCTACTCGGATTATCTTCTGAGTTATGATGTGACATCTCTTATCAAAGGTACATCCGTTAATGCAAAGATAAAAACTGAAAATATTGGAGGTTCTGCTTTTGATGGTCGACTGAAGATGTTGATGCTTGTGGTTGCATACAACGATGGAAGTACTAAAACAGTGCAGTACTGGATAAATTCTGGTGATGATTGGACTAAAACGACATCAAACACAACATTTGAAACAAGCAATGTTAGCAATGGATTTACGAATGGTCATCTACAAAATATTGGATTATCATCTTCAGATGCTTCATACAATTATAATGGAGCCTCACTCATTGGGGCTAACCCTACAGACCCTATAAAATATATTATAAACAATAATTGGGACGTAACCAACAACATCATTGCTGGTCAGAACAGCACATTTTCATACACAAATATTGGATCTTCTTTTAAAACAATAATGGCAATTTTAACAGTTACAACACCAGCACCCGAAGCAAATTTTACAGCAGACAAAACAACAAGTGTAGATCCGTTAGAAGTACAATTCAGTGACAAATCAATTGGCCCAGTGACATCTTGGGCATGGGATTTCAACAATGACGGGGTTATCGACAGCACAGCTCAAAATCCAACATGGAAATATGATGCTCCTGGAGACTACTCAGTAAATTTAACAGTAACGGGTCCGGGAGGCACAGGATCATTAACAACTACAAATTACATCCATATATCACCACAATGTGATTTAACTGTGACTTCTGTGACCGTTCCTGTTAAAAGCACAGTATTCACAGGAAAATCAAATAAAATATTAATAACAATTAAAAATAATGGAAAAGATGCTTCAGCAGCTACAAAACTGGATATATATGCTAGTGATGTTGATTCCGGCCCATTTACTACAGTCGATGTTCCTGAATTAGCAGGCGGCGCTCAGATTACTTTAACTGTCTACGATCCAACAAATCGTCCTGTAACTGAAAACGCCACCTTCAAAAATAGTAATGTAAAGTACGTAACCTACACTGCAAACGTTGATCCTAAAAATACAGTACCAGAATCAAATTCCAACAACAATGCAGAAACCAATAACCAACTTGCAAGTGTAGCGTGCCCTGTTTATTACAATGGGTATAAAGGCAAAAAGGATGAATACGGTGGGGATGATTCCACACAAAGATACTACGATCTGCGCGGAGGAATAGTCTATTCAAATGGAGACTCCACTTATGGTGGTAAGCTCATTGGAGACACTGTAAACTGGAAATCAACAGATATTAAAATTCCATCAACAGGAAATACAGTAGAGGCATGGTTGTACATTCCATACACATGGGATAGTAAAAATATTTTCCCAGGCACTGCTAAATTTTCTTTCAATGGACAAAATATTTCATACGTTAAATGGTATTCAGATGCAAGTAACTTCGGAACATACGGTAATGCAGTATACGGTTTACTCACATTTAATGTGACTTCCTACTTCAACAAAAATGGCAACAACAATCTAACAATGCTAAATGGAACAAGTGGAGTTGCACTGTATCCAACAACGTTAAGCGTAGTCTACCAAGACCCAAAATCCACACAGAAAACAATATTCATCAATGATGGATTTGATCTTTTAGGAACATCCAATGACTATGGAACAACTATCGATGATGCAACTACATTAGTTCATTTTAATGGAAGTGTAAGGGATATCCAGAACATTAAAAGTGCCACATTAATATCATTTGAATCTGCAGCAGATAACAATGAAGGAAACTTAATATTCAACGGCAACACTGTTGAAAACGGATTTTTACATGCACCTTCAGGTTACTCCAGTGTCCCAAATTCATTCTGGTTCGGGGATATTAATGTGACACAGTATGTGGACAACTTCAGTAATTTAGCATCAATCCAAGAGACAGGAACCTGTTTAGGAGTATGTCAACAATTTTTGGTTTTAGAATACCCTGAACCACTCCCAGTTGCAAATTTTACATCCACTGTAAAGAACAAGACAAATCCACTAAGTGTAACATTCAATGACACATCTATAGGTAACATATGGACCTACCAATGGAATTTTGGAGATGGAAACACTAGTACTGAACAATATCCTACACATGTCTACGCAAATGCAGGAACTTACACGGTCCAGCTAACAGTAACAAACATTTCAGGGACCAGTGACTTTACAAGCATAATAAAAGTGCTAAATCCAGATAAAACAAAACCAATAGTCAATACAAACTTGAAAAATGGCTCATACAACACAACAAAAACCTTGAAGCTTTCAATTAACGAACCTGGAACTATTTACTACACTTTAGACGGAACCCAACCAACAACTTCAAGTAAAAAATACGCCTCTCCAATCACCATCTCAAGCACCAAAACAATAAAGTTCTTCGGAGTAGATCTTTCGGGCAATGTGTCAAGTATTTACACTAAAACCTATAAAATCGATAAAATACCTCCAAAAGCAAATGTTAACGTTAAACAGGGGTTATACAAAACAGATTTGGCAGTTAAATTAACAATGAACAAATCTGGAAATATTTACTACACAACAAATGGTGTTAACCCCACCAAACAGAGCAATAAGTACAATAATTCACTTAAATTGACAAAATCCACACTACTCAAATTTATAGCAATCGACGAAGCAGGAAACAAATCACCAATATACATTCAAAAATACACAATAGACAAAACCGCCCCGAAGATAACACAGATTACTCCGACCAAAAATAGCATAAAACTGTCAATAACCGGCCCTATAACACTAAAATTCAGTGAAAACATAATTCAAGGAGTTAACTACAACAAAATCTATCTTAAAAATCTTAAAACCGGACAAACAGTGAGCATTAACAAAAAAACTACGGGTAATACTCTAGCAATCCAACAAACAACTAACAGATATTCAAAAACAGCATACATTTTGTACATACCAAATGGAGCTATAAAAGACCAAGCTGGAAACATTAACATTGAGTATGTAAGCCAATTCCAAACCAAATAGGAGAAAAATCTTCTTCTATCATTTTTTTATGGCGAATTCGAAGTTTTGGGGGATTATTAGATTGATGAGCGATAAACAATTTAAATTTAGATTTTTATTGATATTAACAATGGTAATAATGACTTTCACCATGTTAGGAACTGTTTCAGCAGATTCACAAAACATTGGAGGTCACTTAACAACAGTTAAAAATGGGACAGTTAATGGGGGGATTTACATTGATTCATTTTATGGGTTTCAATCTGGAACAAATAAAAACGTGACTCACAAATTTAAAACACTTCCCAAGAATGCTAAAGTTGTATCTGCCACATTGTACACTGTAATCTATTCTGGAGACATGACAGTGGACAAACCAGTACACATGACTGCTAGTTTTAATGGAAAGCAGATAGATTCCCAAAATTTATCAAGCACCTACAATGGAATAAATGGGCCCGTAACAATTAATGATCATTGTAACAGGGTAACCAGTGATTATCTGTTATGGTACGATGTAACAAATAGCATAAAAGAGAACAACACTGCAAACATATTCACTGATCCCCATGATTTTGATGGACGTATTAAATTAATATCCTTAGTCGTGGCTTACAACAATGGAAGTTCCAATAAAATTGCATATTGGATAAATCAGGGGCATGATGTTGCAAACACAGAGGATTATGTGGGTTCAACAAAATTTAGTAAACTGCCCACTGGCAATAAAGTCAAAGATGCAAGCCTTAATGTAATCCACCTATCCAGCACAGATGGTATCTATACATTCAACGGCAACATCTACCCTGGGTCGGGATCAAACAATCAAGGTAGTTATTCTGGGATGGACAAATGGAATGTTACCCGAACATGCAATGCTGACACAATAAATACAATGACGTATCAGCGATCAGGCGATTACTACAAAATCATCCTAGCAATTCTATCCGTAAATTATACTAAAAACTCCATAAACACTCCGGATTTAATTGTATCAAACGTATCAGTAAACTCTGGTAACAACAATGATCTCAAGGGCAAATTTTACTCAGATAATAAAAATACTGTGACTGCCACCATAAAAAATCAAGGAACAGGCTCTGCAGGGCCCTTCAAACTTCTGCTTAAATTAGGGAACTACAATACTGCGCAACAGATATCTGGATTAGCTTCAGGAACAAGCACGAAAATTATATTTACTGGCTATAAACCAACAAAAAATGGGAATGTAATCCTTAATTTAACTGTTGATAATGAAAATGTAATTAATGAAAGCAACGAATCTAATAATGGATATGTTTCGTCTTTCAAAATAATTACAAGCAAATGTCCTGATTTATACCCAAAAACTATTGTAGTACCCGATAATTTGAAGATCAATAAAAATTATTCTATTTCTGTTAAAATCGCTAACAAAGGTAATATAAAATCTGGATCATTTATTGTAGGTTTATATGTTGATGGAATTCAAATAGGGAAACAAACCATCAAGAGTTTAGCAGTAAACGGCAATTATGCCCTAAAATTTAATTGGATGCCCAAGTCCTACGGCAAACATACCCTCATGGCAAAGGTAGATCCAAATAAATCAATAACGGAACTTAATGAATCAAATAACGAATTAAAATCCGTACAGTCAATAAAAAATTTGCATTCTGTTAGCATGTTCCTAATAACAGATGATCCTGGTACTAATATTATGAACACAGCGGCAAACTCTGTGATCAACAAATACAATAACGTTGCAATAAACCTCAAATCAAACTCACAAATTCAGACCATGTCCGACACAGAGTTAGAAACTTGTTTAAAAAAATGTGACATTTTCATGGCTAACTGGTTAAGCACTAAACTATCGACTAGAATCACGAATATTTTAAAGAAACATCCTGAAATTGCAAAGAAACAAATATTTCTCGTTCTAGAACCACAAACAGACTACGTTGGATTAATGAAATACTCAAAAATTGGGGGTGTTAGTATATTACAGAACATCACATCCACCAATCTTTCAAATTACTTAAAAAATACAGCATTAGGAACCAGTTATAAAACCGTAGTAAACTACGTAAAGAATTCTTCAAATTTTCCTTCAGAATACAACAGGGCAGTTCTTTACAAAGATATATACACGACTAAACAATGTTTAAATCAACTAATGTGGTCATTGAGCTATTTAGGGTTCAATACAACATTTGCAAACCCTCCAAAGGATATAAAAGATCCAGTTTATGGAATTTACAGGAATGGATGGTTTTCATATATTGATAATAAAGGAAAATGGCACTCGGGTTTGGATAACTATAAGAAATATTATTTCCATTCCGGAAGACCAACGGTAGGCCTTCTTGAAAGTACAAAATACGTTAATTCAAATCAATTGATGCCATATAATGCAATTATTAGGGATTTGGAATCACGGAACATCAATGTAATTCCTATTGTGGCATATGGAGGATCTTCTGATCAACTAGAAGTAATGTTAAGAACATTTACCAATGCAACTCAATTTAATAGCTTCATAAAAAATCAATCCCAGTACAAAATAAATGTGGATGGCATTGTGGACATGACTGCATATGGGTTGGGAGGCAACGATTTTAGTAAGTTAACCCAGTTTTTTAAAGCAGTAAATGTTCCAGTTATAGCAGCCGTACATTCTGATTACGAATCTAATGCTCAATACGAACTGGGAAGCAGTGGACTAAGAAATATAGCAGGAGATAAATGGTGGCATATAGCTATTTTGGAAGCCCAGGGAATTGTATCACCAATATTTGTAGGAGGCCAGGGAGTCACATTGGACCCTGCTACTGGTGCAAAAGTTCAGGGTTATATTCCGTATACCCCTAACATTAAATTGCTTGGAAAAACCCTGAATGGTTGGACACAGTTAAAATACATTTCCAATTCAAATAAAAAAATTGCACTCATTTACTACAACTACCCTCCAGGAAAACAGAATATTGCAGCAAGCTACCTTGATCCTGTACAGAGTATTTACAATCTTCTCTACGTCATGAAGAAAAATGGATACAATGTTAAAAATATACCTACCAACGAATTACTTCTTCTTGATGAAATGATGGCTCAAGGAACTAACATCGCAAAATGGGCTCCGGGGCTGGTTAATAAATTAGCAAATAACAATAATTCACTTTTGGATGAAATGAAAGCCTATCAAAAGAATAATACCTACAAAATAGATTTTTCCAAGTTAAATCAAACTGAACTAAATAAATTGGCAAATATACCAGGAGTTATATTGTATCCGGTAACTGATTTCTTAAAGTGGTTCAATCAGTTGGATGATCTAGCCAAATTGGATATTACACAGGGACCAGTTGCATATATAGGTGAAATGTGTAAAAGATCAGTTAAATTAGGATGCACCGATGACATGGATACTAAGATTGATTCTTGGAATTCTCAAATAACAGCATTACTTCCAGCAAAGAACATCAACAAATCAAAGCCTATTCTTCAAAATATAGTCAATGCTTTGAAGGCTTATGTTAAAACTAAGAATAATAAATATTATTTACAGTATTTGAAATATAAATCCCAATTTTTAGCCCTTAAAATTGATGGAATGTCGGGTTGGGGGGCTTTTCCTGGAAGTATTATGACTGTTACCAAAAATGGTAAAAAATATTTTGTTTTGCCAGGAATACAGTTTGGTAACACACTGATTGCTCCGGAACCCCAGCGAGGATGGGAAGGTAATGCTGATCAACTCTACCATAACAGTGTTGTACCTCCACATTATCAGTACCTAGCATTTTATGCTTACCTACAGCAGCAGGGATATGATTCAATGGTTTATATGGGTAGACATGCTACTCATGAGTGGTTACCTGGAAAGGAAGTGCTGCCTGAAGCTGATGATTTCACAAATATTGTGACTGGTGGTGTGCCGCAAACCTACTTCTATATTATGGACGGACTTTCAGAAGGAATAACAGCAAAAAGAAGAGGATCTGCAGTAATAATAGATCATTTAACTCCACCAATGGGATTCACACAACTCTACGGGGGAATGTCTGATCTTGAAAGTCTGGTGGAAGACTACGATGGTGCAGATTCAAATAAAAAACAGACAATTATAACTAAAATAAAAAAAGTTATAACCGAAAACAATTTGGCAGCGGACATTGGAATCAATTTAAAGAATATTTCACAATCATGCCTTATTTCTGCAGTAAACAAGTATCTATCAGACGTTTCCAACACATTTTATCCAGATGGGGTGGATGTAATTGGTAAAAAATGGTCCGATGATCAAATAGCATTGTTGGTAACTTCAATACTTTCTGTTCCAAAACAGATTCCTACTAGTGGAATTAAAACAACCAGCTTACAAAATGAGGTAGCACTTTTATTGAAGGGAAAGTCTTATTCTTCTTTAAATGCAGCTCAACAGAATGAAATCCAAAGTAAATGTATTAAAATTGTCAAAGAATTGTTACATCAGGATATTGATGTTGTTTTGAATAAGCTCACAAAAAAACCATCTAAAAATCTTAAATCATTGCTTCAAAGTGCAAAGGAATACTCTAAAAAAATTAATGAAAGTGTAGATGGGGAAGTAAAGAGCTTTATAAATGCCCTCAATGGAGGATATATACCTCCGGGCTTGGCTAATGATCCAATAAACAATCCTGATGCATTACCTACAGGTAAGAATTTCTATCAAGATCAAGCAGCAGAAATCCCCACCCTAGATGCATATATAAAATCGCAGACCCTCACACTCACAACACTCAAAAATCTAAACTCAAAGGTAAAAAAAATTGCTATTGGATTGTGGGATGTTGAAACAGCGAGGGATGATGGGGAACTTGTATCCATGATTCTACGTCTCTTGGGCATGGCTCCTCAATGGACAGATTCTCCAAGTGCAGGATCAGGAGGTGCTAAACTTCAAGAAATGCCGGTGTATACTTCATTATCGGATTTAGTTAGACCTGCAGGATGGACAAAAAAAAGGATAGATGTGGTGGTTGTAATAGATGGAAATTTCCGAGATCTTTACAGCCGGCAGGTGGGGCTCATAGATAAGGCATTTAAAATAGCTTTAGGACGATCTTACTACACCATTTTAGAAGACAAAAAATTGAATGCTAAATATGGTACTAAGGTTAAAACAGCTTTAAATCACATAATGTCCGACATTGGCTACTATGGACTGGGCGATGAATCATTGAATGATAATTACGTTGCATATGACTGGGTACAAGACTTCCAATATTATCTTTCCAAGGGAATGAACACAACGAAAGCAGGGGATCTGGCAATATCAAGGATTTTCGCACCACCAGAAAACGATTACGGTGCAAATATAGCTCAATCAGTAAGAATGAGCTGGACATGGAAAAATTCAGCTGAACTAGCTAACAATTATTTAAACAGAATGGGACACATCTACTCTGATACGATGTGGGGTGAACTGAGTACAGACGCATTTAAAAGATCTCTCAACGGAATCTCAACTATGTACACGACCAGAAACACTAATCTCTATGGAATCGTGGATAATGATGATTTCTTTGATTACTGGGGAGGTCTTTCAATGGCGCTCAACAGGGTCAATGGCAAAACTCCAAACATGTACGTATTAAAATACGGTAATGGAATTGATCCCACATCTCAAACTATTTCTCAGTATTTGAATAGGGAATTAAATACTCGCTACTTCAATCCTCAGTGGATTAAGGGAATGATGGGCAGTGGTTATGTTGGTGCCAGTTACATGTCAAAATTTGTTTCTAACCTATATGGGTGGCAAGTCACAAGACCTAGTGCAGTCTCAAATGCAATGTGGCATCAAATTGTGGATACTTACTACAAGGATAAAAACAATTTAGGTGTGGATAAATTCCTTGAAAACGGCAACAATGCTTATGCTAAGATTAGTATGTCTGGAACGTTGCTTACAGCAGCTTACAATGGACAATGGAAGGCAAGTAACGCAGATCTTAAAGTTGTAGCAAATTCGTTGGCACAGATGGTTATTGCGCATGGTGTGGCTTGTTGTGATTGTAGTTGTGGTAACGTTGCAATGTTGAAATGGGCAACTCAATTTGTTAATCCCGATATTCTCGCTCAATTTAATCAACAGCTCTACAGTGCAACTCAAAACTCTGCTTTTGGAACAGTATCTCAACAGCAATCTAATTCTCAACAATCTCAGACACAAAGTCAGAGTGAGCAATCAAGCAGTAGTAGCAATAGTCAATCTCAGTCATCAAGCACAGCAGGTCCGGGGGAGGATTCAGGAAAATCTGATTCAGATCAAGCATCTTCTGAAAGTGGAAAAGCCTACGAAATAAATCCTCAAAATAAACAAAACTCCTCTTCACAGACTGGAATGCCAATTTACGCAATATTGGGAGTAATAGCTGTGGTAGGTCTACTTGGATGGGGCTACTTTAGAAGTAAACCTCAATAATTTGGAATAAATACGAATAAATGGGATAGAGTGATAAAATGTTGGAATTATTATGGCAAATGGGAATACTCTCTGCAGTTCTTGTGTTTGGTGTAAAAATTGGTTTAGCAAGTGGATTTGCAGGTTTATCAAAAAAATTTGCGGCATTAATTGCTGTAGGATACGGTATGGGGATATTAATACTTTCTGCGGTAATTTCAGGACAAAATGAATTGATCTACAAAGTTGTATACGATTACAATTTTGTAATATTTTTGGCCATGGCCCTCGTGATAATCTACGCAGGATTTCACACATTGAAGGAATGGAAAATGCACCAAAAAAATCATGCATCCGCATCATGCATGGCAATGATAGCTCCATGTCCATGTTGTTTTGGTGCGGTAATTGCTGCAATTGTGTTGGCATCACCATTTATAGGTGCATCATCAATAGCAATTGGAAAGTATGCAGCAGTTTTTCTAACAATAACCATAGCAGTGTTCTATTTGGCTTCGGGAGCCATCGTTAAAATCGTTAAAAAGCCGTATCCAGTATTATTGGGAAATTTCATGTTGTTTGTTGGATTTTATTTTTTGGCTTCGGCAATTGTAATCCCCAACATTGCAACAACAATGTCATCAAAATTGAATCCCATGACAATCACTTCTGTAAATTTGCTTATGTATGCAGTGATTTCGTTAATCGTTTTGTTAACAATTGGAATTTACACTTCAAAGAGATACAGTTCTTTAATTAATTAAAAGGTGAAATATATGACTACGATACCGGGCAGTGAAATTTTAAATGGTTCTTTACATGTGGTGGCACAGAGTTTGTTGTTACCAATTATAGTTATACTTCTTGTAATCATGGCTTATGCAATTATTCAGGCAGGAGGTTTAATATCTGAACATTCTAGTAGAATAAGAACAGATTCAAAGGAAATTGGAAGAATAATCAAAATCATATCAACGCAAGAAACTCCTGAGCAGATGAAAACAGTTATTGATGGGGCTAACTTGCCCAATAGACATAAAGAAATTTTGAATGAAATAGCATTCAATATTGATGTGGGTGTAAAATCTAGGGAAGCATTTGCAAGAAATTTAATAGAAGGAGAGGAGTTTAGAGCAGCTAAAGGTATTGAAAAGACAGATATCGTTGCAAAAGTAGGGCCTGCAGTTGGGTTGATGGGTACTTTAATTCCGTTAGGGCCTGGACTGGCTGCATTAGGAGCAGGCAATATTGATATATTGGCACAAAATTTAATGGTTGCATTTGATGCAGCAATAATTGGATTGGCTGCAGCTGCTATAGCATTTACAGTATCTAGAATTAGGAGAAGATGGTATGAAAATCAACTGTCTAATTTAGATACTTTGGTTGATTCAATTTTGGAGGTTGTTGAAAATGGTAAGACGAAAGCGCAGACCACTGTCTTCTAATGAAGAAATTGATCCCATGGCTTATGCAGTCAACATGGTTGATTGTATGTTAGTACTGGCTGTGGGATTTTTAATTTTCAGTGTAATGTCAACGGGTATGCAAAATGTTGTTTTTAGCTCAGCATCTCCTCAGGAAAAGCAAGAAATTATCAAAACTGTACAGCAAACAGTACAGGTTAACATGGGTCAGGAATTAAATGAAACACCCCAATCAGAGTCCGGGTCTGGGTCGGGATACGCTGAAATGGGAAAAGTTTACAAAGATCCAAACACTGGTAAACTCATAATGGTACAAGGTTCGGGTTGATTTATAACATCTTTTTAATATTCAACCTCATTTTTTTCTTTAGAATCTATTGTGGATAGTTATATCTAATTTTTACCATGTGGTAGCATACTCAAATTGAATTAAATCTGTGGGATCGTCAATTAATTGTTTGAATCAATATTTGGTGCATTTTGTCACTTCTTTCTAATCCTTTTCAAATAATAATAATATGATGTCTAGAGCTCGGATCATAGTAATACTTTTATCAATAAAATTATTTATGAATCAATGATCATACATTATATAATAAAAGTGGGAGATGAAAAAATGGATAAAATGGAATTTCATTGGGACTTGAAGTACTTGATTTTAGGGTATAGAAAACATACTGGAAACACACAGAGAGAACTAGCACAAAAATTGGGAGTGCCATTAGAAATTGAAACTGCTATAGAAATGGGAACATACAAATATCCAACGGGACGGTTAATGACTAAAATAAATGATTTAACTGAAGAGTTTGATGAAACTGAACTAATACAAATTGGGAGAGGATATTGGATAAAAGATAAATTGGGATCTTATTTTAAATATTTCATATTAGGCCTACAATCAAAAGGAGATATGGAATCGGAAGAATTAAATGATCTTTCTGGGGAAGATTTTTACAAAAGAATTGGGAGCAAAAATCTTAATGAATATGAATTTGTAAATGCTGGAATGAATATCTGAATTTTGAAATGAATTAAAGATTAAAACAGAGAAGTACAGAGATTATTCATGCCTATTAACACTCTTTGAATCCATATAAACTTTATAATCTAGCACTAGAACCTCTTGTTATCATTGTAACCCTATTGAACCTAATATTTTCAGTAAAAAAAGTAAATTAAAATTAACTGTTACTTTTTTTTAATTATCTATCTTAAATCAAAGTGATAGATCCATCAATTTTTGTGGAAAGTTTTTTTACTAACTCTGGATATGTTGAGGTTATTATGGTGCTGTCACTGATTTTTGCAGAATTGACATCATCTGATCTACCTCTAATAACATTGGAACTAAGTTCTTGGTTCAATGTGTCTACAGTTACCTTTTCCACCCAAGGATCTGTATCACTAATCACTATTTCATCAAAATCCTTTGAGAGTTCTTTAGCTAAACCCCATGATAAAAATCTACCTCCTAACATTGCAACAGTTTTTCCATCCACAATATTTTTAATATCATGGACTGTTTTTTCAACACCCACGGCTTCATAAAGTGGAGTATTCTGCATCACAGCCCAATGGGCATCACCAATGGTGCTTTTCCCCATCATTTGAGGATAAACATTTTCAGGACCCAATATTTTCACGGCCCTTGCAACAGCTTTTAATTCATCTCTTTGAATGGGTATATTTATTAAACCCGGCCCTAACTCTTCTTTAATCATTTTAACAATGCGTGGAAGTCCAAAATTACCTTTTTTAGCTGTCCCTGGAGAATATCCACACATGTAACCATGATGATTTTTTGGAAAACCGGTAATTATCGCATTAAGCCCGGCTCGAAGCCCTATTCTACATTCATCTTCATATGCTCCATTAGTAGCCACAATTTTTCCAGGAACTAAAATACGTGCCATTGCAACAGCTTTGGCAAAACTATCAAGCCGGGATTTTGATCTGTTAAATGGGCCTCCTTCGAGTACAAAGATATCGACTCCCAGTTCAAGTCCCTTTTCAAATCCGGTTATCAGGTCATCATACCCATCACCGATAAACATGATGGCTTCTAAACCTTTACCAAATTTTTTGGATAGCTTTGCAATTTCTTCAGCTTCTTCTATCGGAGCTGCATGATCCTCACCACCTTGTTCACTTGTGAGATTTATGGCCACAGAAGAAGAAGATTTAATCCACTCATCACGATCAGATAAATCCAACTTTTCTTTTTCTAATAATCTTGAATGTATCCTATCTTTAGGACATTCTTCGAAGGGAGGACCTTCAAGATAACATTGTCCCGGGCATTTCACAATTTCCTTTGGAAATCGCATTGGACCAAATTTTCCAAAGTGATCCAGATCAATGGGAACATCTGTAACTGACCTAACCTCTTTTATCAAATCAATTCCATTCATATTATTTTCTTGAGCTATATCAGCAAACGCATAGGCACAGACATGGATTGAAGCACCTAACATGTTAGAAAGGATACAATTGGCTATTAATTCATCTTTGGTTATGTCTGACGCACACGTGCCAACAATTACTTCAGTTAGATCACAGCCCAATGGAAATTTCTTGAAATTCATTCCTAATTTCATTGCTTCATTGGTTGAAAGTTCGTTTATTGAGTCAACAACATCATTTACATCAATTTTAGATCTACTAATTTCTAAAGCTGAATCCATATCGTTAACAGCCTTTTTTACTAAATCATACATATTTTCACCTTTAATCAATTGAAATTAATACGTCTCGAAGAAATATGATTAAATATGGTAAGTATGGGCTGATATTTAAAAGTTAGTATAATTAACTAATTTAGTATTACTATTCCATTAAAAACCAGTTGAATACTCATAATTAAAACATACAGATTTGAATTGGAATGGGGATATCGAATTAAAAAAATAAATTTGGAAATTTAAAAATCAATCAAACATTTTTTTCATACATCTCTTAATAGTTCCTTCAGAAGCTTTTTCTCCCATTAAACTCTTTAATTCTTTGGTAAGTGCCTGTGCAGCAACTAATTCAGTATTTTTGACTTCAACATTTGAAGAGGAGTGTAAAAGATCTGAATCAATATTGGTCAGTGTTTTCACAGCACAATCTAAATTGGTCTGTTTTTCCAATAAACCCATTGAAGTGGCACTTCTAACAATTAAATCTGGATCCATTGCTTTCAGCATACCTTCAACACCGGAAGATTCAACGAGTGATGCCATTGTTTGGAGTGTCATTAATATTTGTTTTTCCACCATCTCTTTAGGAGCTTTGATAATTTTTGTTCCTGTATGGTAGTATTCCAAAACTCCTGCGAGTGTAACTGCAGTAACTATTGATCCCATGTCTGCCACAGCTGAAGATATATCTGCAGGCACAGTATAAACTTGTTTTCCAGTAGTTTTTACCAGATCCTCACATTTTTGTATTTGACTGGAGGTAGCCAAACTAACACCATTAGTTGGTTTTCCTCCAACGATGTAGTGTTTGTGTTGAGGAGTCCCAGGCACAGCTGCAGGATGTATGGAAGAAATACCCAAACTTTTATGGTTGCGCTTAATTTCTCTCTCTAAAACATAGTACAAAACCATGGGGGAGACAGTACATGTGTTGGCAATTATTCCATTTTCCGGAAGATGATTAATTATTTCTTTTGCAATTTTGAATGTTTTTTTTCCAAAAGGGGTGAAAAGAATTGCTATTTCAGCTTCTTTTGCAGTTTCAGTATCATTTTCTGACACAGTGACTCCACTTGATCTTACAGTTTCCCATTGATCACTTGTTAATGTGTCCTGATTAGGTTCTGCTAAGTATACTTCATGCCCTGCTTCTGCAAATTCAATTGCCATTCGACTTCCGCCATATGGGGCTTCACCCCCATACTTCTCCGGTAATTTTAATTGATTTACATAAAGATCCTGATTTCCGGCTCCAAAGACTGCGATTTTCATTTTTACTCACTTTTTATTTAATTTTAAAAAAATATAATGTATTTAAATTTTAAAAAAATCACTACTTGGAACAACTTTTCTGGCTTTCTGCTTTTTGAACTTCCTCATAAAATTCTTTCATTGTTTTTTGGAATTTTTCACCCTCAGATGCAGAGATCCATTCAAATCTAAATCTTCCTTTATCTACTCCAAATTCTGGTAGAATTTCATTTATCCATTTGGCTCTTCTATTCCATTTATAGTTACCAGCATCATAGTGACAGTCTCCAATATGGCATCCTCCAACAAATACTCCATCTGCACCTTCTTTAAAAGCTTTAAATATCATTGAGGGGGTAATCCTTCCAGAACACATTACTCTGATAATTCTTACACCTGGAGGATACTGCATTCGTGCGGTACCTGCTGTATCCGCACCCCCATAACAACACCAATTACAACAGAATCCAACTATTTTTGGTTCTTCTTTGCTCATATTATCACCCAAATATCCCAATTATTCCTTTTCTGGACTGTATAGTGGGGGTAGTTCATCACTCACACCAGCTACAAAGCCTGTTTCTTTTTTGTATTTTTTTTGCATTCTATGATAAATTCTTGCCAACGGAATTTCCATTGGACAAACATCTTCACACTGTCCACAATTTACACAACTGAATCCCATGTGTGACATCCTAACTCCTTGGAAAACAATTGGATCTGGAGGAGAGCTGCTGTCATTTTTATCGAAGTGTTTTTCAAGTTCACATTCTTTACAGAAACAAATAGGACATACATCTCTGCACGCGTAACATTTGATACACCTATTCCAGTAATCATCCCATTTTTCCATTTCAGGATAATCAGCTTCCAAATATTTATCCTGATATTTTTGTGCCATTTTTATCATGATTGATTCAATTTTTTCCCTAATGGCGACTGCTTTGTCAGATGGTGTTTTAGTTTCAAGATAACCTTCTTTTTCAGCATCATCTATCAGTTTTTGTCCTTTATCTGTAACTATTTCTACAAATGTCCATCCTTCTTCTGCTCCCCAGTTTCCGCATGCAATGTCTGCGTTCCTTGGAACCATTAGTTCACATCTTTGGCAGTTTATACGTCTTCCATAACCTTGTTCTTCAAGCTGATCAATTTCTAGGGATTTATGGGTGCCGTTTTTCAATTCAACAGTAAATTTTCCCTTATCAATTTCTTCTTTAACAACATCATTGGGGTCAATTTCATAAAAGAGTTTGATCATTTTTTGGGCAGATGTGGGCATTATGGTTCCGCCACAGTTGAGCCCTATTTTGTAAACGTTGTCCGGATTTATTTGATGTCTTTTTTCTAGTTCTTTTATTGCCATAGCGTCACAAGGTTTAACCGCTACAGCGAGTTTAGTATCCCTTAAATATTTACTTATTAAATCTCCAAACATGGTGGGAGCGCAGTGCAGTGATCCACAACTGTTTATCAATTCTTCAGGATCTTCAATGAATGTAGGCACACCATCGTATAAATCATCCCCTCTAGTTAAGGTCAAAACACCCTCAACTATCTCTTTTTCTAGAAGGTACTGAAAAACAGAACTCACAGCTCCTCCACATTCTCCATATTCTTGTAAATCTTTATCTTTAGCTCTGATTAACAGATATTTGGTTGTCATTAATATCACCTACAATGTTATCCCCATTTTTTCTGCAATTTCTTTGATAATGGTCTCATCATCTCTACTGTTTTCAGGGGGCTCCACTACTTTAGCGAATTTTTGAAGTTTTCCCATTGTATTTTTAAATGAACCATCTGCTTCAGCCCAACATGTACTAGGTAAGGCTACATTTGACATTAATACAGTTTGATTTAATTCATATCCTTCAGTAATTAAAAAATTAATCTTCTTGAGACTTTCTTCAGCGTAAGTTGCAGGATTTCCCCCAATTACGTAGAGTAGTTTCACACTTTCAATCAAATCTTGAACCTCATTTTGATCGAGTGGTGTCAAGTATTCAATGGCGCCTAAACTGTTACATTCATTTAAAATGGTAATTAAATTAGATCCGGCCTTTGAAGTAAGTTCTTGGACTGCATTCAAATCTTCACTGCTATTCATGCTTCTGATTATAACTGTTGAAGAATCACTAAGCTGCTCTGCTAATGTGGAATCATTATCCAAAAAATTTTTAAAAGAATCAGTTTTAATGTATTCATCAGCAATAAGGCTGGTGTTAGATGAATCATTTGAATCCAATGAAATTATTTTAACACCTTTATCTTGTGCTAAAATTACTCTTCTGCCCATGAGGGGGTTTTCTTTTAGAATATCTCCAAATAAAACTATTACATCTGAATTTTCCAAATCATCAAAACTAACATTTTCATTTTTTAGGTCTTGAGAGTTTTCTACACTAAAACCAATATTTGAAATTCCCATTGCGTCTGCAAATTTTTTTGAAAGTTCACATACTTCGTTGGTACAGGTTCCAGAAACAAGAATTCCTATATCATCAACATCGCATGATTTCATTTCGCTGGATATCAAATCTAAAGCTTCATCCCACTCAGCTTTATTTTGAGTTCCTTTTTTTATAAGTGGGGTTTCAATTCTATTTTCATCGGTTAATTTGTAGCAGTTTCTGCCTTTGAGGCAGTTTTTGCCTTCATTAAATTCATGTCGTTTATATGGATACGTTCCTACAACTTCTTCATTTAGAGTTATAAGGTTAATTCCACATCCTAAACTACATGAAGGACAAACAGTATGTTTTATTTTCATCATTCATTACACGTCCTTTATTATAAATTATTTACCAAGGATGTACTGTGATTATTGGATAAATGCACAGTTGGAATCTCATTAATGGTAAAAATAGAGTCTTTAGTAATATTTAGCAAATTTAACAAGGTTTCGGTGGTTTTATCCAGTATGTGTTTGGATAGATCTTTGTAATTCTTTTCCAGAATTTGCACATTATTTTCTGTTTTAACCAAGCCCTGTATGGCCAATTTAATGGGAAATTTTCCATCAGTTTCCAATGTACAAACATATCCTAGACTGTTCTGCGTATTGTCAGTGTATTCAATATTCCAATCCATGTTTACATTTAAGTTACAGCTTTTAGGGTTGTCTTCTGGTCGGATAATCTTTATTTTAGTCATGCTCATTTTGATCTTCGTATTATTAAATTGCATCTTTTATATTACCTCCAGTATTAATGATCTTGACGTTAGTAGTATTACCGATATAAAACTTTTGTTTAAAATAAACGTATTTAACAGCTTTATTGGATAAAATATCATATTATAAGAGTTAAAATTACTTAAAATTGATATAATTTGTTATTTTTTAATTTTAAATGATTATTAGGTCTTGAAATTTTGATAGTATTATCCATTGAAAAATTAGAAAAGGGTAACTAGACTTGCAATGAGATAACTGAAGGAATTAGAAGAATCTGAGTATAGAAATTCACACACTTTAAAATAATATTACTTGACAATAAATTATTACTAATTATCTTTCAAAAAAAGAGCTTAAATTTGATTTTGTAGTCAATTGAAACTAAATTTCTAATTTTTATTCCATTAATTGTATATTATTATTCAAATACACAAAATCATTTTATTAGTTCCCACTATTTAATATTATGGATTTTATAATGTTTAGTTTTTAGTATGCAGTTATAATACTCATTTAAAAGATCAGAGACGGTATTACTATTATTAGATTCCTTTATAAAGAGTATCATAAATCAAAAGATTTATATTACAAATCACTTCAATCAATTTTGTACTACTATTAATGATGGTAGTATTACTAATTTACTAAAAAAAGGAGTGATAGTATGAAACTTGCAATATTAGGTGCAGGATGTTATCGAACCCACGCAGCAAGTGGGATAACAAATTTCAGCCGAGCCTGTGAAGTAGCAGAAAAAGTTGGAAAACCTGAAATAGCTATGACACACTCAACTATTACCATGGGTGCTGAACTCATGGAATTGGCTGGTGTAGATGAAGTAGTTATATCTGATCCAGTCTTTGACAACGAGTTCACAGTCATTGATGACTTTGAATATGAAAAGGTTATAGAAGCACACAAGGAAAATCCTGAGAGTATAATGCCCCAGATTCGTGAGAAAGTAAATCAGGTAGCAAAAGATCTTCCAAAGCCTCCAAAAGGTGCAATTCATTTCACACATCCTGAAGATTTAGGATTTGAAGTAACCACTGATGATAAAGAAGCAGTTCAGGATGCTGATTGGATCATGACTTGGTTCCCTAAAGGTGACATGCAAATGGGCATAATCAAAAAATTTGCGGACGAAATAAAAGAAGGCGCAATTTTAACCCATGCCTGTACAGTACCAACAACAATGTTCCAGAAGATTTTTGAAGATTTAAGTAGTGATGAAATGAATGTTGCTCCTAAATTTAACATATCTTCATACCATCCTGGTGCAGTACCTGAAATGAAAGGACAGGTGTACGTTGCAGAAGGATATGCATCTGAAGAAGCAATTTGTAATTTGGTTGATTGGGGAGTAGCTGCAAGAGGAGATGCTTATAAATTGCCTGCTGAACTCTTAGGTCCAGTATGTGATATGTGCTCAGCACTCACAGCAATAACCTATGCAGGAATATTAAGCTATCGAGATTCAGTTATGAATGTATTAGGAGCCCCGGCAGGATTTGCTCAAATGATGGCAAAAGAATCATTATCTCAGATAACTGATTTGATGAACAGTGCAGGAATTGATCACATGGAAGAAAAATTGGATCCGGGTGCTTTACTTGGAACTGCCGATTCAATGAACTTCGGTGCTGCTGCAGAAGTACTACCTTCTGTTCTTGATGTTTTAGAAAAGAGGAAAGGCAAAGGGCCAACCTGTAAAATTTCTAAATAAATACATCTCCTTATTTTTTTTTTAAACTTTAAATCGAACATTAATTTAGGAGCGAAATAATCAATTCCTTTGATCAACCCATCAATTTACAAAAAATAGTAAGGTGAAAAATTGATAAATAAAATCATCAAAAAAGCTTTAAAAGAGGAAAAATTAACAAAAGACGATATTTTGTATTTGTTTAATTTAAATTCTGCTGAAGATATAGCTACACTTAAAGAAACTGCATATGATATAAGAAATTCTAAAAATAAATCTATTAAACTCACATCAACTGTGCATTTAACGAATATTTGCAAAGTCACACCCAAATGTAAGTACTGTGGATTTGCAGCAGAAACTTCCTTTGATGGTTACTATGATCCCTTTTACAAAACTGATCAAGAAATTTTGAATATAGTTCAAGTGGTTGAAGAATCAGGAATTCCTAGAGTGAGTTGTTCTGGTGCCCATGGATATCAAGGACAGCAAGCTGTGAATGCAAGTAGAATAGTTAAAGAAAACACTTCTTTGGAACTTCTGGTTAACGTTGGTTCAGACCTGAATCAAGATGCACTAAACAAAATGGCAAATTATGGAACAGATACTGTATGCTGTAACCTAGAAACAACAAATTTGAAACTTTTCAAACAACTAAAACCTGGAGAGCATCTTAAGGAACGGATTAAAAGTTGTGCAATGATTTGTGAAACCGGAATTGAACTTTCTTCAGGGCTCCTAATTGGATTAGGAGAATCTTATAATGACAGAGTAAATCACCTATTTTTCCTTAAAGAATTTTCAACACTGGGAGAAATACCAATCATGGGATTCAATCCATACCGGGGCACTCCTATGGAATATCATCCGCCATGCAGTTTGGAAGAGCAAATGAAAACCATAGCTATTGTTCGATTGATGTTTCCAGATATAAGGATCACAGTACCAACACCGACCATTGGTCCAGAAAATGTTAAACATTCCTTACTTGCAGGAGCAGACAACCTTGCAACAGTAATTCCTGATCGATATCCCAACGTAGTTAAAGGAGTTGGATCCCCTACATATGGAAACTTCAATGAGGTTGTAAATTGTGTCAGGGAAATGGGACTTAAGCCAGAAGTATAGGGGCTATTTATGACTTTCCAAGAAAAAATCAAAATTGCATACAATGAATCTGTTAATGGGCAGCGTTTTGGGGATAAAGAAGAAGAATTAGAGGCAATTCAGGAATATGTTCTTTCCTGCACGAAAATTCTCATCCCAACAACCAACCAAACTAAAATTAACGTGATTAATGAAGTTTTGAACAGTTTCAATTTGCCTAAAGCAGAGACTATTAACTTACCTACTTATTGTGCTGATCTTACGCGCATGCCTGCAATTTCCAAAGCTATAATGGCACTGGACTTAAATGATTGTGACCTTATAATTGCAAGAGGGCGACTTGGAGTACCGGGTTCGGGGTCTATGATGGTATTAATCGATAATAAGGGAAGAGTTCTCTCAGCGGCCCTTTCTAAATCTCACGTAATCCATAAGAAAAAATTAGAAGATGCAGTAAAAGACGAAATAATTAATCTTCTTGATAGAATTGGTTTAGGAGGATAAAATGATTATAAAAGAGCGTGGAATAACAGGTGAAGTATTCAGCATGTACTCAGGACACTATGTGGAAGACTTGATCAACAGTATCGTTGAGAAGAAATGTGAGGCAATTGAAAAATGGATTCAAACCAAAAATTTGGAGGTTAATCGCACTGCAATCGTAGGCACATATCTCACTGGAATAAAACTCGCAGAAACATGTAGTAAATTTTCTGAAGTCACAGTTGTTGATATATATCCCCACCTAAAGGATCTCATACCCTGTGAAGCCGAGTTTTCCGATGATTTAAAACAAATAAAGGGTGCAGATCTTGTTGTGGACACAACTGGGTTGGGTGGCATGAGTTCAGAATCAGTGCATAAGTATGTTGATTCAAATATTTTTTTAATTGAAGATCCAACTTCTGATGGTAGTGATCAGTTAATCAATAACAAAAATAACATAGATCAAAGGTTAAAAACTGCTAAATCTCCAAACAAGGGCATTTTGCGAACAACAGGCTTAAATTCTAAGACATCAGGGACCATGACCTTGACCATTGAAGTTCTAAGAAGAAGCTTGGAAGATATTTTAAATACTGAAGGAGTACTATATGGGGTGGCAGCAATGAGCTTTTATGAAGGAGTTCTTTTTAAAGAAAAGGATTGCAATAAATTTTTGAATCTTATTAAACGCCCTGCGATGGTTGTTTCATCTGTAAATGCACTGTCCCCTGATCTTTACATAGAAAAATATCTGGATAAAATTGAATCAACGGTGAAAGATGTTAGCTTCTGAACTATTTTCGAGACTGGAAATGGAAGTTCCAAGGGAGCTAACTGTAACTAATGATATTGTAGGATTTATAGGTCCTGGAGATCCTGATAAGTTAGACGTAAAAAAAGTATTGGTTGTTCTGGATTATCAATTAGAAACACAAATCAGCGGATTTGATCTGTTGATATCACACCACCCTCCTGTCGTAACTCCAAAAATACCAACATATGTATTGCATTCTAATTGGGATGTGGTTCCTGGCGGTGCTAATGATGCACTTGCTGATATTTTGAATTTGGAAGTTTTAAGCCATTTTGATGAAACTAATGGTATAGGAAGATTGTGTACTGTTGATGCAACACTCAATGATTTTTATAGCCATGTTTCACGAGTTTTAATGGCAGATCATTTTAAACTGATTAGGGGTAACGAAGAACATTTAAGAAAAGTTGCGATCTTATCGGGTTTTGGTTTAAATCCAGAATACATAACTTTGGCCTATAAAAAAGGAGCAGATTTAATTTTATCTGGTGATTTGACACATAAAGGTGCCATAATAGCTAAATCACTAGATATATCTGTTATTGATGCTACACACCAAGCTACTGAGATACCAGGTCTTTTAAGACTTTGTCAATTAATTTCGAAATTTAACTGTACTGTAGAATTTGAATACCCTACTTTTCCATGGAAAGTTTCTATTAGGTGATAAAACACGGTATTCAAATCACAGGTTAAAAAGCAGTTTTAGTAATACTTTTTAGTAAAAAAGTATTTATAACACTTGTTACCTAACTGAAATTTGGGGGTTATCTCCTCAACCACCAAAATAGAGAATTACCCATATTGGGTTTAGATTCGGAAGATTGTATCAACTTCGGGACATCTAATGAAGAACAATCATTTTTCGCTCAAATGTATTTCCTAATTAGATGTCCCTTATACAACAAAGGAGGCACTTTTTTGAATAAATTAGAAGAAATTGAAAACAGCAAAGTACCGAAAGGTCACGTAACATTGGTTGGATTTGGAAGATTGGGACTTAGAACTGGTATAAATTTAACCCAGATTCATAGAGGGGGTCCTAAAAAAATTGTAGTTATAGATGGTCAAAAGATCTCTGATGGAGATATAATCTTCAAAATGAAGGGTGGAAAGATCGGAGATTACAAGGTTGATCTATTGAAAGAATTCAAGGGGATTAAAGATGTATTTCCTGTGAAGGAGGATATAACTCCTGAAAATTTGGATCTTGTGGAAGGGGATGTTGTAAGTATTCAGATAGCTGGTGGAGACACATTGGAAACTACTGCAATGATCATTAAGAAAGCCCAAGAAATAGGTGCAAAAACAATAAGTACTGCGGGAGTATTTGGAATTGGAGATGAAAAAATAGAAGTTATGGACATATCCGAAGCATCAACAGATAATCCTATAGTTAAGGAGTTAAATGAATATGGAATAAACTCTGAACACAAAATTATCACCACTGGAAAGTTCATTGAAGATGATGTTCCAATAACTCCCTACGTGTTGGACGAACTTGCTAACATTACAACAAAAGAAATACTTAAATCTCTAAATGGATGGAAATAAATAATTTATGGAGGATTTTAAATAACAGTTAAAATTGCAACAGCAGAGTGTTTTACTCACGGGATAATAGCTCGTGAAATACATAAATCTTCAATGGAGTATCAGGGAGATTTAGCACCTAAATATATGAAAGGTAAACAAGATGTCTCCTTGTTATGTGGTTTATTCATTCCAACATTGACTGCTTTGAAATCAGTTTTAAATTTGGATCCTCCCAAACCCCTAGACTTGTTAAACAATATTAAAGTTTACACCGAGGAAGATGATCTAAAAGTGGCAGTACTAATGGCCAAACAAGTTAAAGAACTTACCAATGCAGATATAGGTATTGGAACCACCGCAGGTATTGGAAAAGGAGCTATTGCTGTTTCAACTGATACTATCACAATTAAAACTACAACAGATGTATACGCGGATCTTCGTAAATCTGATTCACAGATGATTCAAAAAAGACAGATATCTGGAGTAAAAAAAGCTATTACAATTTTAGATGATATTATGGATATAATTAATGATAAAACCTTTGAAATTTCATAAATGATTTATTTCATATTAGTTAGAAATATTCAAACAATAAGAGATTTTTCCATATGCACTGTTCTTAATTCATTTTCTGTATCCTCCACAACACTGTAATCTTTTGATAACCAAAAATCAAGGGAACCATGCACTGTTTTGTGGGTGTGGAGATAAATATTCCTATAACCTTTATTTTGACAAAATTCTTCTGCTATACCTACCAGTGTAGAAGCAACACCATTCCTACGCCATGGTTTGTCTACAAATACCCTCCAAATACTGGCAGTTATTTCTGGGTAGTAAATTCCTTTAAATAATGGAAAATCTTTATCATAGGATCTCACTCCTATTGTTCCGATCACTTGATTGGTTTCATTATGAAGAGCAACATAGAAATTGTTTCTTTCAGGATTAAGATAATAATCATCGATATTTTTAATATCCTGATGATATTGGGGTATATATCCGTAGTTATATTCGTTTTGGATCATTCTAAAAAGAAATTCTTGAACGATTTTTATGGGAATATCCATTTTTTTTAGTTCTTTTACTCTGAAGTTACTCATATTAACCCTCTTCATTGTATTACGATTAATGCCCAACCAATGCAATTAGTAATACTTTACATAAGTTTTATATTATGATTATATAATTAAGAATTAGAATCACTATATAAAATTTCCTACTTAGATTTGAGAAAAAAAAGTTTAGATAAAACTAACAATATAATACTGGATTTGTAGTACGTAAAAATTAGGGAGATAATAAATGAGCTGTTACAAATATTGGGATAAAATTATATCAATTGCAGATTCTCTTGAAGAATATGGGGATTATGAACTAAATGAATTGCCTTTATCTGAAATTATACCAATTTTGGATTCAGTGGAAGAGATTGCTCATGATAATATAATTGATTTTGATTCTGCAAAACATATTCTAGATGATGAGCGGATGAATAAAGCCCTCAAATTTATAAGAAAATTTTATGTCAATATTGGCTCTAGATTAGAAAATGAAAATGCTAATGCAATTTTAGAATCTGAAGATCCATGGTCCACTCTAAAATCTTTTCATTTCTATGAACGTTACATTGGGTTGATAAAAAATGAAAATAAACTAGTGAAATTTTCTCCTGAACAGAATGTAGTATTTATCGGTGGAGGGCCCCTTCCCTTAACAGCGATCCTTTTAAATAAACTTTTTAATTCAAAATGTATAAGTGTGGAAGTAAATCCTGAAGTTGCAGAGGTATCTCGTAACGTAATTAAAAAACTCGGTTTAGATTCTCAAATTCAGGTAGTGGTGGGGGATGAAACATCTATAACTTCATGTAACTTCACAGTGATAATGGTTGCTGCCCTGGCAGAACCCAAGGAAAGAGTTTTTTCAAATCTATGGGGAGAGGTGGACACATCCGTACCAATTATTTATAGAACATATACGGGTATGAGGGCCATTTTATATTCTCCAGTTACTGAAAAGGCAGTCCGGGGGTTCCATAAAGAAGTGATGATTATTCCTTCGGGGGATGTGAACAATACATCTGTATTGATTCGGAAGGTCATTTAGTTAGATAACAGCACTATAGTACGTTATTGTATGTGGGATTTAGTGTTTATCACGTATGCTGCAGTAATATATTTTTTCTTAAATTTTTATACAGTTGGTTATTACAATAGGCGTGAATTTTCATCATAAGTAATACTAAAATCAAAATAAATAGTATTATAAGGTGGGAGGTCTAAATAGTCTGTTGTACAAGTAAATATTAGGCATTATTACTTGTATGGTGGAATAGGATATTTTTGTATGATATACGCATCAAAAACAAGTCAAATAAATATTTCTAGCCACATTGTTGGGTGTCAAATAATTAAATTTGATGCCCAACAACCTCCTCGTTTAAATTTATCAATACTTACCAAATTTTAACCAATATGATTTAGATTTAATAGGATGTAAGTTAATTTAAAATATCATCTATATTTTCAAGATATGGGTTGAACTACGTTCTTAAGTGTTGGAAATGAGAAACGATATTGCTTGTTTTTAAGAACATATTAATTGCTATGAAGTTCAATTGATTCTGGAATTAGAATCAATACAAGTCATTTGGAATTAAAAACATGATTTTAAATATTGATTTTCTATTTTTAATCATTGCAGGCCAATTATGGCCAAATTATAAGAGAAAATAGGGTAAAAATATACTTACATATTAAATTCGGCCTTATTTTATTTGGAGGCTTTTGGAGTAGAAATTGTAATTTTTAATGTATTAGGTCTTCAATATCGGGGTTTTTATTACATTTGATTGGCATTGGATTTTCACAATAAATGTCTCTTTGGTAGCATAGTGTTTTATTGGGAATATCTTTCATTAATCAAAGTAAAAACAGAAAAATATTTAGAATTCGATAGGGAATAGTCTGTTCTTTGTGAGAATTGTTTATTTGAGTCATTAGCATATTTGATATTTAATTTAGGAAATTATGGGTTTTATAAGGATATTTTTGGGTTCAATTTAATATAATAACTCTTCTTCATAGTTTTTCAGTGTGCCATGAATCTATAACTACTTATATTATGTACGTTATGCTTGAAGATCTTGAATTTTTAATAGTTGTGTAAAATATGTTTTAATCATAGCCCTACTACTTGAATAGTGTTGCATACATTCATAATTTAGGTATGTTGGTAATGAGATAATCTTTACCATTTTTATGCAAAAATACCAATTTGAAAATGAGTACTAATTTAGATCAAATACATTAATGGAATTAAAAATATGTAACTATCTTTTGACTGTTGTCACGAAAAATTATGTTCGTTTCTTTAATTAACACAAATCTTTTATCAATTGATTATTCAAAACAATTCTTGAAATTTTCCTTGGAGGCGTTATTATTCCTCATTTAATTCAAACCTATGCTGGTTTTCCTCGATAATGTGTAACATTTCATGATATTTGGTTTCTCCTAAATTGTGTAGGAGTTTATGATGCAGATCATTTTTTACTACGTGTAACAAATTATGATATGATTTAACCCCTAAAACATGCAAAATTTCATGATAAGCACCTGAAACAGTAAGTTGTATGTTTACGGGAATTCCACCTTCTTTAAGTAAATTTAATAGTTCAGCTGCTTTAGGAGGTTTAAGATGTGCTTTTTTCAGAGTTACAGGATCATTAAAAATTTCTTCAGTAGTGCCCTGCCCAATGATTTCTCCAGAATGCAGCACAAATATTCTATCTGCAAATTCACTTACCATCTCAACATCATGTGACGCTATAATTATGCTCATGTCCTCTTTATTTAGCATTTGAAGTATTTCCATGACTTCATCCACACCTTTGGGATCTAAACCTGTGGTTGGTTCGTCTAAAACCATGATCTCAGGTCTCATAGCAAGTATTCCTGCAATGGCCACCCTTTTCTTTTGGCCTCCGCTTAAGTGATGTGGGGCTTTTTTTTCTTGTCCTGTCATCCTTACTAATCTTAAAGCTTCTGCAACCCTTTTTTCAACTTCTTCATCTGAAAATCCTAGATTCATAGGTCCAAATGCAACATCTTCTATTACTGTGGGTGCAAAAAGTTGATCATCAGGGTTCTGAAATACAATTCCCACCTTTTGTCTAATCTTTAAGAGTTCCTTTTTTTTATAGACTACAGGCTCACCATCAATTTTGATCAGCCCTGTTGTGGGTTCACTAATACCATTAAAATGTGAAAATAGTGTGGATTTGCCTGCACCATTTGATCCAACTATGGCTATCCTTTCACCTGCTGAGATTTCAATGTTGATGTCTTTAAGGGCTACTGTTCCATCAGGATATTCATATCCCATGTTTTCAGTTTTTATTATAGATTTGGCCATAAAACTTCTCCATTTATTTTATGATATACATTCCCCATATACCAAAATTGGTAAATACCGACATAGCTAAAACTTGTAGGCAGATAACCATTGAAATTGTGGTTGTGATAAGGATATAATCGTTTGTTCCCATTTTTCTATCTTTATTATGATATAGGCTAGATTTATCAGAATATCCTCGACTTGCCATACTCAAGTAAACGGTTTCCCCTCTTTCAAAGGCTCTAAGAAACATCATTGCAACGGTATAACCCAATTGTTTCATTCTCCACGTATATGCTAGTTTTTTATTAAAAGCATCGAAACATCGGGTTTTCTGTGCTTGCATTATTCTGCTGAGCTCATCGAAGAACATGAATAAAAATCTTATCATAAGACTGAATATTAAAGCAAATTCACGGGGCATTCCTAATTTTCTAAAGGATTCTACCACTTCCTGCATTGGACTGATTGAGGATAATATCACAATGGAAGTTAATGCCACGATTAGCCTTGACATGAGGAGTGCACCCCAAAGTAAACCTTCCGTTGTAATTTGTAATCCAAAGGCACCAGACCAAAGCACCGTACCAGGATGGATAAAAGGCTGAAATGCAATAATAAATCCACCAAATGGTAGAAGCAATAAGACTCTTAGGAATGACGTCTTAAAAGAAAGTTTAGAGACGTACATCAAAATTAATAAATAGATTTCTAAGAAGATCAAAACTATGATTTGGGTAGAAAAAACTGCATACACAATGATAAATATTAACATGATTAACTTGATTCTGCCATCGATTAAATGTAGGGGACTTTTTCTGTTTGTTTCATTTTCAAGTGCTCGAATTGAACTTATTCCATCCATAAAATCGACTCCTAATCTCTGGATTTTTCAATATTATAAGTTTTAGTATATCCAATTAACAATAATTTATTATTACAATTTCAAAGGAATTCAAGGCAGAATTATTAACTTATAAGTCTTTTAACACGTGTTGTAGTATATAATTAATTACCTATCATTAATATAAGTTTAACTCTATGTATTACTATTGCTGAAAAAATGGCCAAATAAGTAATAAAAATATGGCTAAGGTTGGAAATGAATATTATATTTGGGTTTTAATAATTAAAAATCCAAAAATTAGGCATTATATGTGTTACAAGATTCAAATGACTTTTTTTACAATAATCAGATATTATCATTAAACTTAATTTTAAATAAGTGCTATTTATAGAATATAATTCAAAAAAAATAAAAAAAGGCAGCTGAATAACTTATTCAGCTGGTTTTCTCCGTTTAATTAGAGATGCCACTCCGTAACCTAAGCCTAATGCAATAAGTATACCTATTGCCAATGCTACAATTTCAGATAGTGGGCTATCTCCAAAAGCAGTGTAATCTGGGAATGGTGGTTCGTAACCAAGACCATTATCTTCAACTGCTAAATTTTCTGCTGATTTTTCCAAACCGTCTGGATCGGATGATGCCAAAAAGGGGGATAATACTGCGATTATCAAACAGACAATTACTCCACCAATGATGAATTTTTTATCTTTTTGATTCATTTTGATGCCACCTCACCTGCTTCAGTTTTTATTTCTTCTGTATTCCTTTTCCGGTTCCATGCCAGTAAATCAGGTCTTACTTTTTCTATAGCCATTATTACTACCACAGTTAATACAGCTTCAATTATTCCTATGAATGCATGGTATAATCCCATGAAGAATAATCCTTGTCCAAGTGGGAATGTTCCAGCCAACCACATTTCTATTGCAACTGCTTCTGCAGCTAAGAATATGGCTAACCATGATGCAATTGCAATTGCAGGGTATTTTCCAATAGGTTTTCTAAGAGCTTTAAATACGTAAAGTCCTGTGAAACCTCCAATTATTCCCATGTTAAGTACATTCGCTCCCAAAGCAGTTATTCCGCCGTCTCCAAAGAACAGGCCTTGTACTAATAATACTAATGTGAATACGATTACAGCCGCCTCTGGGGCACAGAATACAATAGCTACTAAGGCTCCGCCCACCATATGTCCACTTGTACCAAATGGTATTGGCATGTTCATGGACATGATAGCGAATATACCTGCAGCTAAAACTGCCATCAAAGGAACCATTTTTTCATCAAGATTCTTTCGTGCCCAGTTAAGGGAGAAGTACAATGCTACTATCAATATTACGTAGTAAATAGCACATTGCCACAATGGTATAAATCCGTCAGGTATATGCATTTAATTCCTCCTTAATTTTTACTACGTTAAAGAGTAATTCTTAATGGTAATACTATGCTCCAATTTTTATAAAGAATCGTAATACCTCTGTAAATTTGCTTTAACGCCTTTAAATCACAATAAATGCTTTTGATTAATATAATATATATTTATGGGTAAGTATTACTATTTTAATCTTTTCCCTGTTAAATTTATTACTATATTGATATTTTTTTTGATTTTGTTAAATTTAATGTTTAAGAAAGTTTCTTGTTTCCTTACTGATATAAAATAATTAAGAAATATCGCATTGAGTTTTCAAAAAGTATGTTTAAGACCAAACATCTTTTTCAACGAATATTTCATTTTCATCATAAGATATTCTGTACTCGTTTTTTCTGTAAGAAATAATGTTAATTGCGGATTCAACGATTTTTAGGTTATTTTCACTGTATGGGAAACGTTTCCAAACGATATTTTGATTCTTCTCTAATTTTAATTTCTTTAATTCATTAAAAACATAGTCCAAATCTAAATTCAGTTCATCCATATTCATCCCCCATAATTTTTATGATCATTGGAGATCAAAAACCAGTGTTCTAAAATCTGTTTAAGATCGAGATAATTAACGACATTAAAAAACCTTTTAATGGATCATACCTCATCTCTCAACTGTTAAATGGTTTTATTATAAATTCTATTTCGAAATTATTTAATACTTTCTATCAAATTTATATTATTACTATTTGCCCAAAATTCATTGATTTTGTAATAATATTTCAAGTTGATCTAATAATCGAGTATTTCTTCAGCAATTTGAACAAAATGGCAGTTATGGTCGTGGTTCATAATCCTCTAAAATATTGTTAGTTTTATTAAAAGCAATCCTTTGTTATGTTAAATGTTTTAAAGGAGTTGATATTCATCTGAGTTTTTGTTACTGAATATGTCCCTTAAAAATTCAGTATAACTTTCTATGGCATACCAGATCAGATACCAATTATAATTAGTTAAAGACATCGATCATAAATTCTATTAAATAATCCGTTTAAATTTTAAAAATAAAAAAAGAAAAAAAAGTTCGATCAATCTAGATCGATTCGTCTTCGTCCATTGCAAGTCTCATTGTATCTGGATCCTGAGGCATGCGGTCAAGGAAGTCTTGAGCAGAACGTCTAACATCTCTGGAACCTATTATGTACCTTCCAACGACTATTATATCTGCGTTGCTGTCAATTGCCTTGTCAACACGATCAGGTGTAATTCCACCAGCCACTGCAACTAGTTTACCTTCGCCGAGTATGGATTTGATCTGGTTGATGTTACCCCATTCTGTAACTTCAGCTAATTCTTCTCCCCTCTCTGCCTGCATAGTTTCAAGATCAACATTTCTGTGTAGAAGAACGATGTCTGGTTTGTACTGGACAGCTTCAAGTTTTTCAACGAAGTTTTCCACGTTCATCATGTCGAGTATGGAATAAATTCCCTGTTTTTGGGCTTCGTGTATAGCTTTTTCAATTGATTCAACAGTTCCAAGTCCGGATATTGCAATTGCATCTGCTGTTTCATCTGCAGCCATTTTAACTTCAATACGGCCCACATCTAATGTTTTAAGATCTGCTATAATGAATGCGTCGTTCTTAAGTTCCCTTATCTTACCTATGATTCCAACACCGAACTTCTTAACAAGTGGAGTTCCTGCTTCTATCAGAATTCTTTCCCTGTTAGGAAGGGTTTTGATAATTCTTTCCATTTCTTCCATGTTGTCAAGGTCCAATGCAACCTGGAGATAAGGTGGGCTCCACAGTCTTGTGACTTTGAATCCCATTATTGGGTGAGTTCCACGATCTTTCTCTGCTAAAACTTTTTTAACTGATGGATATCCTTCCATTGCCCTTTGAATTGCCAATTTTGTAGCTCCATAGTTATACTGGTAAATTTTACGGAAATCCTTTGCACCAGGATGAATAAACACATTTGCTATTATGACTATGTCTTCCACATCTTCCTTTGGTATTATTCCTTCGTCAACTGCATCTGCAACTGCACGACCCACAGCTGTCTGTGCAGGACCAAAAATCTTGTCAGCATCTTCTAAGTCCCTTACAGTTACCTTTGGAACTATCAGTGTTGCAGGTTTAGTGAGTAAGTTTGGTCTAATAACAGATAAGAGTGGTGTGTGTCCTATTGACATACTGGCCATGTTGTTAACAAATGATGTTCCAACAGGTCCGTTTTTGTCTCCGATTACTAAATCAACGTGAGCTATTTCATTGCCATTTCCTATTAAGGCTTCCCCTATTTGATACATACTAATTATCCTCCATCTTTATCTATTAATTTTATAGATCGAATCCTATAAATAAATATTTCAAATTTATATGTCGAACATTAAGTTTCGATAAAACAGTTTCTAATATTCGGAATTATATTATGAATATGATCTTAAAGAAATGAGTAGTTTGTTAATTTTAAAAAAAAGAGTAGAGGGGATTTTACTGTGTTAAGTGTCCCTCAATGAAGTCGTCGTATCCCTGAAGATCCAATAGACCATGGCCAGAAAAGGTGATCATGATATTCTTTTCTTCTCCAGTCTTTTTACATTTATTTGCTTCATCTATTGCCACTTTTATGGCGTGACAGGTTTCAGGAGCAGGTATGACTCCTTCTGTGTTAGCAAATAGTTTGCCTGCCTGGAACAATTCTGTCTGGTTTACAGTTCTTCCTTCCACAAGTCCCTGATTAACCAGTAATGCCACTAAAGGTGCCATTCCGTGGTATCTCAATCCTCCTGCATGTACTGATGGTGGGACAAATTCGTGGCCCAATGTGTACATCTTCATGAGTGGGGTTAATCCTGCAGTGTCACCGTAATCGTATTTGTACTCTCCCTGTGTTAAGGTTGGACAGGATGCAGGTTCTGCAGCTAGGAACTGGCAGTCCAGATCTCCAGAGAGTTTATCTTTCATGAATGGGAAAGCAGCTCCACCAAAGTTACTTCCTCCTCCAACACATCCAACTAGGATGTCTGGTGTTTCATCAATTTTTGCGAACTGTTTCTGAGCTTCAAGACCAATCACTGTCTGATGGAGCAGAACATGGTTTAAAACACTGCCGAGAGTATAAAATGCACTGTCATCGTTGAAGGCATCTTCCATAGCTTCTGAAATTGCTATTCCAAGAGATCCTGGATGGTTTGGATCTTCTGCTAGAATTTTTCTTCCGAATTCTGTTCTGTCACTTGGGGATGGAAGTACTTCACCATCGTATAAGTGCATTACAGTTTTACGGTATGGTTTTTGTTTGAATGAAACGTTTACCATGTAGACTGTACAATCCAATCCTAACAATGAACATGCCAGGGATAATGCTGAACCCCATTGTCCTGCACCAGTTTCGGTGGTTAATCTTTCAGCACCTGCTTTTTTAGCGTAGTATGCCTGTGCAATTGCTGTGTTGAGTTTGTGACTGCCCACTGGGGACTGATCTTCACGTTTGTAGTAAATTTTTGCAGGAGTATCTAGGTATTTTTCGAGTCCTGTAGCTCTGAAGAGGGCAGAAGGTCTTCCAATCTGTTTGTAAACCTTTCTAACTTCTTTTGGAATGTCTATCCATCTTTCTGTGGACATTTCCTGTTGAAGAACATACTTAGAAAATAATTTAGGCAAATTATCAATTTGATGGCCTTCCTCGGTTTGGGTTGATGGGGGAAGTTCCACAGGAAGATCTGCAGCAATATTGTACCATTTTTTCGGTGTTTCCTTTTCTGAAAGAGTTATTTTATACATTTAACCACCTATTATATTTTTTTTGAATTTAAAGACGTAATTCATAAGTAAATCAAAAATATCAGATTTCTCTAATAGAATTGTCGCCTGAAATCAGTTGAATAATTTATATTTTATGCCCTACTTAAATCTTTGTTGTACACATCTGTACATAGCCCTTTTGATAATTTAATATATGATCTGTAACAAAGTATAGGAGCATGAAGATATTGGCAGTGGATATAGGTGTAGGCACCCAGGATATTATGTTGTACGACTCAGAAGATACAATAGAAAATTCGTTTAAAATGGTAATGCCATCTCCAACCCGGATAATTGCAGAGAAAATAAGAAACCATCACAACGATATTTTTATCAAGGGAAGTACCATGGGAGGAGGCCCAATCAACAAGGCCATAAAAAATCACTTGGATCGCGGTTACAAAGTAATAATGACAGAAAGTGCGGCAATAACTGTTAGGGACGATCTAGATCGGGTGAAACAATTTGGAATAACCATAATACCTGACAATGAAAAACATCCTGAACTGGGCTCTGTTGAACTTAAGGATATAGATCTAGATGCAATAGAAGAAGCATTCTCCCAGTTCGACGTTGAAATGGACTTTGATGAGTTGGGAATTGCTGTCCAGGATCATGGATACATGGCGGGAATGGGGGATAGAAACTTCAGATTCATGAAGATCAAAGAAAAACTGAATGTTCCCCGAAGTCCTGAAAAATTTGCTTACCATGGGGATGTTCCAGAATATTTCTCAAGAATGAATGCGGTAGTAAAATCTTTAAAAGGATATGAACCAACCCTAATGGACTCTAAATTTGCATCAGTGTGCGGTGCTACTTGTGATGATTATGTAAAGGATCTTGAAAGTTACATTGTCATGGATATTGGTAATGGCCATACATTGGCAGCGGCCTGTGAAAAAGGAAAAATAATCGGTGTTTTTGAACACCACACAAGGGCCCTTACACCAGACAAACTTAAAAGTTTGGTGATAAAACTTGAGAAGGGCACCATAACCCATGAAGAAGTTCATGATGATGGCGGTCATGGAGCATGGGTCACAGGTCCCATGAGTAAATGCGAGTGCATTGTTGCTACAGGACCATTGAGAGAGTTGTTGAAAAAAACTGATTTAAAGGTTCACAACGCAGCTCCTGCAGGTGATGTGATGATGACTGGCCCTGTGGGTCTTATTAAATCAATCATTAGGAAATAATAGTCTAAGGAAAAAAATAACAGGTTTAAACATGATACTTGATCCCCATATACACAGTACATATTCAAGCGATTCTACAGCTTCTCCTAGGGATATTATTAAAAGGGCAAAAAAAATTGGGTTGGATGCTATTGCAGTGGCAGATCACAACACCATCAAAGGATCCCTGGTTACAATTGAGGAATCTAAAGATTTTGAAGACTTTGTTGTAGTTCCTGCAGTTGAAGTAAGTTCAAGTAAGGGCCATATTGTAGCACTTGGAATTAAAGAAGATGTTGAGAAGGGTTTGTCTCCAGAGGAGACAGTTGAAAAAATCCGTTCACTGGGCGGTATTGCAGTAGCAGCACATCCATTTGTTAGTTACAGGGATGGTTTATGCGATAGCGTTAAAGAACTGGACATCGATGCCATTGAAACCTTGAATTCACGTTACATATTTGGATATTCCAATTGGAAGGCAAAAAATCTTGCGGAACGCCGAAACCTTCCTGAAATAGGTTCAAGTGATGCTCATTTCATAGGTGCCATTGGTAGCTGTGTAACAGAATTTGAAGCTGATTTTTCATACGATTCCATTATTGAAGCTATATTATCCGGGAAAACCAGTGTGTATGGGGACAGAACACCATTGCCCCTTATTTTAAAAGAAGTGATAAACAAGAAGATCAAAAAAATTGGATGAGCTGTGATTATTAGCAGTTTATACAAAATTTTATAGCATTAAGATCTATATTAGAACCATGATACCTCAAATCATGCAGTATATCCGGGAAAACTTCATATATTTACATCCGGGTTATACTACACTCAACACCGTTGTTTTTGGATTAATCCTCGGTATTTCAATTCTTCTCATCATAAAGATGTTTAAGTATATGGAGAAGGATCCAGCTGATCTGATAATACCCCTCACACCATTCATATTCTTTGGTTCAGGTGCCCGGGCCCTTGTTGACAACAACATTTACCCACTCACCTACATTCTTGTAACGCCCGGAATATACCTCTTAACAGGTTTCATAGCCATAGCAACTGTTTTATCTGCATATTTCATCGAGAAAAAAACTCAGATTGATTACAGGTACATAATTTTTGGTGTGGGTGCGGTGATATGCATACCCAACATAATCTTCTTGGGACCAGTTAACGTTGTGGCAGTACTACAAGTCCTTGGTATTTGGGCTTTAATATCTTCAATATTTGTGTTGCTTCGAAACAAATGGTCCTTACTCAGCAACAAAATCAACTTAACAGTCTTAATGGCCCACCTCTTCGATGCATCTTCAACGTATGTTGCAGTGGACTTTTACGGATACAGTGAACAGCATGTGCTTCCAAGTGCGTTAACTGGGATGGTAGGAACAGCTGCTGTGATGTTTCCTCTAAAAATAGCCGTGATATTGGCCGCATTATATGTTATAGATAGTTATATCGAAGACAAGACAATTGCAAACATGTTGAAGTTGGCAATATTTATTTTAGGATTTGCCCCTGGTTTGAGAAATTTCTTAAGCCTGATAATGGGAACTGCATTATAATAAAATTATTCAACAACAACTTTTTTTTATTAGTTTAAGATAAACTAATAATTATAAAATGTCAACCAAAAGAGGTCTTTCAATGTACATAGAAACAGTCAAACAGACTATGAATCTTCCAGATTCCGTTAAAATTCTGGACACTACCCTAAGGGATGGGGAACAAACACCTGGAGTAGCCCTAACTGTGGATGAAAAGATAAGAATAGCTAAAAAGTTAGATAAATTGGGCGTTAACACCATGGAAGTTGGATTTCCAGCTGCTTCAGAGGGTGAAATTAGAGCTACAAAAGAAATTTTAAAACTGGAACTTGACTCAAGAGTTTGTGGTTTGGCAAGACCTTTACGTGTTGATTTAGATGCTGCAATAGACAGTGGTGTGGATTATATTCACACATTTATAGGGACTTCTCCATTACATCGAGAGTACAAGCTAAAAATGGACAGGGAAGAAATTTTAAATAAGTCTGTAGAAGGCGTTGAATACATAAAGGATCATGGAATAACTGCTGAATTTTCAGCAGAAGATGCTACACGTACGGAATTTGATTATCTTAAGGAAGTGTATCTGGCTGTTGAGGATGCTGGTGTAGATTTCATAAACGTACCAGATACAGTTGGAGTAATGATCCCGTCTTCAATGAACTACTTAATTACTGAACTGAAGAAAATATTGAAAACTCCCCTCAGTGTGCACTGTCATGATGATTTTGGGCTGGCAGTAGCCAATTCCCTGAGCGCGGTAGAAGCAGGTGCAAGTCAGGTGCATTCAACCATAAATGGATTAGGGGAGCGGGCAGGAAACGCTTCTTTAGAAGAGGTTGTGATGGCTTTAACATCCCAATATCATCTTAAAACATCCATAGATACAAGACTATTGGTTGATACCTCTGAATTCGTATCAAGGATAACTGGTATTAAAATGCCTCCAAATAAGGCAATAGTTGGGGAAAATGCATTTGCACACGAGGCCGGGATCCATGTCCATGGAGTCCTTCAAAAGGCAGAAACATACGAGCCAATCACGCCAGAAATGGTTGGCCATACAAGGAGAATAGTCCTTGGAAAACACACCGGGGCCAATGCTATAAAGGCCAAACTAGATGAGTACGGTATTGAACTCAATGAAGATCAGTTCACAAGGGTTTTTGATCAGGTGAAAAGACTTGGAGACAAGGGTAAATGCGTAACAGATGCTGATCTAAAGGCAATGTCCGAGACTGTGCTTGGAAAGGCCCACAAAGAAATTGTCAAACTCGAGGGCTTCTCAGTAATGACAGGGGATAATGTAATGCCAACAGCTACTGTAAAGCTTGACATAAACGGCAAAGTTAAAACAGCTGCAAAAACAGGAGTAGGTCCAGTAGACGCAGCTATTAATGCAATACAAAGCTTAGTAGGGGAGACAGCAGATATTGAACTCAAAGAATATAATATTGAAGCAATAACTGGTGGAACTAATGCTCTAGCAGAAGTATTTGTTATTATGGGTGACAAGAAGGGCAACAAGGCAACTGGAAGATCAACAACAGATGACGTGGTCATGGCAAGTGTTGAAGCAGTTTTAGATTCAATTAACAAGATACTTATTGAACGTTAAACTAACTAATTTTTAGTTAGCTATTTAGGGGGATATAATGGGGCCTAATATATTGGTGGTAGAGGATGAAAGGATAACAGCAGAAGATATAAAGAGTGGTCTAGAATGTTCTGGGTATAACGTAATAGATATGGTTGCATCAGGAAAGGAAGCCATAGAAAGAGCAGGAAAACTTCAACCCGACCTTGTTTTAATGGATATTAAATTAAAAGGTAAGATGGATGGAATTGAAGCTGCAGGGCAAATAAAATTAAAATATGATATTCCCGTCATATATTTAACTGCATATTCTGATGAGTATACTCTTACCCGAGCTAAAGCAACAGAACATTCGGGATTCGTAATGAAAGATGAGACTGGTTTAATAAAAAAGCCATTTGAAGAAAGTGAATTACATTTGGCAATAGATACCACTCTTTACAGACATAAAATGGAAAAAAATCATGACAATTTAGTGTCTGCAATGCTTAAACATTACAACGAAGCTGTAATCGCTACAAATTCTGAAGGTCTAGTTAAACTCATGAATTCTTCAGCTGAAAGTCTAACTGGATGTAAACTTGATAAAGTATTGGGCAAGGAAGTTAACACAGTTTTTGAGCCCCTTAAATCCTTTGAATCGTTTGATCTGACTTTAATGAAGGAACATCTACAACAAGATGAGCATATCCTCGTAACTAATGGGCAAGAAATAAAAGTTAAATGTGATTTAAATTCTATAACTGATGATAATGGCCAAATCAATGGTTTTATCCTAGTATTCAAACAAAAAAACCAATAAATTCTGGAGGTATCATTCATGGCACCCGTAGATATTCTGGTTGTTGAAGATGAGGGGATTACGGCAAAGGACATAAAAAATAGTCTTGAAAAGGCAGATTACAATGTAGTTGCCGTTCTTACCAACGGGGAAGACGCTGTAAAATTCAGCGAAGAAAAAAATCCAGATCTAGTTATAATGGATATCAAACTTGATGGAAAATTGGACGGAGTTGATGCTGCTCAGATCATTGAATCAAAGTTTGGCATTCCAATAATTTACCTAACTTCTTATTCAGATAAAAATACAATTGAAAGGGTTAAATCTACACATCCAGCTGCTTTTATAGTTAAGGAACCCTTTGAATTTCTTCACAAGCCATTTGAAGAAAATGAGCTTTACACGGCCATAGATATAATTTTGGACCAAAAAGGCGCATCTGAAAGTTACAATGCTAATGGTCATTATAAATTACTTGAATCCGTTCTCAAATCTGTTAGTGAAGGTGCGATTGCAACTGATCTCAATGGAAGAATTATTTTTATGAACCCTGTCGCAGCTAATTTTGCAGAAATATCTAATGAGAGTTTCATTGGAACTTCTGTGGGAAAATTGATACCAGATATAGATTTAAACGACATAATTGGAAGGTTCAATTCAACTGAAGTAATTGAGGAGAATTTTTCGATAAAATCTAAAGACAACGATTATATTCCAATTGAGGGTACTTTTAATCCCATAGTCAACGAATCGGACATACTGGACGGAGTTATGATTATTTTTAGGACATGATGATTAGAAGATGAACTTCATTTTATGTTACCAGTACATTTGTGATACAACTATTTTTATAAAAAAATAGAGTAGTATGTGTTATCTATTCTCATTTTAATCCGTATAAATCAGGTTAAACCTGTATGAATTGCTTAATATGATATTATGCCTAATTAAACTACTTATTCATTTATTGATCTGTTAAAAAAGGTCTTATGAACATAAAATATATATAATATTAAATATATCTAAACAATCAGGGTATTATTTGGAGGTTAAAGCGATGCCAGAGGAAAATATTGTATACATTGGAAATAAACCAGTAATGAATTACGTTTTAGCAGTAGTAACACAAATGAATGGCGGACTTTCTGAGGTTGTTCTAAAAGCTAGAGGTAGAGCAATCAGCAGAGCGGTTGATGTTGCTGAGATAGTTAGAAACAGATTTATTACTGATGCACAAGTGGAATCTATAGACATAAGCACAGAGGAAATTATGAACAATGAAGGCGCAAATACTAATGTTTCTGCCATAGAAATTCAGCTTTCAAGGGATGATACTTCCATCTGAAGCCTAATAAAACTAGTTTTATATTTGTTATTTTTATAAATTGTATATTTTTTTTAAAAAAAAATAATTAATAAGGGAAAAATTTATTCTTTCCCTTTTCTTCTTCTTCTAAGTGTCCTTACTGCTAATAATCCTCCAACTATGACTACAACTATGGCTATCACGTAGTAGAGGTAGTTAGAAACAGGCCCGGTTTTTCTTGAGAAGTCAATTGCGTACATGTTTCCGTTGTTATCACCCACGAATATATCGTCACCATACACTATTGGTGAAGTCAATGGCGAATTAAATAGGTAATAACCTGGAGTGTAACTCCATTCTTCTTTTCCACTGTACTTGTTTAGAACGTACACTGTTCCAGATTCTGAAGTTACTACGATGTTATCTCCCATAAGTGCAGGGGTGGTTTTAACGTTTCCGGTATTGACGGACCATTTAAGTTTTCCATCACGCATATCAAGGGCTGTTATATTTCCGTTATCTGAACCTATGAAGAGGGCATTATCGTTTGGATCTAAAAGTGCTGAAGATTTCACGGAATCATTTAGGTTATAATTCCATAAAACTGAACCATCTGCGGTGTTTAGTGCATAGAAGTTTCCATTATCTGTTCCCATGTACAAAGTTGTGTTGTTAATGGCAGGAGATGATCTTACGGCACTACCTGTGTCGTATGCCCATGTTTGTGTTCCGTTGGCTATGCCTAAAGCATAGATCTTTCCATCATCAGATCCAAAGTATACAGTATCATTATAAACTGTAGGGGAAGATCTAACAGCGTTTCCAGTTTGGAATTCCCATTTCTTGGTACTGTCGTTGGTATTTAGGGCGTATAATCTCTGATCATCTGATCCGAAGTATATTATACCATTATCTATGGCAGGGGTTGTTTCTATTGCATTTCCTGTTTTATATTTCCAAACGTCATCCCCAGTTTTTTTATTCAAAGCATAGAGATAGCTATCTCCAGATCCGAAGTATACATTGTCTCCAACTACTATTGGTGCGCTTGTTATGTTTCCTCCTGCCTTGTAATCCCATACTTTTGTACCGTCTTCAAGGTTAAGGGCTGAGAATAGACCACTGCTTGATCCGAAATAGATCAATTTATCAGTTATGGCTGCTGATGTTAAAAGTCCAGAAGTTTGGAATAACCATGTGTCTGGATTGAAATCAGAAGCTTCGTCCATGTATGCTGTATGGTTCAAATTTTCTTGAAACATTGGCCAGTCTGCTGCCGAAGCAGTAGAAACTGTCATTGGACCTATGAATATGCTAAGCATCATAATTCCAATCAATATATTCTTTTTTCCAATCATTTTATCACCTAATTATTTAGATTGAGTCATTAGAATCATGACTCAATTATATGTCTCTGTTAAATTTCGTTACTCCTAAATAGAAGAATATTGCTGTAAATCCTAGTAAAACCACAATATCTATCCATATATCTCCTACGCCTGATCCTTTTAACATAACTGCTCTTAAAGCATCGTTAACGTATGTTAATGGTAAGATATATGCAATTTGTTGGAATATCCATGGCATTGTTTCTATTGGATAGAATACTCCTGATAAAAACATCATGGGCATTGTAATGGGCATCACAGTCTGCATGAAATCTTCCTGGGATGAAACCCTTGCAGAAACCATAATTCCAAATCCTATGAAACATAACGCTCCCAGTATTAACAGCAGAATTGTCAGCACCATGCTGCCGTTAATAATAATTCCAAATAGGGCTATCGCTGCCACAATTAAGATAATTCCCCGCCCAGTTTCTTGAACTAATTTGGATATAATTTTTCCACCAATGACAGTCGCAACACTAGTAGGGGTCATGAACAATCTTGCAAGTTCTCCTCTTTCCCTTTCACCGGCTACAATTTCTCCCATACCAAACACACATCCAAAGAGAATGGTCATTCCAATTATTGCTGGTGCAAGGAAATTTAAATAACTGATATTACCGTATAACTTGTTTACTTCAACATTAATCGTGTTCAATATACTTTGGTAAGGAGATACTTGAGTTCCATTTACCTGACTACTTGAAACTGATATTGATGATGACTGAAGCTTTTGTTCTGCTATTTGCTGGTTAATCTGAGTAAATAAACCTTGTGTGGCGGGTATAATCGCACCTGATGCTAGTTGATCCGAAGAATCGACATCGACAACAATGCTTTTTGGCGACGTGTCATTCAGAGTATCATAATTCGTGGGAAGAATTATGGCTGCTTTTGCCTGTCCATTTTGAACCATCTGCAATCCTTTATTGGGATCTGTGGTTATTTCTTTAACATCGTACAACGTATTACTTTTAATTGCGCTTAGTGTTGCATCAGACAGGTTTCCTTGACTCTGGTCCACTACAACTACTGGAATGTTGTTTATGGTTCCTCCCATACCATAACCAAAAAGGGTGATCATGATAATTGGGAACAGGAATAGGGATAGTAAACGAGGTTTATGTCTCCATAGGACCATCAAATCTTTTTTGATCATCCACATAATTTTTTTGGTTTCAACCATCTTCTGCACCTTCTTTTTTATTCTTTGAAGTTACACTCATGAAAACATCTTCCAATGAAGGATCTTTAGTGGATATTGAAGTGATAGTTCCCCCATTGTTGATTATTTCGGAAATTATCTTACTCACAGATTCATCTTTAGAGTCAATATCCATGACTATTCTTCCAGAATCGTGTTCATTCAATAGATCGACTTCAGGCAAGTTTTTCAGATGATCGGTCATATTTTCATCTAAATTGCTGATCATTACACTTAATTCTTTTAAATCTCTGTTTTCATGTTCTATTTTTTCTTTTAATTGGTCATAAGCGGCATTATCTTCAGTATCACTTTCTTTTCTGAGTTCATCCATAATTTTAATTACATTGGATGTTTCAGAGGATCGAACTTCTTTTTGTTCATGGATCATGGTGTCTTTAAGACCTCTAGGTGTATCGTAGGCTGCTAGAACTCCTCCATTAATGATTCCAATTTTATCACAGAGTAGTTCCACCTCGTACATATCATGTGAACATAGAATTATGGTACGTCCCTCTGAGTTCAATTCTTCTACTAAATCCCATAAAACCCTCTTGGTTGTTGGATCCAAACCTATGGTTGGTTCATCAAGGAATAAAATATCTGGTTGATGTATTAAACTGGCAACTACTGATGCTTTCTGCTTCATACCACCAGATAATTGTTTTACCAACTTGTTTTCAGCATATTTAATATCAACGAGTTCCATTAATTCTTCAGCACGACTTATTTTCAAATCAGTTGGAAGTCCGTAAAAGTCTGCGCAGAGTTCAATATTTTCACGTACCGTAAGATCTCCATACAGACTTACGAGTTGTGGAACCATTCCGATTTTTTCTCGAACTTCGTTTGGCTGTTTTGCAATGTCAAAACCAGCCACATTCGCTGTTCCTCCAGTGGGCTGTATTAAACAAGTGAGCATTTTTATTGTTGTGGTTTTTCCTGCACCATTTGGTCCTAGAAAACCGAAAATGCTTTTGTTGTCTATCTTCATGTTGAGTTCATCAACAGCTAAAAAATCATTGTTGTATTTTTTTGATAGATCAAAAGTTTCTATAGCATATTTCATTTTTTACCCCCTTCAATCGTTTTTATCAAATATATCTCTCCAGAATTCCTCTAAAAGTGCGGTTCTATGACATCTGAACACTTTTTTGATTCTTTCCAGTGTTTGGATACCTTCTTCGGTGATCTCGTAGTATTTAATTTTTCTTTTTCCATGAGCTTCCCAAGTTCCTTCAATTAATCCTGCATTCTCTAGATCATGCAGTATTGGGTATATTTTCCCAGGTTTTCCCTTAAATTGTTCTGGTTCTGCAGGATTAACCTTGTTTATTTTGCTCATTATTTCGTAACCATGAATTCTCTCCTTACTAATAATCCAGAGAATCAGGGTTTTACCAAATCCCTTCATGCTTTTTAAAAGTTTAATATCATATTTTTTAAGCTTTGATAGCTCGGAGTTACAATCCAACTCATTTTCTAATTTATTAGGGTCATGATTTGTGGATTTGGAATCCTCCAAGGGATTGCTACCTTTTTCTTCCATTTTTTTCACGTCACTATATTAAATTTTAATATATCATTTTTTGATATATTTAGAATCTATATATAGTTTTTGATTATATAAAAAAATTAAATAAAAAATATAAACCAGATTCATAATAGGATTATTCATGAAACTGGGCTTTTCAACTCTGGCACTTTTTATGAATTCACTCGAAGATTTTCTAGAAACTGCATCCACTGATGGATTTCAATTGATTGAAATTCTTTGTGAAGGTCCCTACTGGCCACGTAATGTTTTGTCTTTTAACTCTAACTTCGAAATATTCGATTCTTACGATATAGATGTTTATCTACATTCTCCCACCATCGATCTTAACCCTGGAAGCTTAAACCCAGGAATTAGGGAGGAAACATTGAAACAACTCAAAGAAACTGTGAATTTCGGTGTTAAAATTAATTGCAAGGCAATTACAACTCATCCTGGATTGATACACAGGCTTGAAGAAAGGGTACGAAATTTCGGCATGGAACATGCCATAAACATTCTTACAGAAGCCAATAATTATTCCGAGGAAAGGGGAATCAAATTTTCCATTGAGAACATGCCCAACAAATATGCATATTTTTGTAACAGCGCTGATGAACATAGACTTTTTGTAGAAAAATGTGGATCGTATGCAACTGTTGATACAGGTCATGCTAACACCACGCAGGATGTAAAATCATTTTTTAAGCTTAAAAATATAGTTTATTATCATTTAAATGATAATGATGGTGAAAAGGATCAACATTTGACCCTTGGGGAGGGAACATTGGATTTAAATCTTTTAAATGGTGTAAAAAATGGTATTATAGAATTAAATAACTATCAAAATGTTCTCAAAAGCCGTGACTTAATCCTGGCTAATTGGTCCCATGATCATAAATGAACTTAGGCATACCTAAAAAAATAGGAAGATTTATAAGTTGTGCAGGATAATTTTAATCCACCCGAACTTAGGCATACCTAAATTTTGGGTAAAAAAATATGGTTCATCGTAGATCATCCTCAGCTCAAATGTACCACTGGGCCATATTTTTAATTTTAACTTTTTTTAGAATGAATTTTAGATATATTATGAAGTCTATAACATATTACTAAAACAAAATATTCTGTAAAGTATGAAGTTCCAGAAATGTCAGGCTGAGGGAGTTAAATGGTGAGCAAAGTATATTTCACAGATTTTAGATCAAAATCCAACCAAGATAATAAGGTTAACAAAGTTAGAAACCTCTTTGATGCAATAAATTTCCAAGCATTTATTGATGAAAACGATTT
>JAEZAV010000039.1 GCA_023430285.1 Methanobacteriota archaeon | reverse complement strand
CCCCATAACCATCAAGCTTACCACTAATATGGTCATAAATTTCCTTAGTTAGTCCAGTATTCCTAATAAAATCATTAGAATATCTAATATCTCCCCTTCTAGGGTTATCCTTTCTCATTACGTACATACAGATGGCGGTTATGATCATGAGGGGGTCTATTTTTCTTCCCTTTCCCCCTCGATAAAGTTTTCTAAAATCAACCCGGGATATTATTTCACGGGCCCTGTCTTTCTGCCCACCACCCACAGGTAGGAGAACTTCATCTCCTTCTTCTCTTTTGGTCATTACCATGGTTGGGCTATGGCCAGTCATCATAAAATTACTTGCAACTACACTGAGTAATGCAAGTTTTTCATTCAAACGAAAATCTTCGTCGGCGGTTTTTTCGTGGTATGGTTTGTACCTTTCGTACTTCATGATTTTTTTCTCGATCCTTGAAATTTTTGACTTGTCATCGAGAAAGATATGTTTTCGTTTTTTCAAAGTTAAGCACCCCGAAGTTATGATTAGTATTTTTTGATTTAACATTCATATAATGGTTGTTGGTACCAAAAATTTTAAAGATAATAATCTTAAATCATCAAAAAATCTGCAATTTATCAAGAATTCTCAGGGATAAAACTTCCCATTCAAAGGAGGATTTCGTTAAATAATTAATCAGTGCTAACATGGCCACTTAAGTAGGTTTATTCGGCCCCGTGGTTTGTAGATGATAATAAGAAAAAACATATAATTCTAGAGGTACAAAATAATAACAACAATAATTATAATGGGGGTCATAGATCGTGGAAAAAAATCAATACCTAATGCCGGTAATAATCGTTCTGGTAGTAATTATAGCGTTAATTTTAGCATTGAGTGTTTCAGGTAACAACACATTTAATACAGGAACTGTATCATTCCAATATCCTAACTCTTGGTCACAAGACAGTTTAGTTGGTAATTTCAGTAATAGTTCGATATATTCCTCTGTTACTTTAACAACTAACTACGCAGATTCAAGCGGCAAAACGCAACCTGCATATATTGTGTTGCAAATGCAAGAAAAGGCAACTGGTTCATTGAACCTTCCAAGTACCAACAACATACTTTTAAACACCACAAACTCTTCAGTGGCTTCAACAACTGTGAACAATATAACAGCTTCACAAGTCGGAAGTGTTGGAAATAATATTGCCAGTAAATACACCATAATAGACAAAGACAACAATTATTACTTGATAACCTACATTTGCCCAAGATTTGCACTGAACCAAACTGAACAAGCCTACAATAATTTACTGCAAACCTTGAAACTCAGTTAGAACAACTGGTTTCAAACCTTTATTTATTATTTTTTTTAGTAATTCTTTTAAAGATTTCAATACATAATTAATAACATGAAATCTGGAAAAATAAGTTCAAGTATTTTAATTGTAACCATGCTTGTTTTATTTATTTCGATCTCAGCTGTGGCAGCACATCAGCCCCGGCTGGAAACAGGAATCAATAGTTCAATGAGCAATCCCATCATCATTGAAAACCCAGAAATTTCCCAAGCTTTTTACAGCACCCTACATGGCAGTCCTGATTACTACAAAATCAGTTCAGATGTTCCATTCAAATTTTACCTCAATCTTCTAGTTCCCCAGAGTCCAGGAATACAAGCAGATTTTGTTTCAGCACAAGTTCTAGACTCAAACGGCAATATCCTCTTAACACTAAATGGAACTAACTCCACTTGGAAGCCCTACTTCGAAGAATTTGGAGGAGATTATTATCTCAAAGGACCTGAAGTGTCTGAACAACTTCCTGCCGGGGATTACTACATAAAAATATTCAACTCAGAAAATCAGGGAAAGTACAACATAGCAGTAGGAGAAACAGAATCGTTTCCTATTGATGAATCCTTAAAGGCCCTTGTTACCATACCCCTACTCAAAGAACAGTTCTTTGGAAAACCAGTTACTGAGCTCTTCTTAGAATTCCTAGGATTAATATTTGCACTGGGATCAACAATGGTACTCTACTTCATGCTAATTAAAGCCCGAAAATCAGAGGAAATAACCCAGTTAACAATTAAAGTATATTCACTGCTAAAACCCGTAATGTGGATCGGAATCTTAATAACAGCAGTAGTGTGGTTCTACGTAATGTACAAGGATCCCTTAAACATTGTTGGAATAGTGAACAGCCTAATATTTGTTGTTATACTGTTGTTAAGCTGGTACAATGGTAGAAAATTCGCAAATATTCAACTAAACAAATTACCCCTCTTCAGCATGACCCTGCTTGTGGTTCTGTGGTGGTTGTTTGTTTATGCTTCGATAGCCATCATCTAAAATCAACAAATATTTCCCTTCTATTTTTTTTAAAATGAATATATTCCCCACCAACAATTGATTCTGTGAATCAGAAAATTTATTGTTTGACAGATGTTATTAGTGATATGCAAGAAAAATGTGACGGTAAAGGTGAAACTACTTGAATATATTTATATCAATTTTATTTGTGTTTTTAGCCAGTGTTGTTGAATTATGGCTAGCAATACCCCTAGGACTTGTTTTAAAACTTAACCCCCTGTTGATCATAGTTGCAGCAGCTGCAGGATCCATTGTATCTGCCTTTTTTGTGGTGACCTTGGGAGAGGGAGTGAGAAAGTGGTTCATAAAATGGAGGTATGGATCTCGATCAATTGAACATGGCCGAATATATACAATCTGGAATAAATATGGCATTATTGGTTTAGGACTGCTTTCACCCCTACTTTTCGGAGCCCCGCTTGGAGCAGCTATAGGTGTGGGACTTGGAGCACCTAAAAACAGATTATTACTCTGGATGTCCGTTGGAATAGCTATATGGAGCGTTGCATTAACTTTAGTTGCATTTTATGGTTTGTTAAATTTAGAATCCTTCACAAACAAATAGTTCCCATGATACTTTTAAACACAACAAACCTAGGAGAAGTTATGGAGTTTTTGGGTTTATAACGTTTGAATCTAAATTAAACAATCTTCATCGTATGAAACCTTCAGAATAAGTTTATCTACCTAGAATGATTTAATTTGATTAGATCGAAACATTTAATAGTATTATAAGCAAACTTTCTTTAAAGATAATAACCGTCATGAATTTGGAAATGTATTGATTTTAGAATAAATTAACATGGCACAATTCACGTTATATTAACGATATTTTAAAAGGTGTTTTAATTGGAGAAGATAAAAGTAGCGATAGTCGGTATTGGTAATTGTGCAAGCTCACTAATCCAAGGAATTCATTATTACGAAGATAAGAATCCTGATGAAGCCATTGGGCTCATGCACTGGGACATAGGAGGTTACAAACCTTCTGACATAGAAGTTGTAGCTGCCTTTGACATTGACTGTAGAAAAGTAGGCAAAGATGTAAGCGAAGCTATTTTTGCAAAACCCAACTGTACTCAAGTTTTCTGTAGTGATATCCCGGAATATGGAGTAGAAGTATCCATGGGAAAAATTTTAGATGGTGTAGCACCACACATGGCAGACCATAAAAAGGAATTCGCATTTGTTGTTGCAGATGCAAAGGAAAATGAAAAAGAAGAAGTTGTAAAGATCATAAAGGACAGCGGAGCAGAAGTTCTGCTTAACTACTTACCTGTGGGTTCTGAAGAAGCCACAAGATTTTATGCACAGTGCGCCCTAGATGCAGGGGTTGCCTTCATAAACAACATGCCTGTGTTTATAGTGAGTAACCCAGAATGGGCAGCTAAATTCGAATCAAAAGGAATTCCAATTGTTGGAGACGATATTAAAGCACAGATCGGTGCAACAATCACACACAGAACCCTAGCAAACCTATTTCGTGATAGGGGTGTGAAGCTCGAAAGAACCTACCAGCTCAATACAGGAGGTAACACTGACTTCCTTAACATGTTGAATAGAAGCAGACTTGATTCAAAGAAGGAATCAAAAACTGAAGCTGTTCAATCTGTACTTGATGAAAGGTTGGAAGACGAAAATATTCACATAGGTCCGAGTGATTATGTAACTTGGCAGAAAGATAACAAACTATGCTTCCTCAGAATGGAAGGAAAAACATTCGGTGATGTTCCAATGAATATAGAACTCCGATTGAGTGTTGAAGATTCACCTAATTCTGCTGGTTGTGTTATAGATGCCATACGATGCTGTAAACTTGCACTCGAAAGGGGTGTTGGTGGACAGTTGAAATCAATTTCAGCCTACACAATGAAACATCCTCCAGAACAGTTCACCGATGATCTGGCCAAGGAAATGGTTGATGAGTTCATTGAAGGTGAAAGGGAAAGGTAAAACCTTCCTCATCCATAATTTTTTTTAAATTTTTATTTACAAATTTTTATTGTAACTTTTTTTTACCACTTAAAATTAGTAGTTGGGGCAGATCAATGAAGCAAAAAACTGATTTAAACAAACTTCAAATTATCATCCCTGCCATCGCAATATTTTTAATCACCCTAATACCCACCTTGACTCATAAATGGCCGTTAAGTTGGGACGTGATCTACCATGTTTTGTATGCAGAAGTGTACACTAGGTATGGTTTTGTTCTTGTCAATCCCCTACTAGGTTCACCAGTTGGTCTAAAAATAGCATATCCCCCACTTTTCCATTTCTTAATTGCATTCCTTGGAACTGTTTCTCATCAGGGTTACATGTTGATTGCAAGGGTGCTGCAACCGTTCCTTGCATTTTTTGTTGTGCTGTCTGTTAGTTACGTTGGGAAAAAATTCTACGGCAACCTGGCAGGAATTTCAGCTGGATTTTTAATGATCTCCAGTTACATCGTCTACAGGATAATGCTCCCAGTACCTGAAAATCTAGCACTCATATTTCTACCCTTGGCTGTTTACTTCTACTACAGCTCAGTGAAGAACCGAAAGTTAAAGTACGCATTTATTGCAGGAATTTTAATGTTGGTAGTAGCTGCAACCCATCAAGCAGCACTGTTATGCCTTTTCATTGTGATAAGTTCCATGACCATTGTAGACATTGTATTTTATCGTGAACCCTCTATTTTCAAGAATTACGGTGCTTTCATATCATCCATGTTAATTCTTGTAGTGGCTGCTGGGATAGCCCTTGCTCTTTTCAAACCAGAACTGTTTCAGAACATTCTTGATCAGGGAATCAGTGCCACCCTTGGTTACAGCACATCAATTAATTACACCATCCAGCTGAGTCCATTGAAATATTTACAGTACTTTGGTGTGTTGGTAACAGTGTTTGCATTGATAGGTACCTATTTCGCCGTCAAATTAAGAAGAAGAAAGGATATTTATATATTTACATGGATAGTTTCCCTTTTATTGCTCAGTAACGCATATTTAATAGGCATAAATGTACTTGCACCAAGGCTCCTTATTTATATTGTGATTCCATTATCAATCCTCGGAGGATTTGGTGTTAAAACTGTTTACAACCAACTTAAAACTACAGAACGTTTTTCATCCGAAAAGTTTAGATCCATGTTTCTATTGGTTGTGT
>JAEZAV010000010.1 GCA_023430285.1 Methanobacteriota archaeon | reverse complement strand
GTTAAATGGTGAGCAAAGTATATTTCACAGATTTTAGATCAAAATCCAACCAAGATAATAAGGTTAACAAAGTTAGAAACCTCTTTGATGCAATAAATTTCCAAGCATTTATTGATGAAAACGATTTAATGGCTGTCAAACTCCACTTTGGAGAAGAAGGAAACGATTCATATATTAATCCTGTGTTGGTGAGGCAAGTCGTGGATAAAATAGCTGCTGAAGGTGCCAAACCATTTTTAACTGATACCAATACTCTTTACTACGGAAGCAGACATAACTCACAAGATCATCTTAAAACAGCTATTTTGCATGGATTTGATTATTCAGTGGCGGGGGCCCCTTTAATTATTGCAGATGGATTGAGGGGAGAAAATTGGTCCAACGTCCAGATCAAGCAGAAACATTTTGAAAATGTTAAGATAGCCGGGGATATTCTCAATGCTGATGGAATGATAGTGTTGTCCCATTTCAAAGGACATGAAATGGCAGGATTCGGTGGTGCAATTAAGAATTTGGCCATGGGATGTGCTTCAGCCCCGGGAAAAATTGAACAGCACCAATGTTCTAAGCCTATTATTAATGAAGGATGTAATTCTTGTGGAAGGTGTGCAGATTCATGTCCAGTATCTGCATTTGAAATATCAAAAACAGGAGCAGCCATAAACTATGATAAGTGCATTGCGTGTAACAACTGCCTCGGGGCTTGCCCAGATGAGCTCATAAAACTCGACTGGTCAACAATGGAAGAATTCATAGAGAGAATGACAGAATATGCACTGGGAGCAGTTAAAAACAAAACAGAAAAGATGGGATACATGAACTTTCTGATGAATATAACGCCAGAATGTGACTGTTTACCATACAGCGACAGACCAATTGTTCCAGATATAGGGATCATGGTTTCAAAGGATCCTGTGGCACTCGATGCAGCATGCTATGATATGGTTAATGAACAATGCGGACTTGAAAATTCAATGTTAAAACACAACCAAATCAACATGGGGAGGACAAGTTTAGAGGGTTGTGGAAAGATGTAGATGGGCGCATACAACTCCAATACGGCGAAGAAATAGGATTAGGCAGTATAAAATACGATCTTATAGATATCAGTTAAATGCGAGTTCTAAATTGGGATATTACAGATTGTCCAATTATTTTTAAATACACACCATGTAGGTTTTAATAGTTTTTCGATGTGCAGATCATAATAGATATTAATAAGTGGGTTTTATAGTTAAGTATCGAACATTAAGGGGGCCATTTCATGGAGTTTATATTGATCCTTATTATTCTAACAATCTTGGTCGCATTAACTACTTTAATTAGGAATAAATCAAAAAATAGGCCTTTAAACAGATTAGTAATCATTAAAACATTTTTACTTTCATTTCTAGTACTATTTGTAGGTATTGGTTCAATTTGGGCGTTTATTGGTCATGCATTCATGCCGGTAATAGTTGCAGAAAGTATAGGGTGGGCTACAGGCAGTCCATTCCAAACTGAAGTTGCATTTGCAAATTTGGCCATTGGAATTCTTGGAATTTTATGTTATTTCTTCAGGGACAACTTCTGGGTAGCAACTGTCATCGCAAGCTCAATTTTTTTACTTGGGGCGGCATATGTCCACCTAATAAATATTATTAGTTGCTCCAATCATTCAGTAGGAAATGCAGGAACCATATTCTTCATGGATATTATAGGGCCTGTGATTCTGATAGTGCTTTTGATACTTTACAAATTATATGAAAGAAAGCAGATGGATTGAAATGAACTCGACCGATAAACACGATGTTTGGTTAACCACTAAACGGATTGAAACTCTTGTTGATGGCATATTTGCTATTGCAATGACCTTGTTGGTTTTGAACATTGATATGCCTCAAATAGCAGGAACAGTGTCAAATCCAGCTATTTGGCAGTATATGCTCTCGTTGTTCCAACAACTAGGTATCTATGCATTTAGTTTTATTTTGCTTGCAAGTTTTTGGAGGGCTCATCATCTCCAGTTCTTTTATATTAAAAGAAGTGACAGTGCTTTAATTTGGTTGAATGTTATTTGGCTGATGTTTGTGGCTCTAGTTCCATTTTCCACTAATTTTGTAAGTAACTTTGGTAACCATCCCATTCCCATGCTGTTTTTCAATATAAACATGTTCATCATTGGAATCTTCTTCATGCTGATATGGTACTATGCAAATAGAAAAAATTTCTTCATAAAAGAAATGACTCCCGAATATTACCAAACTGTGAAAAAGATAAATTATATTTTACCATCTGCTGCATTAATTGCTGTATGCATCACATTTGTAAGTCCGATCTGGAGTCCGGTAGCTTACTTTTTGATATTCATTCTAAAAAATGCATTTAAGAAGGGGTTAGTGTAATTTAGGGGATTAATATTGGTTATAATATTGTCTACAGTAGACTCTTTTAATTGAAATTTTGAGCCTATATTTTCTACAGTAGAACATTTATTTTAAAAAAATATAATATTCCTTTAAAAATCAACATTCAAAACTTCTGAAATATTGTTTATAACATGGTCAGCAGCATTAAACACTTTATCCGGTGTTTCATCACCTTGCTGTAGTGTAAGCACCCCAATATCTGCTTCTTCAAGTGCCAGAATGTCATTTGAACTGTTGCCAACCATCATGACTTTATATTTCTTTTTTAAGCTGCCTATAATTTCCTTCTTCTGCCTAGAACTTGCTGTATCAAAAACATTTTCCTTCGGGATGTGGATGTACTCTGCTAATTGTTCCAAAGAACCTTTTCTATCTCCTGATGCCACAAATATCTGAATATTTCTGTTTTTGAGCTCAGAGATCACATCTGGAACTTCTTTGAATATTTTTCCGCCTGCTGTTATTGTAAATTCAACTCTTCCAGTTTTCATATTCACGATAAAACCAGATCCACTGCAAATGTGCACGTTGTACTTTTTATCTATAACTGCGTTGTAGGTGTCTTGGAGATCTTTCACGGTGGAATCATCGTCTTCAATAGATTTAAGTAAATCAGATTTAGCTATATCTACGTCGGAGTAACTAACATCGAACTGAACGTCGTTTTTCATAAGAAAATCATGAATGGTTTGGTTAGGCTTTGCTTTGATGATACATTTGGAAGGGTCTGTCTGTAAAACAACAAGGGCACGATTTATATCATGATCAACAATTTGAATTGAGTTTGCATAATCGCAGATAAGTCCGTTTCTAAGGTCCTTCAATGCTTTATAGCGCCTTATAAGTGTCCCTGAATTATCGAATACAACAGCTTTCATATTTAGAGGTATAATTTATTTAATCTATAAATATTTCCATTTGATAAACGATTAATAAGATGTTTAATGGAAAATTAGGGTTTAATAGTGAATTTTGTATAGGTCTTAGAGAATCAATTTTATGGTATTGATGAAAATTAAAAACATGTTATTAAAAGATGATGAAAATTTATCACACCACACATGAACTTACAACGAAATAAACACCCAGTGCCATTAAAAAAATTCCACTTGCGCTCATGATTATTTTGTAATGGGTATCTTTCATAACGTTGGATCCCTTGGTAGTGAAGAATGAGACTGTCCCAAACCAACCAAAATCGGAACACCAGTGTCCAACTAAAAATCCCATGACTCCTAATATTCCTGCTAACTCCATACCCTTTAACATGAAAGCCCATCCTACAGTTGCCCACCATATAAAGAAATAGGGATTTGATACGCTAGTTAAAATTCCGTTTAGTATTGGGCCATAACCATTGGATGTTTCGCTACTTTTCTGAAGATCCTGTAGGGAAGTTGATGATCTTGCCATTTGAAATCCCATTAAAACCATTATTAACCCACCAATAGCTCCAATTACAAATATTGCAGTGTTCGATCCAATCAGCCAACCTAAACCTGCAAATATCAAAAGTATAAGAATAAATTCGGTTATTATATGCCCAAAAACTATTTTGGGGCCTGCTGTAGCTCCTTTTTTAAGCGAATCTGAAATTGTTACAGTAAGCATGGGCCCAGGGACCATGGCTCCCGAAAGTCCAACAATGAAGGAAGTAGCAGTAAAAAGAATGATTCCAATCCAAACATTATCCAACATAATAATCAAATAATAAAATTTAAAAAACAAGTTAAGGCTCTTTAACTATCGTTTAGAACCTTCATGATCTCAGTAAGATGATAATCTATGGTTTGAATTTGTTCTTGTTTAAAAGATTTTGATCTTGTTAGAAATCTGTAGCGTTCAAATACATGGCCCATTTTATTTAGCACATCTGTTCTGGAAATCTTGTTTGAATACATATAACCACCATTTTAAGATTTAATTTTTAACTTTATAAATTTGTTGTCTTTTTTTCAATCGAGGAAATTTATAACAGTACCAACACCCTTTTTAACAGCTTCTTCGTAGACTTTCCATCCAGTGACCATATCCTGAACAGCCAAACCAGTTGAATCGAACACGGTAATATCTTCGTCTGAAATTCTTCCCTCAGCTTTACCTATAATAACATCCCCAATTTTGGAGCTGATGGATTTTCTGTTTATTATTCCATCATGGACAGGTACATTGATTTCTCCACTGTGTCTGGCTTGTTCCCAGCAATCAATAAATATTCTTGCTTTTTGAAGAATTCCAACTTCCAGTTCCTGTTTCCCAGGTGCATCGGCTCCCATTGCGTTTATGTGTGTGCCGTTGGAAATCCACTCAGTTTTTAAAACTGGCTTATTTGCTGGTGTTACAGTAACAACAACATCCATATTTTTAACAGCTTCTTCAGCGGTTGAAACTGCATTAATATCAATATCAAATCGTTTTCGAGCCATATCTGCAAAATTTTCCCTTGACGAACATGTTCTACAAAATACATGTGCATGTTCAATATCCATTACTTCTTTAAGTGCCATAAGCTGTGTAAATGCTTGTTTACCAGCACCAATTATTCCCAGTGTTTTTGAATCTTTTCTAGCAAGATACTTAGTTCCCACACCTGCAGCAGCTCCGGTTCTCATGTTGGTTATCCATGTTCCATCCATAACAGACATGGGGAATCCTGATTTAGGGTCAAATAATTGTATTAGGCCCATAACTGTTGGTAAATTATATTTCACAGGATTTTCAGGATGAACATTCACACATTTCACACCGGCTTCATCCATATTCTTTATGAAAGCCGGCATTATTCTCAAGTCGCCGTTGTATTTTTTGAAAAATAAATATTTCTTAGCTGGCATCTGCACGTTTCTTGTTGCATGCACAGTGTAAGCTGTTTCAACAGACTCAATAATCTCTTTCATTTCAATAAGTTCTTTAATTTCGCTTTGTTTGAGGAGAAGTGTTTCATACCGAGTTGCATCTTTCATGATTATAATATTGAATCAAGTTTTATATCCAAATTTTGGATTAACACCAAGGGCTATAGAAAGGTTCCTATTCAAATAATATTAACTCCAACCTATTAACAGAGGATAATAAGTTTTTATAAATTTGCTAGGGTTAACACAATGGAACAAAATTTAAATGTAAGATTCTGGGAGGTCGATTCCCTCCGTGGTCTTGCTGTTGTGTGTATGATCTGTTACCATTTTCTGTTTGATCTGGCATTTTTTGGAGTAATCTCGTGGGATGTTTCATCTGGACTTCCCTGGTTTTTTGCAAGGACAACTGCTTTGACATTCATATTTTTAATGGGTGTTTCTTTGACACTCAGCAGTTCAAGATCAAAACTTTCAGGAAGGTATCTACACAAGAGTCTTTTTAAAAAGTATCTTCAAAGAGGCTGCAGAATATTCATACTTGGTTTGTTTATTACAGCCATAACATGGATTTTTATTCCCCAAGAATTTATAATATTCGGAATTTTACATTTCATTGGAATATCCATCATCCTTGCATATCCTTTTTTAAAAAGAAAATACCTCAATTTAGTGGCAGGAATTTCCATAATCATTATTGGAATTTATTTACAAACTTTAAGTTTTAATTTCAACTGGTTGATGTGGTTGGGATTTGTACCGAACTCTCTTAACACAGTGGACTATTTCCCTATCTTTCCATGGTTTGGAATTGTTTTGTTGGGAATTTTCTTTGGAGGTATACTGTATAAAAATTATAAGAGACAGTTTAAACTGCCTGACTGGTCTGATAATTATTTTTTCAAGGGGTCTGCTTTTCTTGGGAGGCATTCATTGATTATTTATTTAATTCATCAACCCATCATCATATTAATGCTGTACTTTTTGGGTGTGGTAAACATCAACTACTTCTTCTGATAATCGTTGAGTTTGATCAAAAATTATAATATTGAAGTAAATTAAAAAACAAGTAGATATTAAATTAACTTAGATAAGCAGGGATATTAATATTCATCCGCATTAATTTCAGGTGTGACCATGAAACTATTAGATAAATCAGAATTAATTAAAGATCATGAAATCACAGCATTAGATAATCTAGAAATGTTCTGTAGGACTATTGAACATAAAAATGATGATTATAATGCTTTTTTAGAGATAAACGAAGGTTCAGCTCATGAACGTGTTGAAGCCATCGATAAAAGGATCGAGAATGGTGAGAAGGTAGGAAAACTCGCAGGTTTGGTAATTGGAATCAAAAGCAACATAAATGTTGAGGATTTTCATATAACTGCAGCTTCAAAAACCCTTGAAAACTACCTTGGAAGTTATGATGCAACTGTTGTTAAAAGAATAAAACAGGAAGATGGCATCATAATCGGAATGACCAACATGGATGAATTTGCAGCTGGAAGTTCCACTGAAACATCTTACTTTGGCCATACAGAAAATCCAGCAGCTCCTGGAAGAATTCCTGGAGGTTCTTCAGGGGGAAGTGCAGTGGCGGTTGCGGCTGAGATGTGTGATCTGAGTATTGGTTCTGACACAGGGGGTTCCATAAGAAATCCTGCATCCCATTGTGGTGTTGTAGGTTTTAAACCTACATATGGGGTTGTTTCAAGACAGGGTCTGTTGGATCTTGCAATGAGCTTTGATCAAATTGGCCCATTTTCAAGGGACGTCAGTGGGGCGGCCCTACTCATGGATGTCATTGGGGGTTATGATGAAACTGAATGCACATCAGTGAACTGGGATTCTCCAAAATTCACAGACCAACTTGGCCAAAACTCACTTGAAGGTACCACTCTGGGTGTGGTAAAACAATTCTTAGATGTTTCTGATGATAAGATAGTCAATATTGTTGAAGAATCCATCGATAAAATGAAGGACATGGGTGCTGAAGTGCATGAATTAAGCTTCGATTATATTGATTTATGCCTACCTACCTACTACCTCATAAACTATGTTGAATTCTTTTCAGCAACACGAAAGTATGATGGCAGAAAGTACGGTGAAAGAATCGAAGAAGTTTGTGGAGAAGAGGTCCTAAGAAGAATCTACATGGGTTCATATATCAGTCAAAAAGAATTCAGTGGTAAATATTATAAAAAAGCACTGCAGGCCAGGTCACTCATTAAAAGAGAAGTAAATAAATTACTTCAAAATGTTGATGCAATTGTCGGGCCAACCGTTCCAATGTTACCCCACAAAATAGGAACATCTCTAGAACCAATGGACATGTACTCCTACGATGTTCTGACTGTATTAGCCAACCTTGCAGGGATCCCTGCAGGTAGCATGAAAGCAGGTGAAGTGAATGGAATTCCAGTTGGTATCCAAATTCAGGGAAAACCCTTCGATGACCCTAAAATACTGGGCATAATGTCTGCTTTGGATGATGCAGATCCAGGAATATAAAATATTCCTTCTTTTTTTTAGACCCAAATTTCATTTATTTTTTTTTAGCTAAAAATTTATCATACTCCTCTAAGCATTTAGAAAATGCAAATTACTTTAAAACTAAGATTATGCTTGTTAAGACTATGAACCAATTAAAAATCTTTGATATTTATGTATCAGGACTCCAATTTTAATGTTTAGAAGATTTAAATATCACGTAAACTAAATTAATGCTTAGAAATTAGATAGTAGCATGATTAATATTGGAGGGTTGCATTGTCGCTCTTAAATCAGCAAAAGAAACTTAACAGTATTCATTACAGAATATTTGGAATCAGTTGGGCTGGTTGGGGTTTTGATTTTTACGATCTCATACTCTTCACATTCCTGATAATCCCAATTGGACATGAACTCCACCTTTCTACCATCATGCTTTCATACGCTTTAAGTGCGTCTATTTTAGCTGCAGCTATTGGAGGAGTAATATTTGGAGTACTGGCAGATAAATATGGTAGGAAACCAGTACTTCAATGGACAATAGTGATATACAGCATTGGTACCTTTTTATGTGCATTTTCTGCGAATCTTGAGACATTAATTCTTTTCAGGATCATAACAGGATTAGGTGTGGGTGGTGAATGGGCCACTGGACAGACCTACGTTAATGAAACCTTTCCTGCAAACTTAAGGGGCAAGTTTGGATCTCTGTTACAAACTGGAAATCCAGTTGGATTTATTCTGGCAGCACTGGTTGGGGGATTTTTGGCACCTGTCATAGGTTGGAGGGAAGCATTTTTTGTCTCAGTTATTCCGGCCATTCTAGTGATATTCATCAGGAGAAAAATACCAGAATCAGATGTATGGATAATGAACAACGTTAACTCAGGTAAAAATAGAGTTAAAAAGACTTTGTTGAATAAAAAAAATCAATTCTTTGAGCTATTTACAAAAAGATATAGGAAACTATTTTTTAAGGCATTAATCCTGGCAATATTGGGCAGTTCTGCCTACTGGTTTACATACTCATGGCTACCAACTTATCTACTTCAGCAAAATATTTCAATATCCAAATCTGCCCTTTGGATAATTGTAAATCAAGTAGGAGGAATAATAGGCCTATTAATATTCGGTTTTATCGCGGATAGGTTTGGTAGAAGACCGGCTTTCTCAATCTTTGCTACCATCATGGCTTTGGGCCTGGTCATGATAACCATCTTCTGGACCAATATCCAAGCATATCCTCCCCTCATATTTATTTTCATGTTAATAATAGGAATAGGAACCGGTATATATGGAGGATACGGACCGATAGTCTCGGAACTATTCCCAACAGAGATAAGAAGCACAGCCCTGGGTGCAGGATTCAACCTTGCAAGGGGCACACAGTTTTTAACTCCCATTATCTTGGCGGGGATTGCGATCTACTACGGTCTTGGAAGCGGAATATTCCTTGGATCCATATTTGCATTGAGCGTTGCAATTTTCATTTGGACCTTCCCAGAAACAAAGGGAATCGAACTGGAAAGTTTGGAGTAGGTAATGGAACCAGAATCCAATCAATGAAAACATTTATTTTTGAGGGGCAATAAAGATACCCAGGATGAAAAAAATTGGATTTCTCTATGTTAAAGGAGCATTACCAGCATTTGAGGATTTTGGACATATTCCGACCCATATTGTAGGGAGTAATGGGACTGTAAACGGGTTTAAAATGCACAAAGAGTTGGATGGTCTGATAATACCTGGCGGAAGCATAGTCGAATCCCAAAGTGTCGGCCGCGACCTTGAAAGGGAAATACATAAGATGAATGCTGATGGTAAATTCATATTCGGGATGTGTTCTGGCTTCCAGCTTCTAGCAAACCAAACAGATATTGGTCGAAAATCACCATGTCCAGTTGAAAAGAAGGGTATGGGTATTCTTGATGTTTCATTCAGCCCAATGGTTGGAACAGATCGCGTTAACGCCAAAATTGTGGATGACTCATTTTTAACAAAAAATTTAACAGGAACTTCGGTTTCAGGATTTCACTGTCACACATATGGCAGTATAACAGGTGATGCCAAACCAGTGTTAAAATCACTTGTAAAGAGAACAGATTACCAGAACAATCCCCGTGAAATAACTTCTGGTGTTACGAACGATGAAGGCAATGCAGTGGGAATCATGCTACATGGGGCCTTGGATGAAAATCCAATGCTTAGAAACAACATGTTAGATTTTATAGGGGCTGATGAGAAGGATCAAGCAGAAATCAAGGATGCCAATAAAGCTTTATTAAAACAGATAAAAGCTGAAATGGGAATAGAAACAGGAATTAAAGTTACAACTTCCCAATTGGAACCTGTCCATGACACAAAAATGATCATGATGGCAAGCACGGGATCCGATTCTGGAAAAACATTCCTAACAACTGGAATAATTGGTGCTTTACGCAAACGTGGGATGAGGGTGGCCGCAGTAAAGGTAGGTCCTGATATTCGGGATATTGTGCCGTCTCTTTACCTGAACAAAGAGAAAATGGAAGATTTTTCCTCGATAAAAATAGGGGATCTGGGATGGATGGATTTGGATCATGTAATCAAAGCTGTTAATTCTAACAACTACGATCTTGTAATTGTTGAGGGTGTTATGAGCATTTTTACTGGACTTTTAAACAAAAAAGTCCCATTTTCTTCTGCTGAAATTGCTTTAGCAGCTAACTTACCTGTTATAATGGTTTCACCTTGCAACAAAGGAGGAATTGAAACCGCTGCTGTAGATCTAACTGCCCATGTGGAAATGATGGAAAAATTAGGAATCAACGCTGTGGGTTTAATTCTAAACAAAGTATACGATTCTAAAATAGCAGGAGACGCAGAAAAATACGTTAAATCCCGAATAAATCCGGAATATTTTGCAACGATACCCAAGGTGAAGCTCAAGGAAAGGGGGAACATGCCTGAGGTCGAGATCAAACTGGAAGATTTCTGTTTGAACGCAATAAAGACTGTGGAAAAATATTTGGATCTTGATGAAATAGTAAAACTAGCAGCCACACCAAACTTTTCTGGGTACACAGATTTTAATACCCTGCTCAAATCGTTTAATTAAAAAAAATATAGATTTAACGACTTAGCTGTCGTTTTCTATATAATTCATGTAGGCTTCAATGAGGTCTGCACCACTTAGGAACACAAGGTCGTGCTCTTTGGCATACTGTTCTGCTTCTGCCGTAGGTAATGATCCTCCGGTTTTATCATCCATCATTTCACAACATACAGCTACTTCTGTGAGACCGGCCATTTCCATTAATGCTATGCTCATTTCAGTGTGACCTTTTCTACTTTTTACATGTCCCTTTGCTGCTCTTAAAAGTGTAACATGTCCTGGAGCTCGGAAGTACTTTCCAAATTCCTTTTGTTTTCCTTCCTTACAGAGTGAAGCAAGCTCATTAATGGTGCATGCCCTATCATTATCTGTAATTCCTGTGAATGTTTTTCTGTGATTTACAGTGATGGAAAATGCAGATTTTTCATCGTAGGGGATATCATCGGGATTTAACTCTGCAAGAACTGGATATTCTGAACTTGCAATATCCATGATATCTGTCATGAATGGCACTCCAAGTGCATCTGAATTTTCTGATGACAGTGGTACACAGAACAAACCTCCTGCATCATTTCTTATCTGGGTCATGTGCTCCGGAGTCATGAACTCAGCAGCCACGATCATGTCTGTTTCGCGCTCACGATTATCACTGTCAAATACTAAAACGATCTCTCCATTTTTCAATGCTTCTAATGCTTTTTCTATCATTTGATCACTCTTTGTAACAATCAATTATAATTTACAAAATACTGTTTTAACCTAATACGACGGTTACTTCATCTCCGTCTTGAAATTTGAATAGTTTTCTGAGATTTTTATCTGTAATAAATTCCAACACATCTTCGTTATGTTCACTTTTTGCTGGAAATACAAGGGCACCAGATATTTCGTTGTTAATGGTTGCTTTAATAAATTTAACATCTCCAAACTTACCCTCACCATGAATCAGACCAAATTTATTTTTAGGGATGTTCTTCATGGAGTCTATTGATTTTGAATCAATTTTCAGGTTAAGGGTACCTTCAAAAGGTGTGAAATGGACTTTTTCCTGGAACTGCGCCTTGTAAAAATCTTGCGACATGAAAAAGGTTCCTTTACCCATACCCGAAACTATTTTGCCCATTAATTTCATCCAATCACTATCTCCAAATTAAATCATTTAATGATCTTAAATTTACTACAGTTTATTTTTATCATAAATTAACAATTGTTCTAGTATTGTATTTATTTAGTAAACCTTTTTTTGTTATTAAAAAAAATTATTTTAGAATATCACTAAATCACTTCGAAGGTTACTGTACTGAAAATAGGTCCCCTAATATCAATTAGCTTGTTGTTGCTAGTTATATAGTTCAATGCAACTTCCTCAAGTTT
>JAEZAV010000183.1 GCA_023430285.1 Methanobacteriota archaeon | reverse complement strand
CAACAACAACAGTGCAACCAACAACGGCGGTGCCATATTCAACGAAAGGACTGGCCAACTAACAATTAATAACACCAAATTTACAAAAAATTACAGCAAAGACCAAGGATACGGTGGTGCGATAGGTAACGATGGTACTGCTGATGTTGAGAACTCAACATTCATACAAAACACAGCAATACCCGGCGGTGCAATTGCTAACATGGGCAGTTTAAACTTGACCCAATCCACATTTAACAACAACACTGCAATGCAGTACGGTGGTGCAATCTTAAATGGAGGCACATTAAATATTAACAATGTTAACTTCAACAACAACACCGTAACTAAAGGTATTGGTGGTTCAATAGCTAATATAGGACACTTAACAGTTACCGGTAAAAACAGCTTCTTAGGAAACCATGGTGACAGGGGTGGAGCAATATACAACGCTGGAAAAATGTTAATAAACAGTGGTACTAGTTTCACATCAAACAATGCCCAGACTGGAGGGGCCATATACAATGGTGATCTACAAATTGAGGGCACTGATTACGTTGGAAATGCAACTGTGATAAACAGCAGCTTCAAATACAACACTGCCCAGGTCGCAGGATCTATTCTTAACGAATACAACCTAACTGTAGAAAACTCTACCTTCAGTAACAACACAGCTTTCGAAGGTGGTGCAATAGTTAATGCAGGCATCATGACTCTATCTAGGAATAACTTCGTGGGTAACCAAGGAGGAAACGACGGTGGAGCCATTATCAACATGAACAAATCCAAAGCACAAGCAGCAACAAAGGCTAAGGCAGCAACTGCAGCAGCTACAAAAACACCAGTTAGTGCTAAAACCAGCACAGCAGCTACAAGCTCAGGCAGTGACAGTGAATCAACATATTTACTAGTTGAATACTGTAACTTCACAGCAAACTCAGCAATAAACGGTGGAGCCATCTGTAACACAGGATACATGACTCTACTTCACAGTACCTTTATTGGCAACATTGCAACCAGTATAGGTGGTGCAGTATCGAATCATATGGGTCCTGCAGCAACTTCTAACACTACAACAGCACCAAAAGGCAACGATCCAATTAAAAAAGCTGCAGCTATAGTTCCTGCTAAAGCAACACCTGGAAATGGTGATACAACACCTCCTTCACAGGATAATGTGTTACCAAAAAGCACAGTAACAAGTTGCATCTTCATAAACAATAAAGCAAGCGTGGGAAGTGTCATCTACAACTCTTACGATTTAGATGTTCATTTCTGCCAAATCATTGGAAACAAATCAAAAAGCATTGTCTTCAGTGATGCTGGAACAGTCAACGCAACACTCAACTGGTGGGGAGCAAACAGTAACCCGTCCAGGTACGTGAAGGGTAATGTCACAGTTGATCCATGGTTAGTTTTAAACATCCGTGTAAATCCAAGAACAATCCAAAATGGAGAAACAAGCAAGGTAACTACAGATCTAACATTTGATTCCAACGGAGCCTACCATGATCCTGCAAAGGGACATGTGCCAGACGGAATTCCTGTAAAATTCACAGGAAACCTTGGTACACTAAACCCAACATACACAACCACATTAAATGGAAAATCAGAGGCAACATATACTTCAAAACAAGCAGGAACAGCAATAGTATCTACAACAGTTGACAACCAACAAGTTGCAACCAACATCAAATCAACTCCTAAATCTGCATTGTACTTGAAGATAACAACTACCGATAACACTTCAACAGTTGGCAAAGACTTCGTAGTAACATACAAACTAGGTAACTATGGTCCTGATGCAGCAACCAACGTAAAAATCAACATACCAGTTCCAAATGGTTTCGACGTATCAAGCATTAAAGGTGATGGTAGCTGGGAATACAACGAAACAAGCCACATCGTAACATGGACTTTTGCAACCGTAGCTGTGGGAGATCCAGATCTATTCATCACAGGTGACACAACAAAAACCGGTGTTTATGTGTTTGAAGCTTCAAACTGGACTGCTAAACTTTCAGTTAACATACAAAAATCAGAGAACAACACAACAACAAATAATTCATCAAAATCCAGTGTAAAATCTAAAGAATCCAAAAATACCATACCTATGAAAGATACAGGAATGCCAATTACCTGACTTGTTATAGGTGTTTTATCTTTAATGGGTGGAATCATAAGCACACGTAAAAGATAATTATCCCTATTTTTTCTTTTTTTTATTATTTAAATCCAAATAAATATCTATGATGTTTTACAAAGAATTGTTATCTATTTTAGAAATATTGATTTTCTGTTATAATTCGGGTGGGGACTGATGGAATCTGATAATAATTTGCGCAAAAAAGCTGAAAAAATTATTGGCAAAGAATTTGATAAGAAAATAAATAATTCTGACAATTTTGAAGATGTTATTCGTGAATTACGTGTCCATCAAATCGAATTAGAGGCTCAAAACCAAGAGCTTCAGGATGCTCAGATAAAATTAGAAAATTCCCGGAGTAAATATTACGATTTATACAACCACGCACCGGTCGGATATTTTACCCTTAACAAAAAGGGTACTATTTTAAATGTTAATTTTACAGGGGCTGAATTATTAGGCGTTGATGATAAAAATCTCAACACCCAATCATTTATTCAGTACATAGCAGTTCAAGATGGAAACAAGTTCAACAGTAGGATAAATAGAGCGATTGAAACAGGAACGAAACAAATTTTCAATGTTAAACTCTTAAAGAATAGGGTCCCATTTAATGGGCATTTGGAAATGGTTCCAGTTTTGGATGGGGATGGATGTTACAAGGAATTAAATCTTGTTGTGTCTGAAATCCCTGAAGTTAAGATCGAAAACAGGACTTTAAAAAATACTGATGGTTACAGTGAAATTTTTTTCAACAACCATACCGTTATGATACTAATTGATCCTGAGAGCCTGGAGATAGTTGATGCAAATCCTGCTGCCATTAATTTTTATGGATACTCGTTGGACGAAATAGTTAAATTAAAAATATCAGATATTAACGTTCTGGATAATGATTTAGTGACTCAAAAAATGGGAAATGCAATATCTGGAACAAACAACCATTTCATTTTTAAACATCGCCTATCAAATGGAGAAATACGTGATGTGGATGTTTATAGCGGTTTAATAGAACGGGAAGGGAAAAATTTTCTTTATTCCATAATTCACGATATCAGTGAACGTAAAAAAAATGAAGAAGATTTAAAAAGACAAGCCGCATTGTTGGATGTTTCCTACGAAGCAATTTTTTCATGGGAATATGATGGAAACATATTATCATGGAATAAGGGAGCAGAAAGGTTGTATGGGTACAGTGCCGATGAATCTATAGGTAAAATCAGCCATGAACTACTTAAAACAAAGTTTCCCATTGAATTTGAAGATTTTAACAAAAAACTCATCGAAGACAGGATGTGGAGAGGTGAACTGATCCACACCACAAAAAATGGTCAGAAGATCATAGTAGAAACACAGCAACAGCTGATAACTGATCCAGTCGGGAAAATAATTGTTATTGAAAGCAATCGAGACATAACTGAACGTAAAAATGCCGAGGAAACTGTTAATCAAACAAAAAAATTATTGCAAGATGTAATTAACGGTTTCCCTTCCCCAATTTTTGTTAAAGACGTTGCAGGCAGATTTTTAATTATCAACAACAAGTTGGAAGAGTTACTGGGAGTTAAAAATGAGGAAATAGTGGGTAAAACTGATGATGACATTATATCCAATGAATTGGCGGACATTTACCGTTCTAATGACTTGGATGTGATTGAAAGCGGAAAGGCAATAACTATAGAAGAGGAAGCTGAACTTATTGACGGATATCATACCTTCATTGCACATAAGTTCCCAATTTTCAACACTGATGGAGAGCCCTACGGAGTTGGTTCTGTTTCCACAGACATTACAGAACGTAAATTTTTAGAGAAGGAATTAGAAAGGGCACGTGACACCCTACAGCAGAAGGTTGAAGAACGTACAGCTGAACTTGAAAGTTCCTACAAATCCTTAAAAGAAAGTAAAGAACACTACATGACCTTATTCAATTCCATTGACGAAGGTTTCTGTACCATAGAAGTTATCTTCGATTCTAACAACAAACCTAGTGACTACAAATTTTTAGAAATTAACCCTGCCTTTGCTGAGCAAACTGGAATTGCAGATGCTGAGGGGAAATTGATGCGTGACCTTGCTCCGGATCATGAAGAGTACTGGTTTGAAAATTATGGTAAAATAGCTTTGACAGGAGAGCCTATGCGTTTTGTAAGTCAAGCAAAAGCATTGAATAGATGGTACAATGTATACGCATTTAAACTTGGAGATCAGGAAAGTAGGGAGGTTGCAATTCTCTTCAGTGACATCACTAAGTTTAAAAAATTGGAAAAAGAGTTGAGGGAGTATCAGGATACCCTCGAAGAAAAGGTTAGAGAACGTACCAAGGCCCTGAGTGAATCCAACAAAGAACTTGAACAATTTGCATACATCACTTCCCATGATCTAAGGGAACCATTGAGGATGATTACCAGTTTCTTACAGTTGTTAGAACGTAAATATAAGGATGAATTAGACCAAGATGCTAATGACTACATTGGATTTGCAGTGGATGGAGCAAAACGTTTAGATGCCATGACCAACGATCTTTTAGAGTACTCCAGAATCAGCAGTGAAAAACGAGAGATATCACCTGTAAATTTTGAACATGTTCTAGAAGAAGCTTTATTGAATCTAAAAGTACCGATCAAAGAAAATAATGCCATCATTACCCATGACCCACTTCCAACAATCAATGCAAACGAAAAATTAAAGGTCCAACTCTTCCAAAATCTCATAGGAAACGCAATTAAATATCACGGCCCGGACATCCCAAAAATTCATGTGTCTGCTAAAAAAGAAAAAAATCAGTATTTATTCAGTATCGAAGATAATGGAATTGGAATGTCCCATGAACACTTAGAAAAAATATTTACAATATTTAAAAGACTACACACCCACCAAGAATATGATGGAACAGGAATAGGACTGTCAATAGCACAAAAAATTGTACAAAAACAAGGTGGGGAAATCTGGGCAGAATCAGAACTTGGAAAGGGTTCAACCTTCTACTTCACCATACCCCTAGATAGCTAAATGACAATTCCATTTACCAACAAAAGGATCCCGTCATTCCAGTTCAAAGTGTTTAAATGTGTTTTAAATAATTCTTAGATCGTTTTGGCCCATGATATCAGTTGTTTCTATTTTTTATTAGTATTCCTATTATTCCTCCAATTGCACCGGTAATTGTTCCAATAATTATGGCAAGTACTATGACTGTTGCTAATGCTATCCATCCAACTAGAAACAGGTTAGTGGTGTAGGCAACACTCAATCCCATTAAACCTACCACAAGGACCACCACTGCAGCAATCAAACCTACGAGTGCTCCATGGATCACTCCATTTTTGTAGTTTCCACCCACAAGGTAGGCAACAACTGCTGATCCTATTAAATAGCCTAATAAATCTCCCCATGATGTTAAAATTCCAAGGATCAGACCTATTACAATGGCAATTACTAAACCAATTGTAACAGGCTTCCACTTAATTTCAACCATTACTTTTCACCCCTATCAAAATAGTAACCTAAGATAATTATGTTTTAATAGGGGGATATTTTTTTCGAGTTCACATGATGATTAAACCATCAATGAGGAATATCGATGAAAATTAAGTAAACAACCCCAAACTTAATAAATTAACCATCGATGGCCCGTTAATAATCTTATTTTTCAATTTAATCCATGTTTAGTATGTATATTGATTTTAAATGATTGAAGGGTATAATTTATTATGTTAAAATTGGTTATTTTGAGGTATTTTATTTAGAAATTTTAGGGATATCCAAAGGTATATATGTAATTCATATCAAATTATTGATATCAAAAATTTGATATTGTTATCTTTAGAGATTTTAAATTCTGGGAGAATATGAAATGAAACAAGTTGGAGAGTTGAGAATGTGGATACTTCATGTATTAGATGAAGCTGGACCAAGTAACGGTGTTGAAATTATGGCCAATGTCCAAGCACACTACGATCTACAGGTACAATGGCACAAGGACACTCATCAACATCCCCATTCTGAAACTGATATAAAATCAAAAAAACTTTTACCAGGTTCAATATATCCCATGCTAAAAAAAATGGTATCTGAAGGTTTAATAACAAAAAAAGAAGATGGAAGATACGAATTAACAAAAAAAGGACATATTGTTACGACCAATTTATTTGAACATTTCCAATCCCCATCGTCAAAAGAGGGAGATCCACTACCAATATCCTTAAAAAATTCATTAACAGCCATAAACTGGCATGTATCCTACATGGAAGACGCAAATAAAGAGGATATAGTTCCTTACAAAGAATCAATAGAATCCTTGATAGAAAGACTTGAGAAACTAACAAAATCAATCAAATAAATTCAATAACAGTTCAATATTAAGCCCACCAGGCTAACTTTTCTAAATATATTATACAAGGTTAGCTAGGGCTCTCAATATAAAATTCCACACAAAATTATGAATTAACCTTTAAAAAAATCTAGTATAGAAACTGAGCTGGATATGGAGATATAATTCCATGAACTCTACAAACACTCAAAATAATCTTATAAAACATTACAAATTGATATTATCCGGACTTATTATCAGCCTCTTAATTGTTGCAATAGACAGTACCATTACCACAACAGCCATGCCTAAAATTATTGCAAGTTTAGGTGGTTTAAAGTACTATGTTTGGCCCTTTACAATATACCTCACAACTGTAATTATTTCTGCCATGCTAGCTGGCAAGCTCACAGACTTCTATGGAAGCAAAAAAATATTAATAGCTGCATTGGTGGTTTTTATAGTGGGATCTGTTCTATGCGGATTTTCCAAAAACATGGGCGAACTCATACTCTTTAGAGCTCTGCAGGGTTTGGGTGCAGGTATCATTGTGACTGTACCAAAGAAAATAATTGCAGAAATGTTCCCACCAAGACAACGGGGAAAATATATGGGTTTATTTGGTGTGGCTGGCGGTATTTCAACTGTGGTCGGCCCCACACTCGGAGGATTCATAACAGATTTCCTTGGATGGCAATGGATATTCTTCGTAAATGTTCCAATAGGAATAATAACACTTAGTTTAATCATTCCCTACCTTCCTGAATTAGGAGTTATAGTTAAAGAAAAAATAATTGATTACACAGGCATAATAACCTTTACAGGTGCCTTAACATCATTTTTGGTTGCATTAACCTTCAGTCAGCAAAGCACAGTCGCTCCAATCTATGGGGACCTACTATGGCTTGTCTCGTTCATCATGCTCGCAGGATTCATATATGCTGAGAAAAAGGCCAAAGAACCAGTGTTACCATTATACCTGTTTAAAAATTCAGTTTTCACTGTTTCAACTGTTTCAGTCTTTCTTTTAGGTGCCATAACCCTGGCTGGAACAGTTTATATACCGGTTTTTCTTCAGTTGGTTCAGGGAATGGGTCCTCAAATATCAGGCTTGTTTCTAACTCCCTTGATGTTTTCCATGATAGTGACGGCAATTTTATCTGGACAAATAATCTCAAAGACAGGTACATACAAGAAACTGGCCATCATCTCCTTTGCAACAGGAGCCCTTGGAATGTTCCTACTTTCAACACTCACCCCCAGCACGACAAACCTCGAGCTCATAATCTACGAACTCATAACTGGGATAGGTGCGGGATTAGCCATGCCAATATTCATGATTGCAGTCCAAAATGCGGTTTCAAAACGGGACTTAGGAGTGGTGACTTCATCATCCATGTACTTCGAACAACTTGGAAGTGTCGTTGGTTTGGCAGTTCTAGGTTCAATCATGAACAACACACTGAATTACAACCTGCAAAACAGCACAGCAAATGTGGTGTCACCCTTACTAGTCACAGCACTCCACAACGTATTCATTGCAGCACTCATAATGAACCTGCTGGGTTTTGTAATATGTTTCTTCCTAACGGATATTTACATGAGTAACGAAATTTAAATGAAATTTAATTCATGGTTTGAATACAGTGTTTAATCCAGTTTTAAAACCATAAACTTAGAATAAACCTTGAAGACATCCATTAGATTTTAGTTAACATAACACCAACTGTATAAGATAATCCATAACATTGAAGTGCTCCACCGATCATTATATAATCATTATATACTGATCGGGGGTGTTTAATGGCAAATATAATAGTGAATATAGTTTTCGTGTTGCTGTTTGTAGCATTAATAGTCTTTGTTGATTTAAAGTATCTTAGAGATAATTTATTGAAACGATTGATAGCCAACGTGGTGATTGTTTTAGTAGCATTGATTATCTACTTCATGTTCTTAATCAATCTGTAACCAAGAAAATCTTCATTAAATTCTCTATTTTTTTTAAAAATTAATATAATCATTTAATACAGTTTAAATATCCATGGATTCTTAGACAAATTTTAAGAGTTATTTATGTTTTATTCCATCGTAAAATGTTTCAAAAAATTTATCCCTTTCTTGAGTATTGGTCTGGATAATGTATTCTACTGTGAAGCTCACATGGTTTGAAAAAAACTTTGAAATGTACTTCGGAGTTATATCTTTCAACAATTTAGCTTTAATTCCATTTTCTATTAAATTTGAAAGTTTTTCATTGTGATCAAGGATTTTGAGTTTGATATTTTTGTTGTAGGGAGAGGATTTAAATTGTGTAAGGAATTCGTGTTTATCTGGATTGTTAACTCCCCACTCCACCCTTTCAAGCCAGAACTTTTTTAAGGATTCGTAACCCATTGGAGACTCTATGAGATCCATAAAACTTTCATATCGCTCTTCCTGTATGGATATGCCCAGCTCCATGATTAGATCTACCTTGGTTTCAAAATATATGTAGAGGGTCCCAGTTGCAACACCTGCTTCCTTGGAAATTAGGGAAGTTGAAGTGTTATCTATTCCCTTTTCATTGAAGAGCTTTAGAGCAGCTTCAAGAATTTTCTTTTTCTTATCCACACCCATTCTGGATCACATTTTTTTCCTGTAATTTGTTCAATTTTTTATTTGAATTAAACTGTATTTAAATTTTAAACCTTTAAAATTTGGGTATGATGTTCTTTTTAAAGGTTCTTTTAATCTGTTAGATTAAAAATTTACTTCATAATTATGAAGTTTATTTACATTAATTCATCCCACATCAAACCAATTACCTAACTTTTAAATCATTTTTTTAATCTAGCATCATGTAAAGATCAATCCCAAGGCGAAAATAATCATTGTTCCCATGATTACAGGTCCATAGATTTTCTCAAAGGTATAGGGATTAATTTTTTTAAGTAATAGTGGACCCATAAATGCACCTACAGCAGCACCGCCACCTAATAGTATGATTAAAGTAAGATTTAACCTGCCTAATAAATAAAAACCTCCTATTCCCGCAAGTGAATTGAAGATAAGCACAAAGACAGATGTACCTACAACCATGAGTGCTGGTAATCCTAAACTGTAAAGTCCTGCAATAATTGGGGGTGTTCCACTTATTCCAAAAACACCTGCCAGCAATCCAGATGCAACTCCAAATAGAGAAGCAATAACTCTTTTAGGACCGTTAAGTGTAGTTTTTTCTTGATTTTCTCCGTTTAATTCCTTCATTTTTTGTTGTCTTTGTATCAAACTTCTCAACATTGGAATTAACATGATAAGTGTAAATATTCCCAAGATTTTTTGTAAAAGTAATGGAGGTATTAGATTGGCTATCACTGCCCCTATTAATGTACCTACTATGCCACCTATTCCAAGAATTAATCCCGTGCGAATATCTATATTTCCCTCTCGAAAATGACTTATAGAGCTTACCACTGAGGTTGGTAAAACAGATGCAAGGGAAGTGGCTATTGCAACTTGTGGAGTGATTCCAAAGATCAATATTAAAACTGGAACATACAATCCACCCCCACCCCCTCCGAACATGGAAACAAGAAGGCCTATTAACAGCCCAAATAATGGAAGAAACATTAAATTTACATCAATCATTTATATCAATCCTAATTGTACGACTGTTTAATTGATGAAACATTTAATTTCACCTTATATTTTTTAACAACTGTTTCCATTCATCTTTTAGTTCTAAAGGTTCGCCATGGGCAGGGCAGATCCATTTAAAATCATATTCATCCAGTTTAATTATGGATTCATCTATGGATTTGGTGTTGGAATTCCCGAATTTTGGAGGTTTCTTTAGTTTTCCACTGGTATTCCTAACAAGATCACCTGCAAATAGAATGTCTTTGTAGAGAAACGAAACATGGCCCGGTGTATGGCCCGGAGTAGATATGATCTCTACATCCCCAATGGCATTATCATGGTATGCTTGTATTTTTTCAGGTTTTTTAGGTCTCATGATAAAGGATACTAACTTTTTAATACCGGGCCTGCCTTTATCTCCTAATATATAAGGAATATCATTTTTTGAAGCCCATAATGTGGCACCTGTTTCCTCCTGCAGTAGAGCAGCATTTCCAACGTGATCAACATCGTGGTGAGTCAAAAGTATGTGTTTTATACACTTTAGTTCCAAATTTAAAGAGTTGATCTCTTCTAAAATATCCTTAAATTTTCCAGGATATCCAGTATCTATTAATATTGGTTCCTTATCCATTCTTAAGTATGAATAACTACCTTTTGTCGATTCTAAAGCATGTACATTCTCTCCGATTTTCATAATCTATCCACTTCCTTTTTTCAATATTTGTTGATTGACTAATAATCCATTATGACTGACTAATCATTCATTACTTATAAGTTTTTTTCTTAATATTTAAAGAACAGAATAGAACATTCAGTGACCCTTCCAACAACTTAAACTTAAATTCAAGAACTAAAAGCCAAATATAACAATTAAACAAATTCTAAATAGTTATTTAAACCTTATTTAATCTGTATGATGAGATAAAAGGAGTAATGAATAAAAAATCAAAATAAATGAATCACAATAATAAAATAAAGGTTCATACAAAAATCTAATTGGGTGTTCATATTGGTTGGCGTAAATATTTTATTGTTGGTGGACAAAAACTCAAAAACCACAAATATTAAGAACAAACTGGAATCCTTTAGTTATAAAGTTCCATATGTTACATCGAGTGCTAAAGAAGCTGTAGAAAAAGCTTTAGAAATAATTCCAGACATTATTTTGATGAACATAACCCGAAAAAAAGAAATAGAAGCTGTTAACACATTTTCTAAGATTTATGAATCAAACATCCCTATTATTTATTTAAATACTCATTCTAAAGATTCTGAAATTGGATTGATCAATCAGATCAACCACTACAGATACATAATCCAAGCCCACAAATCCAGTGAACTTAAATATGCATTAGATGTTGTCTTGCATAGGAATAATATAGAAAAGATACTGAAAGGTGAAGAGAAACAGTACACAGAAACTTCAAATACTTTGCCTGAAGGATTGACTATTATTGCTCCTGAAGGCGGTTTTATATATGTTAATAAGATCTTTGAGGCCATGATTGGATACAAAAAAGAAGAATTAATTGGCCACGATATTCTAGAATTCATTGATGACAGTGAACTACACCAGATGGAAGAGTCCCTGAAAAAAATTCTGGATGGGGAAACATTTGAAATGCAATGCAAATTCAATAGAAAGGATGGATCAGTACTTTGGACAATAGCAAAACATTCACCGTTGTACGAGGATATCGGGAAGAATAATCCCAGTATTGTTTTACATACAGACATAACAGAGCTTAAACAAGCCGAAGCTGAGCTTGAGCTTGCGAGTCGTTACAACCGAAGTTTAATTGAAGCCAGTTTAGATCCTCTGGTTACCATAGGTCCAGATGGAAAGGTAACTGATGTCAACAGTGCAACAGAAAAGGCAACAGGTTATTTAAAGGAAGATATCATAGGATCAAACTTTTCAAACTACTTCACAGAACCTGAAAAAGCAGATGAAGGCTATAAAAAAGTTTTTAAAGAAGGATTTGTGAAGGATTATCCCCTGGAAATCCAGCACAAAGATGGGGCGAAGATTCCTGTTTTGTACAACGCATCTGTTTACAACGATGAAACTGGTAGAATCATCGGAGTGTTCGCAGCAGCAAGGGACATCAGACAATTAATTGAAGCAGAAAAGAACAATCAGTTACTGGCCAATGTGGTGGAGTCAACAGATGATGCCATTATAATCAAATCCCTAGATGGTGCTATATTAAGTTGGAACAAAGGAGCAGAACAGATTTATGGTTATTCTGCCGAAGAAGTAATTGGAGAAAATATTTCGGTAATAGCACCAATAAATCTCAGCAATGAAATATCCAGTTTAATTGAAAAAATTAAAAAATCGGAAAAAATTCACCACTACGAAACCATCAGGTTAAAAAAGGATGGTTCTATAATAAATGTTTCAATAACTCTCTCCCCTGTTTTTGACAATTCTGGAAATTTAATTGCCATATCCACCATAGCCAGGGACATCACCGAAAGTAAAAAAATAGAAAATGAACTTGAGCTTGCGGGTCGTTACAACCGAAGTTTAATTGAGGCCAGTTTAGATCCTCTGGTTACCATAGGTCCAGATGGAAAGGTAACAGATGTCAACAGTGCAACAGAAAATGCAACTGGTTACTCAAAGGAAGAAATAATCGGATCAAACTTTTCAAACTACTTCACAGAACCTGAAAAAGCAGATGAAGGCTATAAAAAGGTTTTTAAAGAAGGATTTGTCAAGGACTACCCCCTGGAAATCCAGCACAAAAAAGGAACCAAAACCCCTGTTTTGTACAACGCATCTGTATACAAGGATGAAACCGGAAGGATCATCGGAGTGTTCGCAGCAGCAAGGGACATAACAGAATACAAGAAGGTTATGACAGCACTTCGTGAAAGTGAAAAGAAATACAGGGAAATCTACGAAGAATCCTTTGATGGGCTGTTTATAACATCTCCCAGCGGAAAAATTCTTGATATGAACAAGAAAGGGATAGAAATGTTTGGATACGATTCAAAGGATGAAATTTTGGATCTGGATCTCTTGGAGGATGTGTATGTTGATCCCGCTGATAGGGCCAGGATACTGAAACAGGTTAATGATCATGGAAGTGCAGAGTACGAGGTGGTTGTCAAGAAGAAGAATCATGAAAAAATGATCACCCACTGTTCTCTTACAGCAGTCGAGAAAAATGGAGTTATTACAAGTTACAGGGGCATAATACGGGACATAACCCAGAGTAAAATGGCTGAAAATGCAATTATTCGTGCAAAGGAAGAATGGGAGGACACCTTTAATGCCGTGCCTGATCTGATTGTCATTTTAGACACTAATTTCAAGGTTCTTCGAGCCAACAAGGCAATGGCAGACAAATTTAATACAACACCCGAAGAAATGGTTGGACTCACATGTCACGAGGTGGTGCACGGTATGAATTCAGTACCCTCCTTCTGTCCATTTAGTAAACTGCTTATAGACGGTCACGAGCATACATCAGAGATCCATGAGGATGGTTTGGGTGGTGATTTCATAGTTAGTGTTTCACCACTCAAGGATAATAACGGAAAACTGATGGGGGTGGTTCATGTTGCCCGTGATATCACAGAACGTAAAAAGATAGAAACCGAGATAAAAAAGTCTCTAGATGAAAAAGAAGTTCTTCTACGTGAGATTCATCACAGGGTCAAGAATAATCTCCAAATAATTGCTAGTTTACTTAACCTGCAAGAAATTAACGATAATCAATGTGCAGATAATGTTTTAAAGGAGAGCATGGGTCGAGTTAAAACCATGGCCACAGTTCACGAGAAACTCTATGGATCTTCTTCCATGAGTAAAATCAATTTCAGGGAATTTACAGAGAAACTTGTGTACGACACACTCTACAGTTATGGAAGAAGGATGATCAAAACCAACCTGATCATCGAAGATATTAATTTAAATATTGACACTGCCATGCCACTGGGACTTATCATCAATGAACTGGTAACCAACAGTGTTAAATATGCATTTCCAAATTTAGATGGAATTATAACCATTAAACTGACTTCTTCAAATCAAGATATGGAACTCACAATTGCGGATAATGGGATAGGATTACCAAAGGACTTTAACATAGAAGATGTTGATACCTTGGGTCTTGAACTGGTGAAAAATCTTGTGAACCAATTGGAGGGGAATTTAAAAGTTAATGGAACTGATGGTACAGAATTTAAAATCAATTTTAAAGAAGTGAAGTATAAAGAAAGAGTATGAATATCCAAAACATGTAGAACCATAGGTTTGGTATTGGAATCGAATACTTTCAAGTTCTTCACTGTAATTACGAATATAAATGCGAGAAATTTTTAGATTATTGACTACAGTTCACTGTATTAACCTTAAATTTATGAAAAAATTTTAATAACTTTCATATGCATATAATATGTACATGGGGGTTTGATATTCTTGGATAATGATCTGCGTCGTGAGTTAATAGCTAAATCATCCATAACTTTTTCAAGTCTAAGGAAGCTTAATATTGGTGCTGGAATTTTTCTTTTTGTCCAGGGAATTCTAATGGTTGTATTAGGATATCTTCTTACTTGGAACAAAGATATTTATACTTTCTACCTTAAGTTTAAAATTATTAGTTTAGTTCCGCCTTCATTTTCAATACAACCCGATCCACAGGTTGTTTACACCCTGACTCATCTTGGTGTGATACTTTCATCCTTCCTACTTATTTCGGGTTTGGCTCTTCTACTAATTGGATTTGTCAAGTACAAACCATACGTAGAGAATCTTAAAAAGGGTATGAATCCCTACCGTTGGTATGAATATGCAATTACCAGTTCAATTATGCTGGTTATAATAGCAACCTTCGTTGGTGTTTGGGATCTGTGGTCTCTGGTCATGATTTTCGTGTTAAACGCAACCATGATACTGTGTGGATATTTAATGGAAAAAATAAACTTCCACACAAAGAAACCGGACTGGTCTGCATATCTTCTGGGTTGTTTAGCAGGTTTCACACCTTGGATAGTTCTTGCTGCATATTTCATCGCAGAATTAGGTTCATCACAGACTAAACCACCGGCCTTTGTATACTACATACTGTTGTTCTACT
>JAEZAV010000160.1 GCA_023430285.1 Methanobacteriota archaeon | reverse complement strand
AAACGTAGATTCCGTTTAAAATAATTCCTATTGCTATAAGGGGAAAAGTTAACTTGTTTTTTATTAGTCCAACTTTAAGGTCTGAGTAACTTGCATATATGCATGCAACAACTGCAATAATTATTGTTATGAGCGGTATATTTACAAACATAATTATCATTCTCTAGGATTTATGTAAATGTTCATGCTACTGTTATTTTAAGAATCTTTATCAAATAAATTATTTATGACCTACACATTTAAATATAACTCCTTTATACTATTTCAAATTCCAGATTACAAGCTCAAATCTCGAACCAACAACGTTAAATGAACAAGGCATTATAAAAAACACAGATTTTAATGGAATAGACTGTCAAGATAATAACTTTAAAAACTAGTTGTAATAAGGGATTCTAAAAAATACTGGGGAATGTAAATTTCACCAATGAAGTAGAAGTCAGGTTTGCATAATTGATTTTCATTAATTAAAAAAATAATAATATTTGGTTTAAAGGAGAATGGGAATTTATTAAGTCGTTGATTTACTCTTTTTATTCTCCACTGCTGCTTCAATAAATGATCTAAATATTGGATGAGCTTTGTTTGGTCTGGATTTAAATTCTGGATGGAACTGACAGCCTAAAAACCATGGATGATTTTTCAGTTCTACAATTTCCACCAGGAAATTATCAGGGGATGCACCTGAAATTGTCAGACCTTTCTCCACTAAAATTTCACGATAATCATTGTTAAATTCGAACCTGTGCCTATGTCGTTCACTCACCATGTCTTCTTTATAGGATGCATGGGCCAACGTTCCTGTTTCGAGTTTGCATGGATAGGATCCAAGTCTCATTGTTCCGCCCATGTTTTTGATCTTCTTTTGTTCTAGCATGATGTCAATAACAGGGTGTTTGGCATTTTCATCAAACTCTGTACTGTTTGCACCTTCAAAACCATTCATTCTAGCATATTCAATGACCATGCACTGCATACCTAAACAAATTCCAAAGATTGGAACCTGTTTTTCGATGGAGTACCTGACAGCATCAAGCTTTCCTGATATTCCCCTTTCACCAAAACCGCCTGGAATGAGAAGTGAATCAAATTGTTCAAGTTTGGATTTATTTACACTGTCTTCCGCCCTTAAATATTCAATATCTACTTTAACACCAACCTCAGCTGCAGCATGTTTCAATGATTCTCTGATACTTATGTAGGCATCTTCAAGTTCCACATACTTGCCTATGATTCCAACACTAACCCTCTTCTCATCGAGCTTCAGAGACTCTACAATCCTACTCCAATCGTAGAGATCAGGTTTTCTGGTTTCGATTTTCATCCTGTCAACAATGTAATCCCCAACATTTTCACTGTTTAATATTAGGGGAATTTCATAGATAGATCGAACATCTGGAGCGTTAATAACAGCATTTTTGTCTACATCACAGAAGTGTGCAATTTTTTCTTTCAGGTGGGTGTCTATTGGCAGTTCTGATCTGCAGATGATCATGTCCGGTGTGATTCCAGTACTCCTAAGTTCCTTGGTACTGTGTTGGGTAGGTTTGGTTTTAAATTCACCAGCAGCCCTGAGGTACGGTACGTAGGTTACATGAACAAACATCACGTTGTCATGACCCTCTTCATTACGCAGTTGTCTCAATGCTTCGAGGAATGGTTGACTTTCAATATCTCCAACTGTTCCTCCAACTTCTACCATAACCACTTCGGCCTGGGTTTGATCGGCAATTTTCCTTACCATGGCCTTAATTTCATCAGTAATATGTGGAATGATCTGTACACAAGCACCAAGGTAATCTCCCTTTCTTTCCTTGTTAATAACTGCGGAATATACCTTACCTGTGGTTATGTTACATTCTCCTGAAAGGTTGACATCCAAGAAACGTTCATAATGACCCAGATCAAGGTCGGTTTCCATCCCATCCTCAGTAACAAACACTTCACCGTGTTGATAAGGGTTCAACGTACCTGAATCCCAGTTTAGGTAGGGATCGATTTTTATCGCTGTGACATCGACTCCATACGATCTCAGTATTCTCCCTATAGAAGCGGATGTTATTCCCTTTCCAATAGAACTAACTACTCCTCCTGTAACCACAATATACTTTGACAGATCTACCATCTCCTTAAATAAATTTTCAATCGATATTCATTATTATTAAAGCCTAATTTATTATAAGCCTAAAATTATTATCCTTGGCACTCACAAAAAAATTTAGCACCACACTAACTTTATAAAAATTCATTAATAATTATTTTTTCATATTTAAAAATAATTTATTCTATACAACTGTTATTAAATAATTTGACTGAGGTTATATTTATCTGTTTTAATCTCATCAATGAATTTAAAATGAAACTCAAACATGAATATAAAGATTTTTTCGATTTTCCACTACCTTACCTCAAATTTTTTTCAATAGATCCCGGTAAAATCTATATTTATACAACTTAACAGCTCAATTACTATGGGGCTGCAAAATATAAAAAAAAGTAAGATTATTAGTATTCTTTATGGATGCTGCATCAGTTATTATTCATAAATTTTAATCAGATACCATAACGTTCCAGTACATTGTTATGTGCTTTGTACTCGAGTTTATCATTTATCTGTTCCAGTTTGTTAATATCATACTTCTGTTTGAGGGCTGTTAAGATGATATGATCCGTTAAATGTGGATTTTTTGGGAGTACTGGACCATGTAAATAGGTTCCTATACAGTTTTTGTATACCATTCCTTCCAAATTGTCCTTTCCATTGTTACCGTTTCCAGTTATTACGGTTCCAAGTGTATCATAATCATGGTAAGTTCTTCCACCATGATTTTCAAAGCCCACCAAAGTTTCAGGTTTAAGCCCCAAATGATTTTTCAATACAACGTTACCAATCAACCTGCCATCTTCACTCTCTGTTGTGTAATCTAAAACACCCAATCCTGGTATTCTATTTCCCTCGGCATCAATATAACTCTCACCTAAAAGCTGGTAACCTCCACAAATAGCCAGAAACACAGCTCTATCTTCAATGGCATTTGTGAGTACTTTTTGGTACCGCGTTAAATCTGAATAAACAATGGATTGACCCCTGTCAGATCCTCCTCCCATGAAGAAGATATCTGTTTCATTCAAATCAATATCTGAGTCAACTGTGAAATTTCTGATTTTAACTTTGATGCCCCGCCATTCGCAGCGCTTTTTGAGATTTATGATGTTTCCAATATCTCCATACAAGTTTAAAAGATCTGGGTACATGTGACAAATAGTTAGTTCCATAATTGATCACGTCCTAGGCTCCAAGTTTGGATCTTAAAACTTCCCTG
>JAEZAV010000112.1 GCA_023430285.1 Methanobacteriota archaeon | reverse complement strand
TCAATTGTTTTTCTGAATAAATCTGGATCAAGATTATTTTCCTTTGATGACGGCATTTTTAAACTCCTATAAATGAATTAATTGTTGCTGGAAATATTTTCTATCTTAAAATTGTACTGCTCTATTATCTTTGTTTGTAAACTGAAATATTTTTCCCCATAAAACCCAAATAAATAATGTTGGTTGAGAAGTCCAGAGTTTCCAGTTCACATCATTTTCAAACGCCCATTGACAAAGTAACTTCAAATTGAAAATGGAATATCTGCTTGAACTGTTCAAAAACATACACCAAACTGATCTGTCCTTCATGGGCCCATGGGATAGAAAACTTGTTAAATAGTAAGGTTATTAGTAACATTATTGAGTATATTTTATTTATGTAAAAACTGGATTTGAGTTGGGAATTGTGTTGCTTAGGTAAAGTCATGTTTTCAGGTTAAATATGATGAAGAACCCACTCATGGATTTATAATTCAAATAATATTTTAATTATTAATTTTAATAGATGATACAACTAATGATGGTGTGGATGTGAATAAATGAAGACCATTGAAGAAATAAATCAACGTATTAAGGACGGAGATGCGGTTGTTGTTACGGCAACAGAAATGACGCAAATTGTTAGAGAAAATGGTGCTGAAAAAGCCGCAGAAGAAATTGATGTGGTTACAACAGGTACCTTTGGAGCCATGTGTTCTTCAGGGGCATTTTTAAACTTTGGACACACAGATCCCCCGATAAAAATGACCAAAACTTTTCTAAATGGTGTTGAATCCTACTCCGGACTTGCAGCAGTTGACACTTACATAGGAGCCACACAGCCCAGCCGAAATCCTGATGTGGGTATCGAGTATGGTGGGGCCCATGTCATAGAGGATCTCATCAATGGTAAAGATGTTGAACTGGTTGCAGATTCCTATGGTACAGACTGTTATCCATTAACAGAAGTTAAAACACAGATTAATCTGGAAAATCTTAACGATGCAGTCATGATTAATCCTCGTAACTCCTATCAGAATTATGCTGCTGCAGTGAATTCCACAGATGAACCAATTTACACCTACATGGGCACACTCCTGCCAAACATGGGTAATGTTAGTTTTTCCAGTGCTGGAGGGCTCAGTCCCCTCTTAAATGATCCCTACTTCCAGACCATTGGTTTGGGAACCAAGATTTTCCTCTGCGGTACTGAAGGTTACGTTATTGGTGAAGGTACACAGCACAGCACAGAGGTTAAAAGGGAAAATGGAGTGCCTGTTGGAGGTGCTGGTACCATGATGCTCAAGGGTGACATGAAGCAGATGGACCATGAATTTGTCAGGGGTGCTACCATGCCTAAATACGGTTCAACACTCTTCGTCGGTGTGGGAGTTCCAATACCAGTACTAAACAGTGACATTGCCAAACGAACAGCCATAGCAGATGAGGACATAACATGCCATGTGACTGATTATGGTGTGGCAAGAAGAAGCAAACCAACCATTCTCGAAACTAATTACAAGGAACTTAGGAGTGGAAGTATTGAAATAAACGGTGTTGAAGTCGAAACTTCCCCATTATCATCCTACAAAAAGGCGGTTAAAATAGCCAAGGAACTTCAATCATGGATTAAAAACGGTAAATTCTTGCTTACATCTCCTGTTAATTTACTTGCACACGAGGGTTACAGTCCTAAGCCCCTCGAAATTAGGAGGCAAACTCCCATCGTGAATGAATTGCAGAGCAAACCATTGATAACTGCAAATCCCGATGATGAAATAGGAGATGTTGCTAAAAGGCTGGTGCAAAACAGTATCAATCATCTTCCAGTTGTTGATGACGATCAGAAGCTGCTTGGAATAGTCACTTCATGGGACATTGCAAACGCAGTTGCAAAGGGCAAAACCAAGCTTAAGGATGTGATGACCAAAAAGGTGGTTATTGCAAGGGAAGATGAACCAGTGGATATTATTGCCCGGCGTATTGACAAGCATGAAATCTCAGGACTGCCTATCATTGATAAAAATAATCATGTGAAGGGCATGATAACTGCCGAAGATATTTCAAGGCTCATGTGTGCAAAAAATCGCAAGGAGGGAATTTAAATGAAAGCATGGCTGTACTTTTCCCCAAAAATGGCTAACAAAGCCGTTATCACAGATCTTGTTAAGAATTTTGATGTGAACTTCAATATTCTGCGGGCAGACATTGACTCCCAAGGTGGTAAGATGTTGATGGAGATCAATGGTCCAGAGGCAGAACAAGGTATCGCTTACATAGAAAATGCTGGAATAAGTGTGAGTCCCATTAAAAGAGTGGTTAAAAAGGATGAAAACGTGTGCATAGACTGTGGTGCATGTGTATCCCTATGCCCAGTTCATGCAATCATAGTTGAAGATGATTGGACAATTGAAGTCAAGGACAAGGAATGCATCGGCTGCAAACTATGCTCCTACTCCTGCCCAACCAAGGCAATCAAAGTCGTTGAATAGGAGTTAATCCTCCTACTTTTCAACAAAAAAATCAATTCTACGTAACTATTATTTTAATTCTTTTTTCCCTAAAATTAAATTTTTTCGCGGCATTTGATTTCAAACATTCATTTTTGCATAGAATGGATAAAAAAAAATTGTGGTTAAATATCAAATGTTGTGTTGCATGGTTCGTAGGTTTTGTTGCCATGGTAACGTAGAAATATGGTGTAATTTCCTGGAAATCCTGTGAAATAAGGTCCACTATTAAACTGGAACTTACCATCCTTATCTGTGACACAAATTCCATGGTACACTATGTTGTGATTGGCATTGTCGTCGGTGAATTCTATGATTGCTAGAAATAAATAGGCTCCTGGAATCGGTTTTATTGTGGAATTATCTGTAAATGTTAAGGTTCCGTTTAGGGATATTGTGTTGTTTCCACTGGTATTGTACTGCAAATTTTCAAAGTGGGATGGATACTTAACACTGTCTAATTCCAGTTGAATTGGATTTGAAGCTGATGCCAAACCTGTTCCACCTGCCACCATTATTCCCACAATTAAAATTCGCAAAAATACATTTTTCATCATGAACATCTAGACCTCCAAAAAAAATTGAAGTAAATGATTAATCACACCATTTACTCTTTTTATTTTTTTAAACTGTTTCAATAAACATCTTATTTTGGGTTGATGGTTATGGTGGTCCATGAATCACAGCCTAAGAGATATGGATTTCCATTAACTGCCATGTGTACCTTGTAGGTTCCTGGTTTGAAATTTGCAGTGTTCCAATCCATGTACGCTACATAGTGTCCATTAACTAGGGTTGCTGGGAAAGTGTCTCCTGTGATCACGTTGTAGTTTTGGTCAAACACTGTGAAAGTTACTTCGGCTTTGGGTGCAGTTTTTTTAGATATGTTTGCCAGTCCATCGTTGTTTATCCATGCTACTACCTGTGCATCGTCGCCCTTTGTTACGTTAAGAGTGCTTTCATTACTAACAGATATTGAACTGTTTTTTGAATAAACATTGAAGGTTTGTTCTGTGTTTATAGGTTTAATGAAAGAATTTAATTGGATTTGGCTTTGCAAATGATAGGTACCTGGCTGGAGATTGGCAGTGTTTATATCTGAATCCGATACTATCTGATTGTTTGATAATTTTAAAGCTCCAAAACCCCTCATAATTATGTTATTTTTATCATCAAGCACAACATAATCTATGTAGCCTAAATCTGAGTTTTTATCAGGTGTTTGATTTTTGTAGTTGGCCATGCGTGTGCTGTTAACAAAATTAGCTGATACTGACAGTTTTTGTCCTTGAATTATGTTACCAGCGTTAACAGTCAAATTTCCATTAGCAGCGTTGGGATTATCACCCACAGGATCACGCACAACGAGATTAGCCCAAGTTTCAGCATGATAAATATGCTGCCCTGTTGAACTATCACCTGATGCACTGAATTTTATTTCGTAATTTCCACTAGCTAAATTATCAGGTACGTAAAAGTAACAGTTACCTATCCAATTACTTTCTTGCTTATCAGAGCCAACTACATTTCCATTTTTATCGTAGATGGTCATGTAAACATCATTCCAAGGGTATGTAACACCACCCAACTCGTTCTTCCAAAGTTCTGCTTTGATTTTACTAGAATCACCTTGGTAACTGGTGATATCAATTATTTGATTCGGTCCGTGGTCATTTATATCAATATGCATTCCGGTGGTATCATCGCCGTGATGATTCGAAGCTGCATAACTTGCAGCTAATCCTGAAAAACCAGATGCCACCACACCGAACAATAATAAAATGCTTATGATCTTCTTATTTAAGATAAAATCACCTCATTTAAGTTTATCTTTCTTAGTTTCTGCAAAATATTTCCTCCAACAAAAAATTAAAGGAAATTATTTTAAGCTGGATCTATTATGCCCCACTTGATCTTGAGATCTTCCATCTCCGAACTGAAGGAGTTTCGAGTGTCTAAGAGTGCAGTTCTTTGCATTTCAAGAGAATTGATATCGCTCTTTATGTTATTGATTTTGCATTCTATCAGTTTCACCTGTCCAATATCGTTCTTATAGCAAGCTAATAACAAACGAGCATTTAAATGTTTGATTTGGTCGTTTTTCTGGTTGATATTTTTATTAATAGTTCCTATTTGAAATTGTAATTCTGCAATCTGGTTTTCTAGGTAGTTTATTCTATTTAATGCTTGTTCCTTAGTTGTTATGTCGTTTGTAATGTTGTATGTGGCGTTAGTACCATTGTTGTAGTTAGCTGCTGCTACTGTTCCTGAAGCAGTGGCCAATAACAGTAATGCAGCCAGAAATATTGATATTTTCTCAATTTTCATGTGATAAGCCTCCATTATCGTTTATCAGTCGTTTATCAATTTAAAAAAAATAAGAAATTGAGTTTATAAAGAAAATTGTTGCGTTATCTCATTGAACTTTAGTCATTAGTTTCATACTACAACTGCGTAGAATGTTGTGGACGCTAATTCATTGTTGTTATTCTTGTATACGAATTTAAGTTCGTGAGTTCCCTTTGATAATTGATATTTATGGTCGTGGGCATTGTTTTCGTTGGTGTTGATTGAGAATTCTTGACCGCTTGGGACTATGTGATTGTAGGTTACGTCGTTTGTCAGGTCATGGTCGTAGAATAATATTTTTTGATTTGACGATATGACTTGACCATTGGCTTGAACTGTAGCAGTGAGCCAGAAAGGATCGTTGGTTTTAAATGTAAATGTTTGATTTTCATCCATAGTAAAAATAAGTCCACTAGAAGTCTTCATTTCTACATTAACAAATGGAGTTGTGTCATTAGGATTTGCTGCTGAACATCCTGCTATGATGCTCAGTATCATAACAGCAAAAACTGACATTCCCATAATTTTTTTCATTCCATTACCACCTCAGGTTAATTTATACTTTAACAATTAAACTTTAAAAGTTTAAATATAAAAAAATCACCATATAATACGTAAATTTTGAATCAATCAGGTTAGTGGAACAATATTAAACAAATAACCCCCGGATATTGTTAAATACATATATTGGTACTTTAATGGAAATTTAGAGATCAATTCGAAATGATCCAACATATTTTGGGATTAAGAAAAAGTTAATCACAATTTATGCATAAAAAACAAAGATTATGAGAAAATCAGCGAAAAATGATTGAAAAATAAAGTAGATCTGCAAAAAAATTATAGAAATTAGTCTTCAAACTCTTTTAATATACGTTTTCTGGCCCCTCCAATTGTTAAAGGGTATGGTTTGTCAAATGGGAGTTTATCTTCCTTTTTAAGAATTTCCATGAGGTGTGCTATCCTTGGTAATCTTAAATTAGCTCCCCTTATGGTTTCAACATCTTCAAACACTTCTTGAGGATTGCCTTCCTTGATAATTTTACCGTGGCTTATGATGTAAACCCTAGAGGCGTATATTGGCACCAGATCAACGTCGTGTGTGGATATTACAATGGTCATTCCCTCGCTGTTTAACTGGTAAAGGAGTTTGAGTATCTGTGAAGCACCCCTTGGATCGAGGCCACTTGTGGGTTCGTCCAGCACCATTATCTTGGGTTTCATTGCGAGTATGCCTGCAATTGCGACACGTTTTTTCTGACCTCCACTCAAATGGTGTGGTGCTTTTTTTTCGTATCCTTCCATGCCCACCCTTAACAGTGCGTCTTTAACCCTTTCTTCCACTTCTTCGTTGGACAGTCCCATGTTCATGGGTCCAAATGCAACATCTTCAAGTACTGTTGGGGCAAAGAGTTGATCATCAGGATTTTGGAAAACAATTCCCACCTTTTGACGTATTTTTAAGAGTTCCTTCTTGTCGTAACTAACAGTTTCCCCATCTACATGTACACTGCCATGTGTTGGTCTTAATATACCATTAAAATGCAGAAATAAAGTTGATTTACCTGCACCGTTGGGCCCTAAAAGTGCAACTATCTTTCCTTCTTCAGCATTAAAATTAACCTTTTCCAGAGCTTTGGTTCCATCTGGATATTCGTATGTAAGATCATTGGTTTCAATTATTTTCATTTAACCATCCTCAAAAAATCGAGAGTAAATCCATGCTTTATTCAGAGTAATACTAATTTTAATTAATAAGTTGTATAAATGGGATACTGTTGGCAAAACTTTATAAATATTTCCATGATGGTTGAAAAAAAATAAACCCCACATGAAATATAATATACAAACAACACACCAAAAAAAATTGTACATATCCCTAAGAAATATTTACAAAAAGGGTAAAACAGGATTTAAAACAATAAACTAAAATTATACTCAGTTAACTAGTTTGATTCATTAATTTAGGTAGAAATAAATGTTTTTGCGGAGCGGTATTATGGATAAAAATGATATTTACGAGACAATTTCCAGGAGAAAATCCATTAGAAAGTACGATCAGGATCCTCTAGCTGATGAAATCCTAAAGGATATTGAAGGGGAAGTGAAGGATTTAAAACCTTTAATTCCAGGGATTAAGACTGAAGTTCTGTTAATTTCATCTGAAGATGTTAAAACCAGGATGATGAAAAAGGCTCCCCACTACTTAGCAGTATTCTCTGAGGAAAAGGAAGGTTACCTAACCAATGTAGGTTACATGTTACAGCAGATGGATCTTCTGTTTTCTGCAAATGGTATAGGATGCTGCTGGCAGGGTATTCCAACCATTAAGGACCATGTAAAACAAAGATCAGAACTTAAATTTGTGATTCTTCTGGCATTTGGAAACCCTGATGAACCACTTCACAGATCTGATTTAAGTGAGTTTAAGAGAAATCCACTGGAGAAAATGACAGACATCACAATTACAAACGATAACAGGAACATATTGGAAGCTGGAAGACTCTCACCAACAGCCACCAACAGTCAAGCCTGGTTTTTAAGTGGTGATGACAGTTGCATCGATGTTTTCACCACCAAACCCAACTTCATAAGATCGTTAATTGCAAAAAAATACATCCCCATGGACGCTGGAATATTAATTTACCATATAATGGTTGCAGCGACACACTTCAACCAAAATCCAGAAATAGTCTTTAAAGAAGGTATTGAAAAAAAGGGATACACCTACTGTGCATCAATCAACCTGAATCCAGGTAAATAATTAAATCATAAGCTCCAACCTAAAAAGTGAATGTTAAATGGAAATCCAGGACAGATAAGTCCGGATTATTCCATCTTCACTTCTCTTTTCCATCTTCATCGTAGAGCCAGGATGATCTGTCCTCGCCTTGAAGGTAGGTGTAAACATATGAAGCTGCGAGTATTCCTATTAAAAATCCTATTGAAACCAGAAACTGATGGTTCATCATGTTAGTTGATGGAGCGTAACCCTTCAAAAAGAACATGGCCTGTACAGCCACTAATCCAACAACAACGAATGTTACAAGCGCACCAATTATCGCTTTGAGTTTATTTTTCTTTATTTCAGCCATTTAAATCCATTTTCCCTTGAATAACATCATGTAATTCAAAACGTTTTACTTTGGAACTTCTTTGTACCGATGTTAAATATAGGTTTGGTATTTTTTACATGGATGGCCATCCCCCCAGGACTACTATTTTCAAAAATAATTTAAAGAATTAAAATGAGTATTAATCTATGGAAATCAAAAACAAAATAATACTTGCCATGGACCTTCTGACCATTGATGGTGCACTGGAGGTTGGAAACAGTGTTATTAACTATTTGGATACCATAAAAATCGGTTATCCCCTTGCTTTAGCTGAAGGTTTGCCATCCATTGGATTGGTTAAGGATAGGTTTGACTGCAAAATAATTGCCGATTTTAAGGTGGCAGACATCCCTGAAACAAATAAGAAAATCGCAGATCTGACATTTAAAGCTGGTGCAGATGCCATAATTGTGCATGGATTTGTAGGTCCAGACAGTGTTAAGGCCTGTGTAGATTCTGCAGAGGAATTTGGAACAGAAGTGTTTTTACTCACAGAAATGTCACACCCGGGAGCATCAAAATTTCTCCAGCCTGCTGCAGAGGACATTGCAGCCATGGGCATTGATATGGGTTTAAAGAATTATGTGGCACCTTCAACCAAACCAGACAGGCTTAAGAAAATTAGGGAAGTTGTTGGTAAAGATTCGTTCATAATATCTCCAGGTGTGGGTGTGCAAGGTGGAGATCCAAATCAAACCCTCGAGTTTGCTGACGCCATAATTGTTGGACGTTCAATTTACTCCTCTGAATATCCTGAAGAGGTTGTTAAATCCATTGTAGATAGCATCAAACTTTAACCCTGCAACTTCGTAGAACAGATCAAATAGCAAGAAGTAGATGAAGGTTAAAAATTGGAAGTATTGGATGTTGGGTTGTGCTAAAACTGGGAAGTAGGGTACAAGAAGGCCCAGAACAGCAAACACCAACACCGTTAATTTTAGTGTGAACCTGTAATCAAAGAAGAGTTCAGCTCCCCTGCCTAATTTTTTTATTCTAGCATTGTCGTTACCAACTTCATCTATGAATGCTGCTAACGCACATAAAATCAGGGTTACAATTCCGATTGAAGGTATTCCAATATAAATGATTATTAGCAGAAACAAGATAAGGGCCAGTACATGGTTTAAACTATCCACCTTTAGGGATAGAACTGTGCCTATCAGGATGGCTATGAATAAGCATGCTGAATCTGAACTGGTCACTGCCAGGTAGGCTATGGAAACACCGCAGAGAACTGCAGCCATTGCTGCCATGTAAATATTCTTTTTTCTGTCGTAGGCATCATCAGAAAACTTCATGAAGAATCCTGAAAATGCGTAGAGCACTGGTTCTAAAAGCATGTTATTTTTTATCCTTGATTAAAGAGTTTTAAAAGTTAGTTTTTCTTCCATTTATAAAAAAAAATAGATAAATGGAAATTCTTTTATATTCATTCCATGGTTTATTCCATGGATCTTTGGTTCATTTCCTTTGCACCGGCCAGTATCAATGGAAATATGATGGTTGCATCCCCAACCACTGTCACGAGTTTGGATCCTGCCTTAGCCTTGGCCCATGATTTGGCCTCCTCCAGTGGTGCTCCTCCAAGACTTCCTGTTTCACTCCTGTCCATGGTTATCTGTATAGCCGCATCAACCCCTCCTTTAAGTAGGTTGGATGCT
>JAEZAV010000049.1 GCA_023430285.1 Methanobacteriota archaeon | reverse complement strand
TCAAGAATCAAGGGATCGTACTTGATGTTAATGGCACTTCTAAGTGATGGGTCGTGCTTCATCATGCTAAGCGCAAGCCTGGCCATGTGTGATGTTTTTAAAAAATCAGGGCTGCTCACTGTTTTTGGCATCCCATTTAAGTTGGTAATTCTCCCTGGAATTCCAACAACTTCCTCAATTTTTTCAGCATTTTCCAATGCCATAACAAGATTACTGTGAACTTCTGGAATGATAATGGCAAACTCTGAAGATTTCTCCAGGATGGATGCTCCTTCTTTAACCTTTTCTATCTCTTCAATATGATCCATAATCAATATTTTCTCATGATCAAATATAAGTTGTTGGTTTTAAAATCGACAATGGGCAGATAAAATAAACCAGGAAATTAATCTGAAAAATACATCATAACTGGTGTACTTTAATTATCTATAGATATATGGGTGAAGTTTGAACAAAATGAATCAAGCTTACAATAAATGCATCAAAATATAGTTAATAATTTTATTTTTTGAGTCAGAGATTCAAAAAAGGAAAGCCTAATGTTTCCTTCTAAAAATTCTCAACATTCCTCAAATATTTTGGGATCGAATTCCATGGACTGTACCTTTTTAATAATTTTACAGGTGCTGTCTAGTTCCGCTTTCCTGTATCCAGTAACCTTAACAACATCAGATTCAATACCCCTTTCTTTCAGTTGATTCTTGAGTTTTTCAACGTTGTGTTTCTGATCAGGACCTATGGTTATGATGTCCGGTTTGATCTTCTCGACAACCTTAAACATATCATTTTCATCACCAAGGTAAGCTTCATCCACAGGTTTCAGCATCTTAACAACTTCCAGTCGCTGATTTTCATCGACAACAGGTAATCTCTTTTTGGATCGTACAGTAGAATCCCTTGCAACCACCACAACCAGATGGGCTTCTTCACCACCAAGTTTTTTAGATTCTTCCAGGTAATATCCGTGTCCTGGATGGATTATGTCAAATGTGCCTGTCGCCATAATAACTTTAATAATATACACCCCTCATTTAATGTTAGAACTAAATTTCTGTTATCATAATATCAATAAAACTGAAATTTGAATTTCATATATTGGTCCATGTATTTATACATGTAGAACATACACTAATTCTTGCAGAGTTAATGAAGTGTCCATTATTCTAATTTCAATCATGGAAAACCATCACAGTCAATTTTGACTGGATCCATATCCATTATACTACTATAGACATCAAACATTAAATCTATGACTAGAGATAACTCTGGTTTAGGATCTACTACTAAATTAAATTTCAATGGTTATAATTATGAGTTCAAAGATTGCTAAGGGCAGTATAGTCATCCTCATTGGATCTTTCCTCTACAGGATTGGAGGGTACATATACAAGGTGGCAATGGCAAATTTACTTGGTCCGGCAGGTTACAGTATACTAAGTATCACCTGGCCACTCCAAGGATTTTTTATCATCATCGCAGGCGCAGGACTTCCTCCAGCCATTGCAAAACACGTTTCGGAGTATCATGCACAAAATGATACTGAAATGGTTAAATCCATTATAAGCGTTGCAATGACGATGATGACAGGTTTTGGACTTATTTTCAGTGTAATCATATTTTTCTTAGCTCATCCAATTGCTGTAGCACTTAACAACCCCGAAGCAACCCTTCCATTCCAACTAATAGCACTCATTACACCATTCAGTGTCATTGTTGGGGCCATGAGGGGAACTTTCCAGGGATTTTATCAGATGACCAACATTCTGATAACAAGAGCAGTGGAACTAATTTTCATGGTCGGAGCCGCTATTTTACTTGTTTGGGCAGGACTATATGTTGCAGGAGCTGTAATTGGTACTGCCATAGGATTCATGGCAGCACTCGGAGCAGCAGTCTATCTTTTCCAGAGGGATATTCGTAAGAAACTGTCAAAACCTAGAAATCTGTTATCTAGGGCAAGCCCCAAGTTAGAATTTTCTGATCAATTGGGTATAGCCAAGATGCTGATAATTTTTTCAATACCCGTAGTAATTACAGGACTGGCTGAACTAGCCCTGTATGATATGGCCACGTTTGTAATAGCCTATTACTATCCTGGTAGTAACTTAATGGGTTACTTCAATGTATCAAGTACCATAGCCAGACTTCCACTCATAATATCCATGGCCGTGGCAACATCGGTGCTTCCAGCAACTGCCGAGGCAATGAGTCTGAGGGACCATGTACTCTTAAAAACCTACATCAGACAGTCATACAGGTACGTTTCCTTTGTTGTTATACCTCTCTGTGTTGGAACAGTTGTGTTTGCAAATCCAATAATTAAACTTTTATTTGGACAGGATTTTCTACCAGGTGTGGCTGCACTACAAATCCTTGCAGCTGGAATGCTTTTCTTCACACTCTACACAATTTCATCCAGCATATCCCAAGGCCTTGGAAAACCGAGGCTACCAATGTACGTACTGGTAGCTGGTGTAACATTAGATCTAATATTAAGCCTAGCCCTGATTCCAACATATGGGATTAATGGTGCTGCAGTTGCAACAACCATCGCATCACTGTTTATCATGGCAACATTGATGTGGAGCACATTAAAACTTGCAAATGTCAAACTACCCTTCATGGAATATGGAAAGATTTTAGTGGCATCAGTCATAATGGGGGCTGTTTTCATGCTGTTCCCTCCAACTGTACTTTTCCTGTTCATTGGAATTGTTTTATCTCCATTTTTGTACCTTGGAGTACTGGCAGTTATAGGGGGATTAAAACTAGAAGACCTAAAACTACTCTACAAAGTTGGAAACAAGATGGGCCCATTATCTGGAACTGTCCACAGAATGGTGGATATTTTAAGTAGATACGCAGTTGAATAAAGTACATTTACAAAAAAAATAAGCTCCATATCCACAAATTATTATTTTTTTTAAAGGTTTCATAACCATAAAAAACTGATTAAGCTTGTATGAATCGATTTATTGGTTTGATTCTTTCAATGAGGATTTAAAAAAAAATAGTGGTCACTTTAAAATGGAATGTGGGGGTATGTCTAACTAAATTTTTACCCAAAAAAAAAGGTTTAATTCATGTGGGTTTTGAGTTCAGATTTAAGTTCGGCCCACATGTAATGCTCTGGACCACAGCCAGATACTAACACGTATTTGTAGGGCGAATTTAGGATCAAGTCGATGATCTTTGAACGTCTTTCAGCCATTTCTTCGTATGGAAGGGGATAGAAATCAGCATCTAATTGCTGGCCTATTATTTTGTAGTAATTTTTAGCAGCATCAACAGAAGTTCTTCCTGGAACAACGTAAACCTTCTTGGGTTTGGCAGCAATCACTGACTCCAGATGATCCTCAAAGATTTCATCTTCACCAGTGTCTGGTGTGGTGTAAATAAATCCAAGGTCATCCTTGACATATTCACACATGAACTGAACATTTGCGTTTAGTGCATCCCCATTATCTCCCTGACCCATTCCAACCAATTTATCTCCAACCTTCATTATTTCAAATCTTCCAGGCGGTAGAATGGAAAGATCAAGGGAATTTGTAATTTTTTTAACGGTGTTTTCAATATTTTCAGGTTTGTTTGTGAAGGATGCGTAGGTGGTTACTGCACACAATAAGTTGTAGAGGTTGTAAAGTCCAAATGCTGGTGTTTTTATCTTTAAAAATACTGGAATTTCGGTTCCTGTTGTATGGTTGTACACTTCACCTTCCAGTGTCACGTACCAAGCATCAAACTCCTTTTTTAATTCTGTTAACTTCATGTTTGGTTCTGGTCTTTCAAACCCGCACTGACAACTGTATTTTCCCCTGTGGTTTGAAAACATGGTGGAATATTCGAGCTTAGAACCACATAATGGACAATCAACATCTGGTTTGGCCATGTTCTTGTCTTCAGATTCTAAATCAAATCCATAATAATTTACCCTAACCTCTGCCTCTTTTTTAGTTCCAATGGATGCTGTTCTGGGGTCATCTGCATTGCAGATTACAACACCGGTTTTCATTGGTGTGCAGAGTAGTTCCTTGGCCATCAAGTACTTGTCGAATGGATTTGAAACACCAGCCACAAGTGAATGTTCCCTTGAAACATTGGTGTAAACAACTCCTATTGGGGCCACGAGTTTGCAGACTTCATCTGGAAATGCATGTGCAACATCACGGATACCGTACTCAAAAACTCCATAATCAATATTATCACTTAAAAGACCAGTTGTAATAGCGTTTAAAGTGTTACTGTCGTAGTTGTACGATATTGGTGCATCGTTTTCCAAGAGTAAACTAATTAATTTTGTTGTGGTTGTTTTTCCGTTGGTACCAGTAACAATGATGCTGCCAATCCTCGGAGTTTTTGCCAACTCCTTTAAACAATCATATGATCCAATTTTAAGGAATAAATATCCTGGAAAACTTTTTCCCATGCCTTTACCTACTTTAACAAGGCTTTTTGCCAGTTTTCCTGATACTTTCGCTGTTTTAAACCGTATTTTTCCAGATAGTCCCATGCATCTTACTATGCCGACGAGGTATTTAAATTCTTCCATGAAAGCTTAAACTCTAAATCCAAACTAAGAATAAAAACCCAAAATCAAATAAAAATCAGAATTAAACATGGTAAAAACAAAAATAAAACCCTATTTAATCATTAATTTCATTTACAAAACTATTTTTCAATGATTTAATACTAAAATGTACAATTAGATTTACAATCGAACGTGGTAGCAGGTTAAGCCATCTAAAATCTCTGTTGGGAGTTGGCTGAAAAAATGAGGGTTTAAAAAAGATAGAAATAAAGGGGGTTACAAAGGCTATGTTTGTATGTTGAAGTTAGAAACTGTGAACAGCCTGAAATTTGAGGGCAGTTTCAAAGTCTATCCTGCCTTTGTAGAGGGCAGACCCTATCACAGTGCCGAAGGTTTTGGTTTTGCTCAGTGCCTCGATATCTTCGAGAGTTGTAACTCCTCCGGAGTATATGACGGGTATGTTAACGGCATCTAACAATTCCAAGAGGGGATCCATGTTAAACCCTGATAAAAGCCCTTCAACATCCACATTTGTGAACAAAATTCCTCCTGCCCCATGTTTTTGGAGTGATAATCCTAATTCTGGTGCTGTTTTTCCAGTGGATTCTGTCCATCCCTTAACAACCACCTCTGAATTTTTACTGTCCAGTGCAACAATGATACTGTCACTCCCATATTCCTCAGATAACTGGTTGACCAGTTCTGGATTTTCAACTGCCATGGTTCCCAAAATAACCTTTTCAACACCTAAATCCAGGAGGTTTGCAGCATCATCCACTGTTCTTATTCCTCCACCAAGTTGAACAGGCACAGAAACTGTATCAATAATTTTTTCTATGACTTCCCTATTTTTAGAGTCCTCACCAAAGGCACCATCAAGATTGATTACATGGAGTATTTCAGCACCTTTATCTTCCCAATTTTTTGCAACTTCATGGGGATTATCTATGATCACTTGTTCAGTTCCAGGTTTTCCCTGAACCAACTGCACACACTTACCATTTTTAATATCAACTGCAGGTATAATATACAAAAGAATCCTTCCTAAACATTTTTTTAAATAAATATTCCTAGTTTTTCACAACCAAAATTTTTACCAGCACACCAAACATGGGTTTGTGGGGCTCATTTTTTATAGAATTTCTTGGTTATCATGGGCATTAAATAAATTTTTAGAACCCATATACACCATTCTATTTTGTTGATCACTAAAAAAGTTCACCATACAAGTTCCCTAGATCAACTCAACTTAGAATCCACTGTGAAGTGAAAATTTTATACAAAAAAAATTTAGTTGTTAAATGGATCAAGATTGTTCTACTTCATTCCTGTTGGAATTTGTAGATGATAAAAATACCCACGATCATCAGCATCCCGTAGATTAGTTGCATGATGGTTAATGGTTCTTTTAATATTATAAAAGAGAATATGGCTCCAGACAATGCTGCAAATGGAAATATTGATCCTGTCCTTGCTGAACCTATCTGTCTTATGGAGTAAAGTATCATTACAACTGTGAATCCGATTATGAAAATACCAGCAAACAGCAGGTAAACAATATGATCCAGGGGCAGTGTAAAAGTCTTATGAAGCATTAAGCTGAGTGTTAAAAGTATCAAACCACCCACTGTACATTTTGTTGCACATATCATGAGCAGATCCCTTTTGAAACTCAAGAATTTGCTTAGTATGGTGTCCAAACTCCAAAAAAATGTGGAAACAACTATGAGTATAGAACCCAAAGCTTCTGAAGCTGTAAATTCGAGGCTGCTGCCGTTGGTTGCAAGCAGCACAGTTCCAAGCACGATAAGAAATACACCTATCAATTCTTTTCTTCTGAACCTTTCTTTCAGTAGGATAATACCAAATGCAATGGTGAAAAGCACTTCAACATTCATTAATAACGATGCATTAACAGCAGTAATATTGTTAAGACCTGATAAATAGACTAAAGGAGCAATCACAGAGCCTGAAACTGCTGTTATAAAGATTAATATGTAATCTTTGGTTTTGAAAACTGTTTCAGCTTCTTGTTTGGAATCCATCATTCTCATGAGATGATTGTTTATCCCTGAGTACCTAACTAAAAACAAGAAGATTCCTGCAATGGAGTAAATTAGGGCTGAAAGTGCGAGGGGATCAAGATCTTGAAGTAAAATCTTGTTTATAGGGTTCCATATTCCAAAAAGTACTGTGACAGCAACCAAACTTAGGTAACCCCATTTAACATTTGATACAGCAACTTTTGACGATGAACTCATTCAACACTCCACAAGAAATGGTTATTTTTACTAATTTAAACTATAGATTCATAACAAGATGGATAAATAGGTTGTTGAGAAATAATTCTATAAAAATAATATCGATATTTACAAATTATAATTATAAAGATCAAGAAAATATTTTCTCTAGGAGTCTAAAAACACATGTTTAAAATAGCTTTCAAGGTTGCATATATTGGGACTGATTATCATGGATTTCAAAGACAGCCCAATTTCCCAACTGTTGAAGGTGAACTTCTGAGGGCATTTAAAAAATCAGGAATATCAGACTGCCCTGAAAAATCTGATTACTCCATAGCAGGGAGAACAGACCGGGGTGTGAGTGCCCTTGGAAATGTTGTGTGTCTTAAAACCAACAAAGACGTTACAATTAATCAAATAAATTATTATCTACCTTCAAATATACGTATAATAGGATCTACACAGGTTTCTAATGGTTTTAAACCAAGGTATGCTAAGCTAAGGCATTACAGATACATTCTCGATAAAACTTTGTGTCCAAATTCTTTAAACTTCGAACTCATGAAACAGGCAGCCAAACAAATGGAGGGAAAACATAACTACATAAACTTCTCCAAACGATCCGAGAGAGCCCCTGAAAGAATGGTTTACAGTGTTGATTTAATTGAAACCCCTGAAAACATAGTTTTTGATGTGGTTGGTGAAAGTTTCCTCTGGAACATGGTCCGAAAGATGGTGAAAGTTTTGGTAATGTTTGGCAGGGAAGAGCTGACTCTAGAAGATTTAGAAACACTGTTCAATCCCGATGTTCCTGCTGCCATCAAACCCGTAGCTTCAGAGGGATTAATATTAATGGATGTTGTTTACGATGGAATTGAATTTCCATGTGATGGTTACGCTGTAAACAATTTCACGAAAACTCTGATACAGGAATATGCACGTAA
>JAEZAV010000011.1 GCA_023430285.1 Methanobacteriota archaeon | reverse complement strand
CGCTGCACCCTGTGGATCCACACGTTACGTTTCCAAGGAGATGGTGGGCGAAGATGTTAACAATTTACCAACAAGGGCAGGCCTAAAAGTTCAACTGTTCCCCTGCAGAGCACCAAAACTACGGCTTTTTGTTGATGAATGTAAAAAAGGACTCGCATCAAATTTCCACAGCCAAGCATTTCAGGAAGCAATAGACAAAGAAAGAAATTCCTGAATTTCATACAATTTTTTTCTAAACTCCACATCAAAATTTATTTTCTACAATCAACATAAATTATACACATGTCTGTTACTCCAAAACAGAAAACAAAGACCCTCACAATTATCATTACTGAAGGTCCATACAGGTCACAATACATTGAAATAGCACATAATATAGTGGAAAGTGCTTTGAATAACCAATATAATGTGAATTTATTTTTGTATATGGATGCTACTCATATTCCTAAGAAAAATCAGAACCCCCATTCTTTTCCAAATGTTGTTCATAGACTGAAGAAATTAATTGAGCTGGGTGTTGATGTGAGGGCATGTATAAGATGTGCCACAGCAAGGGGTCATGCATGTGATAAAAGTGCATATTTAAGTGGAGTTTCAATTACTAGCGTTTACGACATTCCAGAATGGATTAAAAAAAGTGATAAAGTCATAACTCTAAGTGGTTAAAATGGAATCCATTTTAATTGTGGTGGATAAAGCTCCCTACGGGTATGAAGATACTTTCAGTGCATTTTATGTTTCCATAGCCTGTTTAAATAGAGGAATGGAAGCAGATGTTCTATTAATTGGGGATGGGGTTTACTCTGCAATTAAAGATCAGAAACCTGGAGGAACAGTGAATTATCCAAATGTAGGGGAATTATCCTACCTAATATTTCCAGAAAGCAAAATTTTTGTACATTCCTCCTCCCTTGAAAAAAGATCAATCGAAGAGGGAGAGTTAGTTGAGGCAGCAGAAATAATTGACGACATTCAACTCAGTCAAATTTTACTCAATAAAACAAAAAATAGGGCATTTATGAGGTTGTAATGGGAATGTCTGGATAGAGGGGGAATAACATGGAACATGATGGATCTACACATGAAATATTTCCTGAAGGAGAGCTTGTCAAAAGGGTTAGTATTGAAGAGATAAGACCGTGTATTGTGGCTGAAAATAAGATACGGATTTTACTTCAACTGGATTCCAAAACAGAATCTGTAATACCAGTTCTAGCAAACAAATATCCTCCTGGAAAGGTCAATTATATTAAAGAAAAGAAAATTCTGACTTTAAACATTGCAGACAGGCTAGTTACCATATATCCATCTGGAAAAATTAGTATGAACAAAACAGTGGATGAATCAGACGCAATATCTGTTGTAAGAGAGATTATGGGCCAAATTAATGAAGCATACTTAGAATTGAACAGTGATAATTCCACAGACTATTCAAAAGTGAATGAAAAACTTTCAGGGATTGGTCCGCTGGCAATATACAACTGCTTACCCAAGACTGACTGTGAAAGATGTGGTGAAGCTACTTGCATGGCATTTTCAATCAAACTTCTGGCTGGAGACATAAATCTCAACCAATGCCAACCACTCAATGAAGACGGAGATGTATCCTGCTTAAATGAATTATTAGGTCGAGAAGTAATGGTTATGTTGGGTTGGAGGGATTAGATTAGATGCATTTAGGCTTTTTACTAACTAAAACACCTTCTGAAGAAGGTTACAAAACCTTTCTTAAATTTATTGAGATATATAAATCCCACGATTTAACAATTTACCTGGTGGGAAATGGAGTTTACAACTTTAGAAAGAATTATGGTGCTTCTGAACATTTGTTGGAATTGCTTAAAAACTCACAATCCCTCAAAATCTACATTTGTGAGGATGATTTTAAAGCACGCGGTATCAGAAAAGAAACATTTATTGAGGATATCATACCCTTTAAAACCTACGACACAATTGTTGTAGATATGATGGAGAATCAGGATCAAATTTTTTCGTTCTAAAAAAAGAAAATAAAAAAAAGAAATTTACAAGTGGAGTAATAATAATCCTCTGCCCAGACTGTATACAATGCTCACAACAATCACAATGATGAGGAAGTATGACAATGGGGTTATTATCTTCTGCACAATGTTTTCAGAAAGCCTGTACCTAAGTAACTCCTCAAGCAACAATCCACCATCTAGTGGCTTCAATGGGAGCAAGTTAAATGTTCCCACAGCGAAATTCAATAGGAATATCCAGTACAGGAGATCACTTAAATCATAGAAGAACCATGGGAGGATAGTTCCATATTTACTTGCCACATCTGGCTTAACTACGAGGTTGGGCTGGCTTCTTACTCCTATGTAACCCTTGGTTGCATTGTTTGGATTTGTTCCAGTAGTCACCGTTTCAGTGCCCTGATCCGTTTGTATAGTCAGGGTTTCTCCCTTCTGGATAGATGGCTGAAGGTTAACGTAGTCTGTGGTATTTGTAGTTGGAATACCATTGATGGATTGGATTACCATTCCCTCCTTTAAAATTCCCTTTGCAGGACTGCCTGGAACCACACTACTTATCTGCATTCCCTGTTCCTGGAAAGTTGGATAAATGGGGCCGCTGATGTTGTAGCCTATGTTCGGAGTTTTAATAGTTGTTCCTGGAACTGCAATGCCAGGAATTCCAATAAAAATACTTCCAAGCATGGTCACAGTGATTAAAAGGAATAAAATAAGTGCAACAAGAGCCAATCCAAGGTTGAAAACTGAACCTGCAGCGTATATCCTTAATTTGGAAATTCTCTTAGACTTTTCTATATCCTCTTCATCAGGTTCAACAAATGCACCTGGAAGCACGGCCAGTAACAAAACACCAATAGATTTTATCCTGACTCCTTCTACCCTTGCAAGGATTCCGTGACCAAACTCATGCACAACCATAACTGTCATTAGCGATATGATTCCAACTCCAAACGGCACGTATATTTGGGATCCTGGAATATCTACGCCTGGAAGGATTATTCCTATTTGTGGGCTTGATAACAGTGATTGTAGTGATATTAGAAGCACTACAACCATGAGAATCATGAAGAAAAAAGCCACTGGTATACCAAGGCTCATGACTCCTCGCCAGAATCTTGGACTTCTCTGTGCTGTTGAATCTATAAAATTCCTTAATCTTTTAGTTCTCCTCATTAGGATAGGGCCGCTTATGTCAATTTTAAGCTTGTCCTTGAATGCGAAAGCCAGTATCCATATGATAAGAAAACCTATAGCGTAATACCATAAAGCGTCCAAAAAATCACCTTAACTTTGATATTTATCAAAATTTTAAATTTTTATTTTTTTAAATTTAATATCATACAGTCAATGAATCGTATAAAATAACGTTACATTCTGTTCCCTCGTTGATTCCTTCGAGGTTTTCTTCTATTAATATGTAAGAGTCAGATTCCACCATGGATCTGATGATTCCAGATCCTTTTATTTTGAGTGGTCTCACCATTGATCCATCTGTTTTTGCCCTTATATAATCTGTTCTTCCCAAGTTTGAAGCAATTTTTTTCGAAGTAGTTTTAATCACGTACTGGGGCTGGTGTTCAATTCCTTGCATCTGATACAGGCTGTTTCTTAGAAATACATCTGACTGGACCATTGCAGCTACAGGATAACCTGATAACATGAAAACTGGTTTGTCCTCTACAGTTCCAAATCCAAAGGGTTTTCCAGGTCTAAGTGCAACTCCATGAATCAAGACTTCTCCCAGTTTTTCTGTCACGTCCACCACTACATCACCCTTACTAATGGCTGTTCCTCCGGTGGTGATCAAAACATCATGGCTTTCTAACATGGATTCAAACTGATTTTCGACAATTTTTTCACTGTCTATGCAGTGCACTAAACTTGGAACTCCAAGAGAAGCTTCTACCACTGCTTTAAATGTGTAATGATTGGAATTTATGACTTCTGCACCTTTCAATATCGGTTTGGGCATTACTAACTCTGTTCCGGTGGTAATGATTCCAACCTTCGGTTTTTTATAAACTTCCACAGTGCTAAACCCTGAAGATGCTATAATTGCCAGGTCTTGTGGTTTTAACAGTCTACCGCTTCTTAGCACCATGTCATCTTTCTTGAAATCTTCACCCATTGGGGAAACATTCTCCCGGGGAGTTACACTTGTTTCAACTTCTAAGAGTTCGGAATCAGAGTTGGTGTACTCTTCCATAACCACGGCATTAGCACCTTCTGGAATGGGTGCGCCTGTTGAAATTTTAACTGCTTGGCCAGTTTTAACAATTTTGTTTGAAAGCTGTCCAGCACCTATTGTATCAATTATCTTAAACTTAGCCGGATTGGCCTCTGAAAACCCAAAGGTGTCTTCTGCTTTAATAGCGTAACCATCCATTGCAGATCTTTCAAAGGGTGGTGAATTAAGATTCGATCTTATATCTTCTGCCAACACTCGCATGTGAGCATCTTCAAGCACTACTTTCTCTGTTCCTACAGTTTTCAACGTACTTCTGATTATATCATGGGCCTCTTGGACCGGCATAAGGTTTGTTAGAAACATATTATTTCTCTCTAATTAATTGAAATTCTTTTAGTTGAACCATCTAATAAATTGATCCTAGACCACAACATTTCTCCAGATCTTACAAGTCATAGAATAATCAAAGTAAGCCTATATAATTTCACATGAAAATAGTTTCAGATCAATATATTCTGACCAAAAATTAATTTAAATGGCAGTATCTGAATAATATCCCAAATCAGCATGCGTTATGTGTACTGCGATCTTCAAAAGGGCATGAAACTCAAATTTATTAAGAAAGTAGGGTTTAATAATAATAGGATTTGCACCCAGTAGGGCAGAGTATCATACTCTTAAACATTTCTAGCACTGCTGGATTAAATCATAAAATTTCCCATTTGTTGACTAAATAACTGCAAAGATATTTCAAGCTCGTAACTGAGTGATTATAGATATTGATGCTGTTCTATGTAGTTTACAACACTTTAATGTATGGGGGTGCTGATCTAAACTTTTTTTCTATTGATCATTAATATAAATGATAAGTTACTATCAAGGATTTAATGGAAATCTTGGTAGTAGTCTTGATTGCTGTTGGTGTTTTCATAGCAACCAATCTGGATGATATATTTATTTTGATGTCCTTTTTTGCAATGTCAGAGGATGGAATTAAACTGATATTTGGACAGTATTTAGGATTTTTGATATTATTAGGCATCAGTTGGGCATGTTACCAATTTAAATTTGTTTTACCTGTGCATTACCTCGCTGTTTTGGGTTTGTTCCCGATTATAATAGGAATTAAATATTTTTGGAATTTTAGAAAAAATATTTTCACAGATGGGGTGTTGGAGAAAAACTTCGGCCCAACAGGAACACAAAGGGGAACTACCCTTAAGGGAGGCAATACCATTCTAACTGTGGCCATGACCACAGTAGCAAATGGTGGAGATAATTTGGCAGTTTACATCCCATTATTCATGACATTGGATAATTTTGAGCTTAGTATCACACTATTAACTTTCATGGTTATGGTGGGGCTTTGGTGTGGCTTAGCTTATAAAATGGTCAACAATCAGATATTTGGGGAGAAATTAAGAATTTACGGCCATCTAATCTTTCCAGTAGTACTAATCCTAATAGGATTTGTAATCATTTTCAGAAACCTTCCATTTTTCCTTTGATCCTTAAAATTTAGATTATTAGAATATCTTCAAACGTACTTGAACAAATACTAATATTCGATGGTTCAATTTAATACATAACAAAAAGAGTGTGGGGGTAAGGATTTTAAATGGCTTCAGAAGATGTGATGATAAAAATAGAATCAGTTAACAAGTCATTTGGAAATATTAAAGCTCTTGATAATTTGAATCTAGATATTTATCGTGGGGAACTTTTGGGAATAATTGGGCCGAATGGAGCTGGAAAAACAACAACCATACGGTTGACGTGCTGTGTTCTCAAACCAGATTCTGGAGATATCGTTGTTGATGGCTTTAATATTCATGACGATCCAATCACAATCAAATCCAAGATAGGTTACCTCCCTGAAGAACCTAATTTATACGAACGATTCAAGGCCAGGGATCTGTTAAGATACTTTGGAGAGCTTTATGGGGTACCTAAAGATCAGATTGAACCCCGGATTGAAGAGCTTCTGGAACTGGTTGGAATGACCCATCGAGGTGAAGATAGGATAAACACTTTTTCCAAGGGATTAAGGCAGCGAATTAGTGTTGCAAGAGCTTTGATACATGATCCTGAAATCATAATTTTTGATGAACCAACAATGGGACTGGATCCAGCAACAGCAGCATCAATTAGAGACTTCATAAGGCAGCTTAAGGGCAAAAAAACCATAATATTGTGCACACATTATATGGAAGAGGCAGATCTACTCTGTGATCGGGTTGCAATTTTAAACAAAGGCAGGGTAGGTGATGTGGGAACTCCAGATTATCTTAAATCTAAAATTCATGGAGACGTTATTCTAACTGTAAAAACAGATTCAAAAAGTGATCTTACCACCATTAAAGATCAGATTAAGCAGTTTGAATCAGTTGGAACTGTTAAATTTGCCGATGGAATATTTTCCATATCACTGAAACACAGAAAAGAAATAGCATCCATTGTTGATGTCTTCGGGGGGCATGTTGTGGCAGTGAACACTCAGGAACCAACATTAAACGATGTTTTCATTCATTCGGTCAAATAAATATGGGGATTAAAAAAATGAAGTTCACCACCATCACCAAGTGGGAGTTAAAGAACACCCTGAAGAGCAGAAAGTTCATGATGATATTTGTTTTACAGCTTTCTGTGCTCCTCTTGATGATAATTGTCTTCAATTCCTTTGTGGCCAATATAGAGTCTGAAAAAGGAATTTCAATAACTCCTTCGCTCAATGGATTTGCCAACATGGATGTGCAAGACCAAAGTGGCCTAATATCCAAGTATGTTAACCCTGAAATTATAAGTGTAAACAATGTAACTTCGTACAATACATCCATACTAAGGACGCAAAACGGATTAACAACGGGATTTCTTTATGTTCCAGGCAATGCGGACTCCATAATTAAAGCGGGGGATACAGTAAACATGTTGGTTTACGTTGATGCTGCAGATCCTAAAATGAGCGTGGTTACAGATGAAGCCAACAACACAGCAAAAACAATAGCACAGTCTTACTCCTCCTCGCTCTCCATGTCTGCCAACAGCCAGAACCAAACAGCAAATTTTACACAAGAAACAACTGGTGAATCCCTGCCCCTGCAGATAATAAAAAAGGTCATGCTTACAATTTTGTTGTTTTTACCCCTCTTACTATTTGGAAATATAATAATTGATAGTATTGTGGGGGAAAAGGAGAGAAAAACAGGTGAAATATTGGTTGCAATGCCATTATCCCATTCAGATATAATAGTTGGGAAGGGCCTTGCAGTGGCACTGACAATATCATTACAGGTTTTAATATGGCTAGTTATCCTGATAATCTTTGGATTCAAAATATTAAACCCTGAAGCAGTGTTTTTATTCGTTTTCTTAACATCACTACCCATAATAGGCATAACCTCTGTGGTGGCGGCATATTCAAAAAATTACAAGGAAGCAGGCATCGGACTGAGCCTGGTGTACTTGGTTGTGGTGGGGTTTCTGATAATTCCAGTACTGGTTTACATCTCAAGAAAATCTTTTATGGCCAACATTTCTCCAATGACAATTGTTATGAGGCTATTTTCAGGTGATTTCATTCCATTACCTGATTATTTGTTGTGTTTGGGTTTTATTGCCCTTGTTAGTTTGATATCTTACGGGATAGCAATCAAAATGTTTTCGCGGGATGATATTACCTTCGGTCCAAGACCAAGTATATTTAGGATATTATTTGAATTCTTAACTTTGAAGTTCTTCAGACAATGAAAAAAACTAGAATGTGATGGATCATGAAGGAAGAAATGAATAAACTGAAGGCCCTGACAGTAAAGGAAGGAAATGACATACTTCGAAACAAGATCTACCTTTTGGTGGTGTTGGTACAAGTATTCATATTGTTAGGTGCATTTGGACTAGCATTAGCAAGTTCCGTTGCTTCTGATCCTGCGTTACTTGATGAGTACGGTGCAACATCTGTACTCAAGGTAGGTGTTCCAGAAACTGTAAAGGGAACACCCCTAGATACAGCTTTAATTGACCAAAAATTAAATGTGACCTATTACAGTAATGTTACTGGTGCACAGAATGCACTGGGAACTGGTCTTATAGCCGTTGTTAAGGTTGATCCCAACAATCCCCTTAACATTTCAGTAGATTCAGATAATTCAAACATATTCTATCCAATAGTTTCAAGTAAGATATCTGCAGCTGTGAATGAGTACAGTTTAGAAGAAAAACTCAAATCTTCAGGCCTCAATTCCAGCCAGATTCAGCAAATTTTGAACCCTGTGAATCTTCAAGTAATAGTTTATAATATGGATAAACAGTCAAAATTAGCCCTTAACAGTCCTTTCTTTGTTGAGATAATGTACGGATTTATTGTACCGTTCATATTGTTGTTGCCGTTCTTTTTAGCCAGTAACATAGTAACAGATAGTGTTGTGGGAGAAAGAGAAAGAAAAACATTTGAAGTATTGTTAATGACTCCTGTATCTAGTTCACAGGTTATGTTGGGAAAAATAATACCAATTCTGTCTTTTTCAATGATTCAAAGCATGGTATGGATATTACTATTAGATCTTTTGAAGGTTCCAATATACAACACATTACCAATACTGTTAATACTCTTTTTTGTTGGATTGGCATTTATAGGAATAGGAACTCTGCTTTCAATGTTTGTAGATAGTACGAAGGAAGCTAACTCAGCAATAACCATTGTACTAGTTTTTGCAACCTTTGTCCTGTTCATGCCCCTATTTATAAAAACATCCTACTTCTCAGCCGTACTAAATTTTATCCCAACAGTTCTGATAGTAAAGATAGCTTCCACCCCAAACTTCAGCTTGGAAATGTTAGCCTATTCGTTACCAACGGTGCTGATTTCACTTCTAATATTCATGTTCACCATACGCTACTTTCGTCATGAAAGAGCCATTAGACTGTGAATTTAATTTTGGAAGGAAATTTACAGCTTCCTTTCCATCTTAGAGCAGGTAGATCACTAGGGTCATGATCATTGCAGAAATGAGCGGTATTGGTATGTTGTCATCAACGGGACTGTAAGCTTCCGTTAAAGTACCTGCAAGAGCACCTATGGCTGCAGGGAGTGGCTGTAAAAAGATCAGGCAACAAATCAAACCAGCACCAAAAAATGCCAGCGACCCTTCAAAGCTTTTTGATTTGTTGAATGGGAGTTTATGGGTTCCAAATCTTTTTCCAACAATTGTGGATAGGGAATCTCCAATTAGAAGTAGTAATATGGCCGAGTAGGCAATTGATAGATTGAAACTGAAAATTACAAGGGTTGCAATAATGCCAATAAAAAAATAAAGAAATCCCCTTTCATCTTCAGATCTTTTGCATGTGGACATAATATTGGAAAAAACTGGAATGTACATGTACTTATCAAGTACAAACATGATTTCTACTGATACAACCATTATAACACATAGGAGTATCAGGACGTCAATTCTAAGAAATAATCCTAGTATCAGGACAAAAACTCCTGATGCATGGATTAATTGTCTTACCAGCTCATTGTCCATAACATCATGCCATGAATTTCTCTATAATTCCTTTGTAAGCTCCTTCCAATTCCTTAACATCCACTTCAAAAGAATCATTAATTTCAAGGGTATTACCGCTAACCTTTCCAATAGCTGCGCATGGAGCATCAATTTTATTTAGAATACCCTCAACAGCATCACTCTTAACAGTTAAAATGTACCGGCCATGTGATTCTGAGAACAGGGTGGCTGTTGTGTCAAGATCACCTTCAGATGGAATGGCACTCAAATCTAAAATTGCACCTAATTTTCCTGCTATTGCCATTTCTGAGATAGCAATTCCAATACCTCCTGAACTGCAGTCATGAACTGCTGTAATTTCATTATCAGCATCTTGACCAATGAGTTCAAGCACAGATCTGCCTGATGCATATTCCTCTTCGATGTGCACTTCAGGAGGTTTTCCCTGTACTAAACCGAACAAAGATCTGCAGTACTCTGAACCATCGAGTTCGTTCCTAGTTTTTCCCACGATGATGATGGCATCCCCTTCATTTTTGAAATCAGAAGTTCTAATGTTTTTAATATTCATCTTTCCAGCCACACCAACAACAGGAGAAGGATTAACAGTTATGCCTTCAGTTTCGTTGTAAAAACTTACGTTTCCACTGATTACTGGGGTATTAAATCGTCTTGCAACATCTGACATTCCTTTAACACATTGATTGAACTGCCAAAGTACCTCTGGTTTTTCTGGATTTCCAAAGTTTAGACAGTCTGCTATGCAGATTGGATCAGATCCCATTGAAATAACATTTCGAATTGCCTCTGCAACTGATCCTGCACCTCCATGATACGCATCCAGTTTGGTGTGAATACTGTTACAATCTGATGTTATGGTGAAAGCTGTTTCATTATCCACCCTTATCACTGCAGCATCGTCCCCTGGCTTGACAACTGTACCTATCTGCACTTCATGATCGTATTGTCTGTAAACCCATTCTTTACTAGCAATATTTTCCGAAGATAAGAGCTTTAAAAGAGCTTCTTTAGGATCTAAACACTGGAATTCGAGGTATTCTGTGTCTTCGGCTGGTGGTTTCATTTCCCTGTTTATTAGTGGTGGATCTGCAAGTAGTTCTGCAGGAACATCTGCAACAACTTCACCTTCAAGGGTTGTTATGAACTGGTCATTTTCAATTACTTCTCCCACAACAGCGGCTGGTAGCTCGTGCTTTTCGAAGATTTTTAGTAACTCATCCACATCTTCAGGGTGAACAACAAAGACCATTCTCTCTTGAGATTCGGATAACATTATTTCGTAGGGAGTCATACCTTCTTCTCTTAATGGAATTTTTGTTAGTTCAACCTTTGCACCATTTCCACACTTGGCTGCAAGTTCGGAAAGACAACAGGTTAATCCACCTCCTCCAAGATCCTTGAGTCCCTGAACATCTACTTTTTCCAGTGCTTCGAAGGTGGCTTCCATAACCTTTTTCTTGGTGAATGGATCACCCACTTGGACAGCTGGGCGACTTTCTAACTCAGAAGTTGTTGTAAGTTCTTCAGATGCGAATGTTACGCCGTGTATTCCGTCACGACCTGTTCTTCCACCCATTAGTACAAAAACATCTCCAACATTTGGGGCTATGCCCTTCATTATTGAATCTTTTCTTACTAATCCCACACATACTACATTTACAAGTGGATTGGCCTTGAAGTTATCATCAAATTCAACTTCTCCTCCAACCGTAGGTATTCCAACCCTGTTACCATAGTCTGATATTCCCTTAACAACGTATTCAAACAAGTAACGTGATCTTTGGTCTTCAAGGTAACCAAATCGCAGTGAATCCAGAAGTGCTACTGGTTGAGCTCCCATGGAAATAATATCTCTAATAATTCCTCCAATACCTGTACCAGCACCTCCATAAGGTTCTATGGCAGATGGATGGTTGTGACTTTCCATTCCAATTACCAGTGCAAGTTCATCAGTAAGATCTACTATACCTGCATCGTCTCCGGGACCCATTATAACATTTTCTCCCTCTGTAGGGAAGAGTCTTAGTGTTGGGCGGCTGCTTTTGTATGAGCAGTGCTCGGAGAACATGATTTCGAGCATACCATACTCAAGTGAATTTGGTTCTCTTCCAATATCTTCTCTAATATATTCCAGTTCATCATCTGTTAAAGTCATACTATCACGTCGGGAAATACATTTTTTCTATGATAACTTTTGTTTCACAATAATTATAATATCTTGGGAAGTCCACATTTTTCCGATAAATTTCGAAAAAACTTTTGTTTTACAAGGTTTTAATGGCTATTTGGAGTTCATACTCTTCAATTTTCCATTCTTTCTTATAATCTCCTTCTGCCTGTTCAAATATGAATTGTTCAGCCCGTACTTCGTTGGAAATAAATTCCATGAAACCTTTTATAAGTTCCTTGAATTCATCGTCACATTCTACGTAAACATCTATATTTGCTTCTACATCGAGATCCAGGTCTTTTCTCATGTCCTGAACTCTTCGTATAAGTTCCCTTGACATTGCTTCAGAGAGTATTTCAGGTGTTAATTCAGTATTCACAAACACGTTACCTCCTTCAAAATCAGAACTTGCAATGTTATCAGGGAGTTCTGTTTCGAATACAATGTCTTCTTCAGATAGTTCTATAGTTTTATCATCCAACTCCACCTTGTAAACACCTTCAGATTCGAGTATCTGAATGATTTCTGTTCCGTCTGCAATGGCTAATTTGGCTGCCACCTTCGGAACATCCTGTCTGAGTTTTGGCCCCAATGTTTTCATGTTTGGAGTGGCATTAATGGATAAGTTTTCGAACTTATTTGAGGAAACAACATCTTTAGTGTTGGCCTGCTCCATTATTACTCCCTTAAGGGATTGTGCAGCAGATAAAACCTTTTTATCCTCGGATACTATCACTATTTCCTTAACTGGCCATCTTAATTTGTAACGTGCAGCGTCACGAGCCCTTGCACAGGCTTCTATTATTTCTCGAACAACTTCCATGTTAGATTCAAGCTCAACATCTATGAGTTCTTCGTTGTAACTCCAATCTTCCATGTGGATACTTTCTAGGGCATCCATTTCAACACTTCTCACCAGATTCTGGTAGATGTCTTCTGTGATATGGGGTACAATTGGGGACATCGTTACAATTAAAAGTCTCAATGCATAGTAAAGGGAATAGTATGCTCCAAGCTTATCTGGATCATCCTTTTCTATCCATGTACGGCCTCTAATTAACCTTATGTACCATCTGCTAAGATCTTCTAGAATGAAATGGTTTATTGCCCTGGTGGCTTTGTGGAAATGTAGTGAATCTAGAGATTCTGTAACTTCCTTTGCAAGTGAATTGGCTCTGGATGTTATCCAAAGATCTTCATCCCTCAATTTAACATCTTCAGGGGTGTATGCAGTTGGATCGAAGTTGTCTATGGACATGTAAGTGGTTGAGAAAACATAAACATTCCAAAGGATGTTGAACATTTTGTTAACATTTTTCAGTTCGTCCCACACAAATTTAAGATCTTCCCATGGTTTGTTTCCCCATAGAAGGTAGAATCTCAGTACATCTGCACCATAAAGTTCAATTACTTCCTCAGGTTCAACAACATTTCCAAGGGACTTACTCATTTTCTTACCGTCTTCATCGAGGGTAAATCCATGCATAAGAACTTTTTTATATGGTGTGCTGTCGTTGGTAATCACTCCACAACCCAGCTGTGAGTAGAACCATCCCCTTGTCTGATCATGGCCCTCTGTTATGAAATCGTAAGGATACCATTCATCGAAGAGTTCTGTTTCTTCAGGATAATGTAAAGCAGCCCAACCTGCTACTCCGGAGTCTATCCACACATCAAGAACATCAGGGGTTCGTTTCATTTTACCGCCACATTCGCAGCCTATCCTTATCTCGTCCACATGGGGCCTGTGAATGAAATCTCCATCGAGTTTTCCTTCAACCAACCTTTCTTTCAATTCTGAAATCGAACCCACTACTGTGATCTCTCCACAATCTTCACATTCCCAAATTGGTATGGGTATTCCCCAGTAGCGCTGTCTGGATATTGTCCAATCCCTGGCATTTTCTACCCAGTTTCTGAAACGATTTTCTCCAGCCCATGAAGGAACCCATTCTACCTTGTTCAGTTCAGATAACATCTTTTCCTTTATATCAGTAATTTTCAGGAACCATTGTTTGGTTGCAAGGTAGATGATGGGGGTCTTACATCTCCAACAGAATCCATATCTGTGGTTGATGGTGGTTGCTTTAAGTAGAAGGTTATGGCTCTTTAAATCAGCAATGATCTCGGGATCCGCATCTTTAACAAATTCACCTTGATACTTACCTGCATCCTCCATGAAGAGTCCTGCTTCATCAACTGGACAGAAAATTGGCATTCCATACTTTTTACCAATTTCAAAATCGTCAGGTCCGTGACCTGGTGCTGTGTGAACACAACCAGTTCCTTCTGTTAACATGACATGATCACCAGGTACAACTGTGTGCTCAAAGTCTTTCTGTACTGGTACTTCATCAACTAAAGGATGTTGGTACTTTAAACCCTCGAGTTCCGAACCCTTAACCACCTTGAGTATTTCGTACTGTGCATCATCATCACAGCCACAGTCACAATCATTTTCAGGGTTTTTGAAAACAGATTCAACCAGGGCTTCCGCCATTATATAAACTTCAGAACCTACCTTAACGTAGGCATAGTCAAAGTCCGGATGTACACTAATTGCCATGTTGGCTGGAAGAGTCCATGGAGTAGTTGTCCAGACAAGTATGTATGTGGTGTAATCAGAACTTTCCTGTGTCATTAATGGAAACTTAACGTAGATGGATGGGTCTTCTTTATCTTCGTAATCAATTTCAGCCATTGCTAATGCTGTTTCACATCTGGGGCACCATGTTATGACCCTTTTGTCTTTGATAAGTAGATCCTTTTCATATGCCTTTTTGAGTGTCCACCAGCTGGATTCCATGTATTTGGTGTCGAATGTTACGTAAGGATTGTCCCAATCCATCCAAACACCCAGCATTTCAAACTGCTTGGTCATGAGACCTTTGTTTTCGATTGCAAATTCCTTACATTTATTCACAAAATTTTCAATTCCAATTGTTTCTTCGATTTCTTTCTTGCTCTTTAATCCAAGAAGTCCTTCGACTTTGTGTTCAATTGGGAGGCCATGAGTATCCCAGCCTGCCTGTCTCCTTATATTGAATCCTTCCATACTTTTATAACGGAGGTAGGTGTCTTTGATAATTTTATTCCAGGCAGTTCCAAGGTGTATTTTTCCACTACAGTACGGTGGTCCGTCAAGAAAAGAGTATTTGGGTTTATTCTCCCTCATTTTCTTGGTTCTTTCATAGATCTTTCTTTGATCCCAGAACTTCTGCACATTTTCTTCGATAATTTTTGGTTCGTATGAGCGTTTAGCCTCTTCAATAGGCATTATAATTCTCCCCTTTATAATTTAGTAATTAGGATTTACATCTAAGTTTGTGCATTGTAATATAAAATAGTTTAATAAATCAAGCAATGCTAAAATTTTTGGAATGGCTGACAAAAAAATATATTAGAATTCTAAACAAATCCATGCGAGGATAAAAAAGCATAAAATAGTCCAAGCCCTTTAATCAGCATCAAACATGTTGAGAAAACAATTAACTAAGATGGGCTATGGAAAAATAGATTTTAAGTGAAAAACTTAAAATCGTATTCTAAAAAAATAATGGTTTAGAAAGTTCTTATTTCTCCTTTAACCATCATTTCCGTTATTTTACCAATATCTTCAAGCCAGTTATCCATTACTCCTTGAACATCTTTGTGTACTGATGAAATTGAGTAGCCATCTTCCACAATGATCTGTGCACTCGCAGCTTTTGGATGGTCAATTGGCTTTCCTATTTGGCTTAAGATCATGATGTGTATCTGTTGGATACCATCAATTTCACTGGTGATCTGATCGGCCATCTTGTTGGATAATAAATTGTAAATTTTACCAACATGGTTAATAGGGTTCTTACCGGAAGTAGCTTCCATTGACATTGGCCTGTTAGGTGTTATGAGTCCGTTAGCACGGTTTCCTCTACCCACTGATCCATCGTCACCCATTTCTGCAGAGGTTCCAGTAACAGTCAAGTAGTAACCCTTTTCAGTGTTGCTGTTATCATCGTCACCTGTGTTAATAAACGTTTCAACTTCTCTTTCAGTTTTATTTTGAGCAAGATCAGTAATTATATCGTTTAACTCTTCTTTAACATTTATGTAGGTGTCTCTTCCGTCGACGTATTTGGAAACCATTGCAACTGCAGTTGTTAGAGTTATTTTGTTGTTTTCACGCAGACCCATGACCTTGATATCTTCACCGACTTGTGGATACTTCTTTTTAAAGTCCTTGGAGTTTAGAAGTTCTTCCACTTCCATCACAATTTTCTCTGTTTCAGAGAATGGTGCAAAACCCACACCGAATGAAGTATCGTTTGAGGAAGGCATTCCATCCCTACCGAAAACATCCACAAGGTCTCCTGATCCATGTCCAATTTTACATTCAACAACTGCTGAACTTTCAACATCTAAATTTATTATGTTTTCTTTCAGGTAGTTCTTGGCAGCCATGATTGCTATCCTATCAATACCGATCTTTTTTCCCTCAAATTCTGAGACTCCTCGACCTGTTAAAAGGATATCAATAGGTTTTATTATTTCCCCGCCACCAAAATGTGGATCAGATTCTCCTGCTGTAATTTGAACTTCGTCAGTGTTGTGGTGTAATATTCCATCAAAATTTTCAAGGTAAGCATGGCAGAGTGCCCTACTCACAGATTCAGCAATTCCATCACTTATACTGTCAGGATGACCTATACCCTTTCTTTCAACAATTTCTACTTCCTGTTCTTCAATTGGCTTTTGAATAAGCTCTTTTATAATAATATTCCTCATAAACGGCCTCCATTATAATATTAACAGTTTTAAAATTATCCCCATTGGATACGCCAATAACAACGTACACTTTTATCGGGGGCATCGATAAAATAATAAACATTTCCAAGAGGATGGTGTTTAATGTATGCCATTTGAAGCAACTGATATAAAAAATGATCCATCTAAAAATAAACAACTGATGGCAGATACTTTACCAACCCAGTGGATACAAATTCTGAAAACATGGGATCCTACCATTTTGATAAAAAAATTGGAGGAATAAGACCTAAATTTATAAAATAATGGGCAACAAATTAACCATTAAAACAAATAGGTGAATTTGGATATTTCTCAAAAAAAATGTTATCGAGATCCATAATTTAAACACAACTACAGGGGCAAGAAATTGAAAGAAATTTTAATGGTAAACCTAACTAAGGGAACTAAAATTGGAAAAGTAGAGGTAGCTGACAGTTTCTTTTCCAGATTTATGGGATTAATGTTGAGAAAGAAAGTAGGCAATGGGATGCTCCTCAAACTTCCCCAAAGCCGGAGTAGACATGGTTCTGCCATCCACATGTTTTTCATGCGTTTTCCACTTGACATTGTGTTCGCAGATTCTGATAGGAAAATAGTTGACATGGTTACTGTCGATCCTTGGAAAACCTACACACCCAGAGCTCCAGCAAAATACGTCATAGAACTCGAAAAGGGATCCATAAAAAAATTTAATTTGGAATTAGGAGATGATCTGGACTTCACACTCGAATGCGTATAAAAAAATTACAACGAGAAAAAACAAAGTATAAACCAAGTCAATTTACTTTTCAAAAAAAAAATATTAGATTATTGGAGGATCAAATGCTGGTCGAAGTATATGATTTTGGAAACGATGCTGGTGATTACTACGTTGTGTACCGGGTCAAGGGATTGAATGAGGAAGAACAGAAAAAACTCGAATCTAAGGTTGAGGGAACCGTTGAAATAAAAGATGGTCAACTATTCATAACAACTCATTTTGAAAAGAAATATTTTCCCTTCGGAAGTGAAGCAGCTAAATTTAGAAGTGATGACTTTGTTGCAAGGGAAGAAATAGAGATGACAGTTTACCTTACGAGTTTGTTAGAGGATTGATCATCAGAAAATTCAAAAATAACAGGAACTATGATGAGGATGCCATGAAAGAAACAAATCCCCATATTAGGGCACTTTATTTAAGACAAAAGATGCAAACTGCCATGTCCGGTGTTAGGGACAAGCTTGGAGTCCATGAATTTGATGCAAGGGATTTTGAAATTGTACCAGTCACTGTGGATGTAAATGGTCTTGATCCTGAATTCAACAACTACAAAATTGCACACATTAGCGACATACATCTGGGCCAGTGGATATCAGCCAAAAGGATTGAAGGTGTTGTGAATCTGGTAAATAAACAAAAGCCAGATATTGTGGCAATAACCGGAGATTCTGTATCCTACGTAGTCAACGAACCAATACTTGATATGTTAAGATACCTTAAAAATCTTAAACCCAATGATGCAACGTTGGCAGTGCTTGGAAATCATGATCATTGGATTGGGGCCGATGAAATAAGGAAGGTAATGAAAGAAACAGGCATAATTGAACTTGAAAATGATGTTTATACCATCAAACGAGGAGATGCTCAGCTTAACATTGCAGGCATTGATAGTGTCACCCTTGACAAGCACGATTTAAATGCAGTTTTAAACAAGTTACCAGAATCTGGGCCTGCCATCCTACTGGCCCACGAACCAGATTTTGCTGATGTTAGTGCCGCAACAGGTAGATTCAGTCTGCAATTATCGGGACATTCTCATGGTGGCCAGATGATCATACCGGGAGTGGGAACACCATTTAGAGGGTCAGAATTCAAAAAATATCCCTTAGGAAAGTACGATGTTGGTGACATGGTGCAATACACCAATAGGGGATTGGGTACCAACGTATTTTGGATACGCATTAACTGCCCACCTGAAATAACAATACTGAACCTTCAAAGTTCAACTCAGAAAATAAAATGAGCCAACAAGAAAATTTAAATACATTGAAGTGATAGGATTTTTATGAAACCACAAAATAGACAGTTCGTGATATACATTGCAGGTATATTTTTACTTATATCTGGAATAATAGGTATATTACTACCTAATTTAGGTTTATCACTTTTCACATCCGTTGTATGGGCAGTTTTAGGAGCTGTTTTCTTAGGATTGGCTCACGGAACTAAATTAAGAAAGATCGTCCTCTACGCTGCAGGAATATTCCTATTTGTATCTGGAATATTGGGATTTTTATATCCCCAGCTGGAACTAACAACTTTAAACTCCATAATATGGATTATATTGGGTGTTCTTTTCATGTACATTAGTTACAGCGTTAAATACTGATGAGTGATAATTAAATTTTCATTTTCTTTTTATGGCCTCAATACCAACCTTTGCAACTCTTTGAACAACTGGACTTTCATCGTCTAAAGCTTTTTTAAGAACTTCACAAGACTTGGGATCTGCAATGGAAGACAGTCCTATGGCTGCAGCGTAGCGAACACTGGCCTTCTCATCTTTCATGAGTTCTGTGAGGGGATCTAATGATTTTGGCTCGGCAAACACTGCTAAAGAAAGGGCTGCAGCCTCTCTTACGTGCCAATCATCATCTTTCAAAGTCTTGATCAGAGGATCAACTGCCCTTGGATCTCCTATTTCGGCAAGAAGTTCCGCAGCATCTTCTCGTACAGCCCAATCATCATTTTGAAGTTCTTTCACCAAAAAATCTATTCTTTTCCCTTCTGTCATTGGATCACCTCAGCAAACAACAAATGTATGTTATCAATATATTTGGTGAAGCTTTCATTAATAATTTGACATGAAATTCCTATCAACAAAAAGAAATGAGTATGATTTGTGGAAACACTAAAAAAAATAGTTAAAATGAAAATTTCAGACTTATAAAACGTTATTTAACTTTTTAGGATGGTCTAAAATATTAATTCCTTCAATATCATTCAATTTGGAAGTATTATTAACGTCTATTTCCCGCATATGAATGGTGATAATTTTACCGCCTGTCACTGCATTGAATGGACATGCTGTTTGACAGGTGCCACAGCCTTCGCATTTAAGCAAGTTAATCTCGACAGCAGGAGTTATGGCATCATGGGGACATGCTGCAGCAGCTTGACAAGATTCACAATTTTTGCAAGATTCAAGTTCGAGCTTTGAAGGTAAAACAGTTTCAACATCGCCAGATTCAAGATCAACAGGCACTATGTAGGTTTTAACTTTACCTTTACCTGCTTGAGCTACTGCATTTGTAATTAAACTATCTGCAATACCATTCACAATTTTTGCAATGGTGTTTGAAGTTGCAGGAGAAACAATAAGCAAATCATAGGTTGCGAGGGAAAATCTCCCTGTCATTGGGTAACTGTCCCTCTGATCAGATTCCAACACAAGTTCCCTGTACTTTCCTCCCGTTAAATTTTTAACAGTTTCAAAAAGTCCGTACATTTTAAGAACTTCTTCGCCTGCACCCGAAGTCATGACAGTAACTTCATGATCCTTTGAAAGTTTAACCAGAGCATCGACACTTTCTTGAAGCAGATGACCTGCACCAGTAAATCCCCAAGCTATCCTCATAATATTACCCTCTAAAAATAGTTAAAAAAAATTTGAATCAGAAGTCTACATAGTTGTAGGCTTCATCTTCTTTAAATGCATATTTTACGGTGGTGTACTGGTTTATAAATTCAGTAACCTCTTGTTCAACATTTTTCCCGTCAACAGTAACCTTTTTGATGAACTGAGCTATTTCAGCCATCTCATCTTCTTTTAACCCTCGTCTGGTTATTTCTTGTGTACCAATACGTATACCTGATGGATCATCAGAACGATTGACATCATCCCATGGGAAAAGGTTCTTGTTTAATATCACGTTGTTTGCTTCGAGGTCCTTAGCCAATTTAGCTGCTCTGCCAATGTTTGATACATCCATTGCAAGCTGATGTGATTCAGTGAATCCTTGATCTTCGCATAGTACGTTGAATCCAAGTTCGTACAGTTCCTGAGCAAGGGCTTTAGCATTTTTAATGATCTGTTTGGAGTAGGCACTACCAAATTCTAGCATTTCCGCTGTAGCAATACCTAGTGCTGCTAGGTGATGGAGATGATGGTTACTCACGACTCCTGGAAACACAGCATCATCAATTTTATGTGCAATATCTTCTTTACAGAGAATTATTCCACCTTGTGGTCCTGGGAATGTTTTATGTGTACTTCCAACAAGGAGGTCAGCTCCTTCTTTGAGTGGATCCTGGAAGCATCCTCCAGCAATTAAACCCAGTACATGGGCTCCATCGTACATTACCTTAGCACCGACTTCATCGGCAGCTTCTCTGGCTTCTTCCACTGGATGTGGGAACAGGAAAAGACTTCCTCCCAGAAGAACTATTTTAGGTTTTTTTTCTAGGATGTCTTTTTTCATTGCATCGGCATCTATATTCATCTTAGCTTCATCAAAGGGATGTGGAGATACTTTAAGGCCCCTAATTCCTGCAGCACTAACCGATGCATGACTTATATGCCCTCCTACAGGTACTTCTAGGGCCATCATAGGGTCGCCGTGTTTTGCAAGCGCAAAGAACGATGCCATGTTGGCAGTCACACCAGATATTGGCTGAACATTAGCATGTTCTGCTTTAAAAATCTTTTTTGAAAGATCTACGGTAATATCTTCTATTTCATCAACGTATTTACAACCTTCGTAGAGTCTACACCCTGATAGGCCTTCAGCGTATCTGTGTGATAGATCAGAGGCAAGTGCTTCTCTAACACTTGTACTTGTAATGTTTTCACTTGCTATTAGATTGATACTATTTTCCATCCAGTTATGGTGCTCTTTAGTAATTTCTTTAATTTTAAGAGCATATTCTTCATTATTCATTAATTATCCTCCAAAACAACGTAATTGGTTAAGTAGCTTTATTGATCTAATGTATAAAATGAATCACTATAAATACTTTCAAACTTTCCAGTTTCGGTAGTGAACATAAAAAAAATTTATTAATTTTTCTTAAAAAATGTTTTGGTTTGCATATCCTTTAGATTGGCGAGAATTCTTTCTAGATCTGTTCCTGGTATTGTTACCATAACATCGTCCGGTTTCAATTCCATGTTGTTCCTAGAACCGATATCTCCAAATCCATAGGTTACTTTACCTGTCAAGTAGGGAATTGCTGCCATTGAACTACATATCGGGCCGGAATCAGCTCCTAAACCATGGGAACCAGAATCATAAGCATTTGCATGGAGTAACATCATGGCTTGTTCAGAGTTAGAGATGATAAATACAATATCCGGACTGAAGTTTGCCTTTATCAATGGTGCGAACAGTATGGCACTGAATATTCCTGCATCGATGGCCTTGTTATTCTGCCAAGATCTCTGTACAGCAGGCACGCTTTTGTAGACACCTGCAGGCACTAGGAAGGAACCACTTTGCACGTTTTTAGGCAGTTCTGTTCTATATTTCATACCACTGTACCTTAATCCACCCATACAACTTTCTTCTTCCACAGTGGAATAGAAAATTTCTCCCGTGGATGCTTTATCTAGTTTGGTACAAAATCTAGATGGTTCTGTTTCTTTTTTTATATCATTGGGTTCCCTTAAAGACCACTTTATTGCAACAGGTTCCCTTTCAAGATTTAAAATTTCCTTCAGTTCTGATCCCATTTTTTGATACATACCGATCACCAATAATTTACTGGGATTTAAAACTAAAATTTTTTTGGATTTGAATTTTAAAAATTATACCCTTAAACTAACAGGATAATCTGATATAAATAGACAAAATTTGCTTGAATAGAATTAAATTAAGAATTATTGAAAATAAAAATAAAAGAAAATGGGATAAGGTTTAAAACCTTATTTTCCACCGTTCATTGCAGCTTCAATCTGAGCAAATATCTGGCTGGTCTTGAAGTGCTGCTGATCTAGTGCTCCAGATGGGCATGCACCAACACATGTACCACATCCTTTACATAGTGCAACGTTGATGTGAGCTTTCTCATCTATTCTTTCAACTGCACCATATGGGCATAGGTCTATACATACTTCGCATCCACCACAGACATCATCATCGACTGTAGCAATGATTGGTTCAATTTCCACTTCACCTTTGACCATTGGTATAGCTGCTCTTGCTGCTGCACCTGATGCTTGTGCTACTGCGTCAGGAATATCTTTAGGTCCCTGAGCAACACCTGCTAGGTATATACCGTCTGTTAATGTGTCGACAGGCCTGAGTTTTGGGTGAGCTTCCATAAGGAAACCGTCTGAACTCTTGGATAAGGTCAAAGTCTGTCTGAGTGTTTCTGCACCTTCTGGTGGCTGTAGACCGACTGATAGTACTACCATGTCGTAGTCGTATTCTGTGACTTTTCCAAGTAGGGTGTCTTCTGACCTGATGGTTAGTGTTTTATCAGGGTTTTCCATAACTGTAGCTGGTCGGCCTCTGACAAATTTGATACCGTACTTTTCCTGGGATGCTTTGTAGAACTCTTCGAATCCTTTACCGAATGCCCTTATATCCATGTAGTATATAGTTACTTCAGTGTCAGGTTCGTGGTCTATGATAAGCTGAGCATTTTTCATTGCGTACATACAGCAGACCCTGGAACAGTATGGTTTACCAATCTGTTCATCCCTGGATCCAACACACTGGATGAATGCAACACTCTTAGGATGTCCACCGTCTGATGGTTTTAAAACGTGTCCCTGTGTAGGTCCGGATGCGTTTATGAATCTTTCCAGTTCTAGACCGGTGATTACATTTTCTGCTTGTCCGTAAGCCCATTCAGTTTTTTCTGTTGGGTCGTAAGGGTCGTAACCTGTTGCAACAATGATGGTACCAATATCGAGTTCTATGAGTTCTGGTTCCTGGTCGTGTTTGATTGCACCGTTACCACATACCTGGTCACAGAGTTTACATTCGATACAGTAATCCTTGTCTATGGTTGCACATAGTGGTACTGCTTGAGGGAACGGAATGTAGGTTGCTTTAACCATTCCAACACCTTCGTCGAAGTAGTTTGGTATTTCTATTGGACACACTTCTGTACAGCTTCCACAGCCAGTACAAACAGATTCATCTATGTAACGTGGTTTCTTTTCCACTGTAACCTGGAAGTTACCAATGTAACCGTGTACTTCTTTAACTTCAGCATAGGAAATTAATTCGATGTTTTCGTGTTTACCACAGTCCACCATCTTAGGTGCTAGAATACACATGGAACAATCCAATGTAGGGAATGTTTTGTCCAGCTGAGCCATCCTTCCACCAATGGTAGGCTGTTTTTCAACTAGGTAAGTTTTGAATCCCATATCACCTAAATCGAGAGCTGACTGAATACCAGCAACTCCACCACCAATAACCATTGCTTTGTTATCCACAGAAACAGATTCTGCTATTAGAGGTTCTAGTAATCTTGCTTTTGCAACTGCCATTCTGACTAAGTCTTTGGCTTTTTCTGTTGCTGCTTCAGGTTCATTCTGGTGAACCCATGAGTCATGTTCTCTTAAGTTTGCAAATTCGAACAGGAATGGATTTAGTCCTGCTTCTTTAACGGCTCTCCTGAAAGTTGGTTCGTGGAGCCTTGGTGAACATGCTGCTACTACAACTCTGTTTAAACCCTTCTCTTTGATATCCTTCTGTATCATTTCCTGACCTGGGTCTGAACAGAAGTATTTGTACTCTTCAGCTACTTCTACGTCCGGAAGTGTTGCTGCATAATCTCTTACGGCTTCTATGTCTACTACACCACCAATGTTAACACCACAGTGGCAAACATATACACCGACTTTTAGTTCTTCGGTTGTTTCTTGATTTTTTTCTTCTGCCAATTAGATCACCTATTCCATAAATCTATGATAGATTATCTTATCCTTAATGTGTAGGGTCTATCAATTAGATAAATAAAGTTTTCTATTTATTTTTTTATACAAAGTATAAATACTAGAATATTTTTCAAGTAATTATCTGTATTTTTAACAAATCTAATCTTCTAGTATTTACTTAATTTACTGATTAAGTTTTTAAATATTTAAATATTTATAAAAAAGATTCATAACCCAACATGAGTCTCATTAAACCCTTAATTGTTATTATTTTTAGTAGGGGAACTATACTCCTCTTTTTTGATAGCTGAGGTTAATCCGATTTAATAAACAGTATTAAATGTTTAAATCAACTTTAAAATATTTAATGGGATAAACCGGATTAAATATGTAATAATAACAATATTAGTGCTTTTAATTCATATTTGAACTATTTTTAACAAGAATTTTGGATTTTTATGAGTCGTAAACTCGTTAACATATTTGTGGATCCAAACTCATATTTTACTAACTATATCTTGAAATTGGATTTAGAGTAGGTAGATCAGTATAGGGAGGGTTATCATGCTGAGTACCGTGCTCATGAATATGCATGCTGCAGCTGCTTTAACATCTAAATCGTAACTGGCCGCCAACACTAGGCTCAGCATTGCTGATGGCATTCCTGCTTCAACAACGGTTACCGTGCTGTTGATATAGCTGAAGCCCAAAATGGTGACAATTACGAATGCTATGGCTGGTGATATGATAAGTCTAACAGTCGAAACAAATGTTGCTGCGTCTAAGTAATTTTTCAATCCTCCCACTTCTAGCGATAAACCCAAGGAAATCATTATTATTGGAATGGCTGCACCACTTAGGTATTTCAATACATCTAATGGCAGTAGTCCAATGTTCAAATGTAGGAGGTTCACTATTATTCCCAGTATTATTCCCCATAGTGGAGGGAACAAAACAGTTCTTTTAATGATTGAACTGTATTTTCCTCCAAAGAGTACGATGAAAAGAATGCCTAGGCACAAAAAGAGAATTGTCGAACCCATATCAAAGAAAACTGCCCGAACCAAACCCGTACTTCCGTAAACACCTAAAACAACAGGATATCCCAAAAAACCTGAATTAAACAGTGTTGAAGTCCCTACTATGGTCCATTTGGTCTTTTTAGAGTATCCGCGGTACCTTGCAAATAGGTAAACTACAGTTCCTGATAGTGTTCCTGTTATTAAACAGATAATTGTAATTGGAAACAAGCTGTTAATGTTTGAAAGATCCGCTCCATACATTGCAAGAAATATCAAAGAGGGTATGGCAATGTTAACCACAATTTTGTTTAGGGTGGTTGAATCTTCAGGTTTAAGAAGGCCAATCTTTTTGGAAAAGTATCCAATAAGTATCATTACAATGATGGCTAAAATTGTTTCGGTAGAACTCATTTTATCTCAAATAACCCGTCATTTTCTGTATTAAAATTTAAAAACGTATTTTATATTTAGCAAATTTTGATCAATTAAAAAAATAAAATAATAATGGGAATTTAATCTGAAATTCCCTCTGTAATCACCTTGAATACAGCTTCGCCTTCTGGTAAGTGCGGACTGTCAACAAGTCTGGCGATTCTTTTACCAGCAAGACCCTTTTTAAGCCAGATCCTATATGTTGCAGCATGACCCAAGACGTGCCCTCCAATAGCCTTTGTTGGACTACCGAAAAATGCGTCAGGTTTGGACTGCACCTGGTTGGTAACAAAAACTGCAACGTTGTAGGTGTTGGCTATGTTTGAAAGGGTGTGCAAATGTTGGTTCAATTTCTGTTGCCTAGTTGCTAAAGATTCCCTTCCAACGTATTCTGCACGGAAGTGGGCTGTTAATGAATCTACGATGACAAGTTTGATATTTGCACCACTTTGAATCAATTCATTGACTTTGTCTGCCATTAAAATTTGATGGCTTGAGTTGAATGCCCTTGCAATATGAATATTGGTAAGTACTTCTTCCACGTCGAGTTCAAACCCTTCAGCTATTTGTTTTATCCTTTCTGGTCTGAAGGTGTTTTCTGTATCGATGAATACGCACTGTCCACCTAAACCTCCTTTTTCAGGAGGTAGCTGTACAGTTACTGCAAGTTCGTGGGATATCTGACTTTTTCCAGAACCAAATTCTCCGAATACTTCGGTTATGGATTGAGTTTCAATTCCTCCTCCTATGAGTTCATCGAGACCTGTACTTCCAGTGGTTACTCTTCCAACGTCCTTCCTTCTTTCCATAACATCCATAGCAGTTTCAAAGTCTATTTGTTCAGACTTCCTCGCAGCTTCAATTACTTTTTCAGCTACTCCTTCACCTATTTCAGCTTTAACACTCAATTCTTTAGCAGTTGCTGTTGCGAGCCTCATCATATCTGCAAAACCAGCATCTCTTAATTTTTGAGCAGTTTTTTCCCCTACATTTGGTAATTCTTCAAGTTCTACCATTTCAATCTCCTTTAAGCATTTATTATATTTAAATAAGTTATTTAATGAACTAAACAAATATTCAACAATTGTAGATTATAGTACATTATTTTTAATCTTATATCCATTTTGAAGATCAGTTGACTGGTTCAAAGTGGTATGTTAACATGTTTGTAGTAGGTGGATTTAATTATTATAATTTTATATCCACCAGTTTTTTGGCATTGAGTCTGATTTCTTCGTTGTACTCATCGAAACTGGCATCTGCAATCACAGTGATTTCGTGTCCAACAAGTTCTGAGACTTTATCTTCAAGTGATCCTTCATCTCCAGTTTTTTGGATAACATCTATGACTTCATTGATTTTCATTCCTACCAGTTCCTCTGCAGCTGCACTGAAAAATGTAACTCTCATTGTTCCGGTACTGTCTTCGATGACGCATGGAACTATCATCAAGTACCTTGGTTCTTCTATTTCTTCACCACAGATTTCACATTCGTAGGAGTTGTCTATCAGTGTCAACCTTTTGTTACAGTTTGGGCACATTTCGTACAGTATTCTGTTTCCGTAGGCTTCAGTGATTTCTCCAGTTACCTTTATGTTCCTGTCTTCTTCTTCAATATCATCGATCTTCTTGGTTTTGTAGATCATTTCCTTTATATCATCAAAGGAGGGGAGTTTTTCAGATTCATCTGCTGTTGCTTTGGTAACTAAGGTGTTTCTACCGACACTAATTTCTAGATGGTCGTCGCGCATGCTTATGCGAGGATTTTCAATTTTTATGGCATCTCCTGCGTTCAGTGACATTTCTGCTTTATCATCCCAGAATGAAGATCTTAAAACTCCAGTGCCATCGGCTATTTCCACTGTTCTAACCAGACCGTTAGTTCCGTCTCCCCTTTGGAATTCATTTGGATCGTAAAGGTTAACCACTCTTCCAACTATTCTAACGTTTCTTTCATCTTCATTCAATTGACTTATGGTTTTGGTGGAGTAGAGTGAGTCTTCTATTTCGTTCATACTTGGAAGGGCTTCGATCTCTTCTGGAGTAGGATCAACTATTCTTGCGGTTCTTCCAATGCTCAGATCCATGTTGTAGTTACCAAGTCTCGTTCTGGCGTTTTCAATTTTAATTGGTTTTCCCTCGTTAAAAGCAAAATCTGCTTTATCGTCCCAGAAGGAGGATCTTATAACTCCTGTACCATCTCCTAGCTCAACTGTCCTAACTTTTCCTGTGGTTCCGTCGTCCCTATTGAATTCACTTGGATCGTAGGTTTTAACAATTCTACCAACCACATCGATCTCTTCTCCTTCTTCATCCATTTCGTGAATTGCAGCTATTTTAAGAGGTTTTAAATATTTTCCGCACTCTTGAAGCTTTTTGCTTAATGCAGGGTCAATTTCGGGATTGATAATTAGTTTGGTGTTCCAGTTGGTGTTTATTCTGTAGTCGGTACCGGAATATTCATCAAACTCAATATTTCCCCCGATTATTTTGATGATGTTTCCCTTTTCGATTTCCATGTTTGCGTCATCGTTCCACAGCGTTATCCTTATGGATCCAGTATCGTCTTCCATCTCTAGAGATCGAACCTGGCCTGTGCTTTCATCATTCCTCATGAAGGTTATTGTATCGTATACTTTGCAGATTATTCCAATAACTGTTATATCGCGCATTTCATGGGCGTCACCAATTTTTAGGATTTTTTCTGAGTATTCTGGGAGATCGAAATCTCCTTTGATCATTCTTCCAATCCATGAGTGTGTTAATGAAATTTCACCGTCTCTTGTTCTTCCAAGGGCACCGAGTATTTTTATTGAATCTCCCTCTTTGAGATCCAGATCTTTAACAAGATTTGTGTCGTTGTTCCAAAGAGTGAACTGAGTTTTGCCTGTTTTATCCTGAATCTCCATGGATAAAACCTTTCCTTCCTTTCCGTTTTTGTCAAAAGTCCTTACTCTGGGGATTCTAACAATTCTCGCAATTACGTTTACTTGACTTTCGCCTTGAATGTCTTTGATGTCAGTTATACTATCATCATATTTTGGGAAGGACTCGTACTCAGCACTGTCTAGTTTTTGAATGTTTGAATCCAATTTCATGTGCAATTCATCTTCCCGGAATCCCTGTTTGACTTCAGCATTGTTTATTTTTATTACGTCTCCTTCGGTCACTTTTTTCAGGAATTTAATATTTTCAGTCCAAAGAACAACACGAATTTCACCGGTATCATCTGTTATTATCATGTTGGCAAGCTTACCTTCACGGCCCTTCTTGCTGGTGAATTTTTTAACATTTGAAATATGTATTATTCTACCGGTAACGCTGATGTTGTCGCTACCTGTTTGGAGTTCTGTTATTTTATGTGCCTCGTTTGCTTCAGATAAAGGCTTATTCTCCTCATTAATATATTCTCCAATGATTGTACGGGCTATATCAAGCTCGCTCATGAAGCTCACATCTTCATAATCATGCTTTCTTTCTTCCATTTTTTTTAAGAAATCATCGTATGAGATTTTATCCTTAATCTTTTCATATTCGCTCTTAATTTCCTGGCTAAT
>JAEZAV010000005.1 GCA_023430285.1 Methanobacteriota archaeon | reverse complement strand
GGAGACCTTTATCAAGCGATGGTTGAAAAATTTAATTAAAAGAAATGGGGATTTTAAAATGGATAGTTCAGATACTAATGCATTAAAAATGGATTTTGTTTCCTCAGAAGCACTTAAAGAAAGTAGTAGCATGGAAAAAATTTCAATGATCGTCGATAAAGTTAAAGAAGGTGATCTGCTTGTTATAGAGGGAGGTCTCACACCTACTGAGGAAGCAGAGTTAATAGAAACCACCATGAGGGAAATTGACATCGAAAATTTCGTGGGAATTGACATATACACACTTGAAAAGGACAAATCATCTTTTTTCGGACTTTCCAAGAAGAAAGCCATTGGAATAACCATCATTGGTCCTGCAAATGTCATGAAGACAGTGAAGAAACGAGAAAATTTCCTTTCAATGATAGCTAACCTGGGGGATTCAGGTGCATCGATGCATTAAGTGTGGTACAGAATTTAAGATCAACTCGGAAGAAATAATTATTAAAGGATGTCCTGAGTGCGGTAGTAAATTCTTTGAATACCAAAAGGGTGATTTGAAGGAGATCCATGAAATCAAGGGAGATTCCATTGAAACTGTAATGATACATGAACATGGAATTTACGAACTGAACCTCCCAACATTACTTGAAGAGGATTCCATAATAGTTTCAGATGAAGAGGGAACCTACGTCATCGACATTAATTTCCTCCTTAAAAAACAGATGAAAGAAAGGAATAAATCCTAACCTTCATTATATAATGCGTTTCTTTTTTAGTTTAATTACCTTTTTTTGTTCCTTTTAAATCCCTTTGAATCTAGGAAATCGCATTTTCCAGATGGAAGTACGCGTACAACATCTTCGATGCTTAAAAATTTCTCATCATCAATATTATTTCTTATTTGTCTTGCAATTTCCTCTTTTTTGGTGTAGCCTGGTTTTACAGTCACATACTTTTCTGTGAGGTTTGAAACAGCTTCAGGAGGTCCTGCCATTATTCTGTTACCTTCGTAATCAACAATGCCCAGGGAAAGTGTGAGTGGCAGTCCCCTCATGTAATTTCTTGAGCCCCTGATTATGAAAGCTCCTTTGGCTACAAATTCACCTGATTGTGGTGTTTTAGAGACTTGTTCCGGATGGACCCAGTAAACATCTGTTGATCCTAATCCTTTGCTCCAAGCACTTGAAAAACAGGCAGCAAATGCTGCAGTTTCTTTGATGCTTCTTTCTGGGATTTCTCCTTCACCAGCTTTTAAGATCACTGAAGAGGCTCCATGGATGTCTGAATGGAAGTATATATCCCGGTTTTCCATATGCTTTTTTACAACCATTTCATTGGTTGTAGCATCCCTTCCACCTATGACAAGCAGTCCATCGGAAGTTACAAACCATCTCAATTTTTCAAACCATTTAAGATCCTTTTTAACCCTTTTTTGTGGGACCAATACTTTTTCCATCTCAATTTCCCGTTTATTCTTAGCCTTATCAATTTCTTTACGGGTTTTTTCGATGGCTATGTGTACTCCCTTAATTTTCCTTTTGGCCTTTTTACCCTTGTTGTAGTATATCTCTGCATTTTCAGGGATGCCCATGGATGAATCAATACTAACACGAATACCATCCAAATTTAGGGTTAAAACACCCATTTTATCGATGGATTCAATGATTTCAAGCCCAGGAACCTTATCCTTCTTGGCTTTTTTCACTGTTGCAATGATCTCTAGCCAGGAATTGGTTTCTCTTGCACTGTGTATGATGTTCAAAATATTTTCAATACCCTGATAATTTGAATAAATGGCTTCACCCTTAATTTTAGAATCTTTAACTGTTTTTTCAAATTTTTCCAGAGTTTCTAACTGTATATTGAGCCGTTTTTCGTATTTTCCAACTTCTCCAGACCAGACTTCATCGTTAACATTTACAATGTCTTCACCAACTATGCTGCTGTAAAATTCATCGGCAGCATCGTTGAAACTTTCGAATGATTCCTTTTCAAAGTCTTTGTACATCAAAAGATCCAATGGCAGCACATCTTCTTTTTTACCTTTAACAATCTGTGGATTGAAATTAAATGTTTTAAGAGGATCGAAAATGGAATTTATTGCTGCCTGGATGGCATCTACATCTTCATCTGTTATTTCATCGGCAGTTTTGTTTTTGGAAACATCTGATCTCAAGGCAATCTCTTCGGCGTAGAGACCTCCTAAACCATTTCTTGCAAGGGTTCTTATGATATCCCTATCTGAATTTGTTAAAATAGTTTTAAGTTCATCTTTATCCACTTCAAGGGGGTTCATACCCCTTTCAGGTGGGTACTTGTATTCTTCTTTGGAACTTATTCTTCTATCTTGCCACAGCTTCCTTTTAAGTGGCAGTATTATCTTGTCTTCATTGTCTAGAAGTATTATATTTCCCTTTGCAAAGAGTTCAACTACCAGTGAGAATTTTTCTTCCTTTTGGATGTCTATTCTCATGATCCTGTCGAAGTTGTGTTGTTTCACTGCTGTTACAGTTCCACCCTTTATGTACTTTCGAAGAAGCATTGGAAAATTTGGGGGTATTTTTGGATTTTGAGGAGGATATTGGGTTGTATGTACCCTGAACCCTGCTTGGAACACCACGTCTACACGTCCTTTTCCAGGCACGTGAAATCTTATTAATACAGTGTCTTTGGTGGGCTGGTATGCCTTTTGAACACGGGCATCTTTGAGTACTTCTCCTAATTCTTTACAAATTGCATAAACATCAACATTTGACATGGCTTTCATTGGAACACCTTATGGTTTTATATGGATAGATACTAATATTAAACATTGCTTGGAGGTAAAAATTATGGATGTAGATGCTAAAGTAACGATCTTGCATGTTATTGGCGGTTTAATAGCAGCTTACTTATCATATGCTTTAACAACTGGACTTTTTAACGGTATCAATAACGAGGCAATTGCCATCATCATTGCTCTCATAATTCTATATGGATTCGGACAATTATCCGAAAGAATTTTTGGCAAAGAAGCTGTTGGCGGATTTAAAGGTTGGATATGGAGTGGAATTGTACCATTCTTCTTTGTATGGTTAGTAGTATGGATAATATTATTCAATATCAATCCAGTACCACCTATAAACACAGTAAGGTAAAAAAAGACTATAAATTCTTCTTTTTTTCCACAAAAATTTAATTTTTTTTTAATGTTGATTGATCAAGTTCCCATCAGTTTTTTTTATTTCAAATTGGATCTATAGCTTCAATCTTTTTTATTTCTACAGTTTCTTTTTAATAGAAAGCACCTAGAGTGCCCAGTAAAATATCCATATGAACACTGATAGAAATGCTATTATGAAGATCACAGGAGCAAAAATTCTGCTTACAGCCACAATTGAACTTATGGTTGTTACGAGTTCTGTTGCATGGTTTGGTCCGAAGGTTTTTATGTCTTTGATCATTGCAACATCACATGCAACTGAAACCTCTTCCAAATCATCGATGGCTTTTTTTGTGCAGTTAAACACACTTTCAAGGATTAATTCTGGTACTTTGGTTCCTACTGGATTATGTCCTCCTGAAAGGGCATTTACAAAGTGGGTGTCTGAGGTCATTATTTCAGCATCATCGATATCAAGGGGACTGATTTTTTCCAGTATTTGCTCTCTGAATCCTATTTCCATGTTGTTTGAATCAAGCAGTATGTAAGCAGACTTTTGATTGGCAACCTCTACAATCATCACCTTCACTCCACTTTCACCCACACCTTGTTCTTTACTAACCTCTTCCATTGGATCAAAGGCGCATCCTACCTTCAAATCGTAAAACTCTCCTGGTTTGTCGATTTTGTTAACGGCACCCATTAGTTCGAACACTTCCTTGTTACCTGGGAGAATTCTTCCATTTTCTCCCTTAAATGCATTGTGACATTCAACTAAAACAACGTTTTCTGCATTGGTATTCACCCGTGCAAGGTTGCTCAGTGCCAAACCAACACCAAAGTCCATGTCATCAAAACCCACAGGTGCTAAAGTTGCAAGTAAAAGGAGGTTCTCACCGAAATATTGTCCGCATATCTTAGCATCTTCATTTTGTACCCTGAAGAATTTCCCTGCTTTGTTGGTATATTCCAAGTTTTCAAGGGAATTTCTAACTGATTCTTCGATCTTTTTTATTTCCTTGGTTGAAACAGGGTTAAAATCATGTGTTGAAGGTCCGTGGGCAACTAGGGTGAAATTTTCAAACTTATTTGCAAGTAGTGTAGGCATATTTCCTCCACCAATGTTTCCAATTGGCCCGGGATGAACACAAGGACTTAAAAATAATGATTTTAAACCATTTTTCCCCTTAAATGCCACAATTCCTACGATGGTATCTATGGGTTCGCCCATGTCATCGAAAATATCTTCAAGGGCCTTTGATCCCTCTGTTACATGGGCTAAAAATTGGCTTAAAAGTTCTAAACCACCTACACCCAAGTTTCGTTTCATTGGAGACTCAATTATCACTACAAATGAGTATATGGCAACAACCAGAATCAACGATGCTACGATAATTTTTATCAAGAGGGCAACGATGCTGAAGTAGCCTATGTTGGTGCTTATGCTTGTCAGAGAAACAATTACAACTACCATGCTTAGAATAAGGGCAGGTTGTATTACTGCTGCTGGAAGTGATTTGAAAAAGCTAATGTTGGATGTTCCCCAGATCACCAGGATCCTGAATCCGAATATTACAACACAACCATAGATAAGGGCGTCTATTGTGTAACTGTAAATTGTGAATTTGGAAACAAGACTTCCTATGAAGTAGATGAAGCCAACGATTACCATGGAAACCAACGAAACAAACATGGATTGTTTCATTTTCATGTGCCTGCCTTCAAGAGCGTTTATCATAGGCTGTGTAATAGCTCCACTCATTATCGAAGTTAAACCAAATATTAAAACACCAGCTGCACCACCATACAATATGCTGTACAGTACAGAGTGTTCGGTACTAGGTTCTACTGCAGTAACGACGCAACCCAAAATAAAACCTAAAAATACCATGGAAGCAACACTAAACTTATTACCTGGCAGGGTCACTATGTACTTGCTTAAACCCATTATCCTATCAGAACTACCCATAAATTTACCTCTATAAGCGTTAAAATCATTATAATATATCAAACTTTAATTTAAACCCATATTTTTCATTTCACTATACAATAGTTTAAAGAAAATTTTTATCGTAAAGAATCTTGTACATCATTTTATGTTACTTGTTTGTATAATTTATATATGTATTAATTAAATATCTTCCCTCAAATAATTTCCAATAGATTTTATTGGAGTAATCCATTAAAACCCTATAATTTCTGACAAATTTTATTGGGGTTAAATTACAGTGGGATTTAGAGATATGATAACAATGCAAGAAATAGTTAACTATTGGGCTTTAAAAAATAGAAATTAAAGGCAGGAATTGACAAGATCTTTAACAAAATTTATTAGATTTTCCATTTAATATTATTTATAAAAAAACTTTTTAGTCCGACTAAAAAAAAGTGATTAAATGAAACCAAAACTGAAATTAGATATAGAAGATGGTGTTAAACCAGGCCCATTTGAAGGAACAAAATATTTAATTTATTACACCAAAGATAAATTTGATAAAACTGATTTAGATGAAGTTGCAAAGGGTCTTGAAACTTGGAGGATGTACACAACCAGTAACGAAGTGGAAGTAACATTTTCTGGCGTTCGTCAAAATGAAGGTAAAACTTATTTTGCTCTGACAATGAAATTTCCAGATCTTTTTTTAGAGAAACATCAATTAAACTATTTAATTAATCAGGTTACAGATAGTTTTACTTCATTTTTAGATCAACGAATTGAAGACCTTACCAAAGAATAAAAAAAATATTATGGAACTTTTATCCAAATAAAGGTGAACATATGAACGTGAAACTAAAAACACCAATTTCATCGGAAGACACATCAAATTTGAGAATTGGAGATATTGTATACATATCTGGAACGATATTTACTGCAAGGGACAGTGCACACAAACGAATCATTGAAGAAGGTGCACCCTTGGATATTGAAGGTGCTGTTATTTTCCATGCAGGTCCCATAATCAAAAAAACAGATGACGGATACGATATGGTAGCTGTGGGACCAACAACAAGTACTAGGATGAATCCTTACGAACCTGAAGTGATCAACATGGGTGCAGGACTCATAGTTGGAAAGGGAGGTATGGATGAGGAAACTGCAAAGGCTCTTAAAAACAACAAGAAAGCTTATCTTTCTGCTGTAGGTGGCTGTGCAGCCCTATACGTAAAATCTATTTTAAAGGTTAATAATGTGAACTGGCTTGATTTAGGTGTTCCTGAGGCAATATGGGAACTTGAGGTCAAAGATTTCGGACCATTGATAGTTACCATGGATTCCCAAGGAGGCAACCTATACGATGAAGTCAGAAAACAAGGAAATAAGCAGTGATTCAGATAAAAGTCCGGTTTTAAAGGATGTAACAGATATTCACATTCATACGGCTCCAGATATTAAACCTAGGTTGGAATCTGACATTGAAGCAGCACTAAATTCTAAGAAGGAATTTATGCATTCCATTGTTTTAAAGTCACACACTGAACCAACAGCGGGCAGAGCTAAGATTGCTTCTGAAGTCACAGGATTTCCTGTGTTTGGGGGTGTGGTATTAAATGAAAGTGTTGGTGGACTGAATTTAGAGGCCGTAAAAATATGTGCAGCTATGGAGGGTAAGTTTGTATGGTTTCCAACAATTTCAGCATCTTCTATTAAATTTGATATGAACAAGGTGGAAGATATCATCCATGTAATTGCTGATAATAACATGGTGCTATTAACAGGACATTTAAAACCTGAAGAAATATTCAAGTTAATAGATCTGGCCCATGGTCAGGGAATATGGAAGATCGTTGTTAACCATCCATTTGCAGGAGTTGTATCGGCAACCCTTGAAGAGCAAAAGGAAATGTCAAAACATGCATTTTTGGAGCATTGTTACGTAACCTGCATGGAAAAACATCAAAACCTTGATCCACTAAATATTAAGAATTCCATCAGGAAAGTTGGAGCAGACAGATGTATAATGGCCACAGATTTTGGTCAAAAACATAATCCTTCCCCTTCACATGGAATGAAAATGTATATAAAAACCATGGAAGATATGGGACTTAAAAAAACCGAAATTCAAAGGATGTCAATTAGAAATCCAAAAAATCTGATTTACAAATAAAAAAAATAGAAATTTCGTACTGCATTTAAACTGTTTATATTATTGCTAATTTACCTGCAGTGGTTATTTCAAGTTTGTCTGGGGATATGAACCCCATTTCTCTCAACTCTCTGATGTGGTTGTAGGTCATTCCCCTACTTATTCCAATTCTAATTGCTAAGTTTTTGACGCTTTTCCCGTCTTTAGTTAACTCTTCTAAAACCATTCTTTTGGTTGGCGACAATCCAAAGTTCAGTATGGGCAGGTCTATGGTTTGACTGTCCTCTTCTGTAACGTAAACTATTCTCTCGATATCTCCATGACGAGCGTAGCATCCGAATAAAGCTCCTAATGCTTGTGGTTTTCTTCCGCCACTAATATTTACAAATAGTTTTCTGTTGTCAGCCTTTTCGTTTTCTATTACATCAACTGTGTCCTTTGCGATTCTAACAACATCATAGAGGCTGGTAATTTTTGTTTCAATATCTATGAAGTTTCCTACTGTTTCAGAGATTATCTGTTCAACCTTTAGCTTGGCTTGGGGAGCATCCTCTTCCCTCAACAAAACAACTTTTTTGGGAGAAAACTGTGTTATACAAACCATAATTGGTTCTATTGAGTAGATAGTCGATATTAACGTATAATCCATTTTATCCCTTCTTGATTATTTAATCCAAAATTTTGTTCAAATGAAATTTACAACTTCTTCAACTTATCATTAATATTCTATATAACATTTTCTTGAATATGCTTAATATAGTTATTTAGTATTATGCACATTAAAGTACTGATTAACGATGGACTTAAACTCATGAATTCCGATGTTTTATTGTTATTAAACTATGACTATTGAAATGATAATTATTTATGTTTGTAGAATATAAATAAATATTAAATATATATTATTGACAGTTTCAAGTTATTATGTCAATTTATTAAAAGTCATTGCTTAACTTTGTTCTGTTACAATGGTTTATGAGTTCTATTTATCATTTTTATATGATAATTTTGAGATATTTGAAAGGGTCTGCGGGGGGTGGTTTCGATTCCTGAAGAAAAAATTTTGATCATAGAAGATGAAAACATCACAGCTTTAGAGATACAAAATAAGCTTGAGAAATGGGGTTATGAAGTAGTTGGTACAGCTGGATCAGGTGAAGAAGCCATCCAAATAGCAAATGAAAATGAAATAGAACTGATTTTAGCAGACATAGTTTTAAGGGGAGATATGGACGGGATAGATGCCGTTGATCGTATTTCTGATAGATACGATGTTCCAGTTATATACCTAACAGCCCACGCAGACAATGATACGTTTTCAAGGGCGAAAATGACCAAACCTTCGGGATACGTAATAAAACCTTTTGATGATACTGAACTCAAATATAGTATAGAGATAGCTCTTTTAAGAAATGATTATGCAGACAAAGCTGTTCAAGCAAAGGATAAAGAACGTATGGCTACTGTTAGAGATTTTATGTTGAGTTCAACCCCTGCACTCACGTCCCAAGTAAGAATTCAGGACACTGCAAAATTTCTGAAGGATTTTGCGAACTTCTTCGAGACGAATATGCATCATAAAATGAACAGAGAACTTAAACTCGATGATGATTCCTCTAAAAATACTGATGACAGCAGACAAATATTAACAGAGTACATAGCTTGGGTAACTAACATGTTCACCAATCTGGGTTACAGGATAGAAACAGGATCAGATGAGTTCACAATAACTGAATGTTTGTGGAGTCCTAATGTCAATGATAATAAAATATACTGCTTAATGTGCAGAGCTATGGTTGAATTATCTCTTAATTGGACAGAAATTGACGTTAAAATGTTTCACAGTTATCTACTGGGACCTAACCCTCCTAAATGCAGATTTTCATTTCACAGAACTTTCTAATCCTTTAATTAAGAGTTAACTCGAATTATATTCATTGAATTCTATTTTATCTTAAATTTATTTTAATTTGCGAGGTGATTATTTTGTCAAAACTTTCTGGTGAATGGAACAACGAGGGAATTGAATTTTATGATAATGGACAGTACCAAGAAGCACTTAAATGCTACGAAAAAGCTTTAGAATTAGATAAAAATTTTGTACAAGCCTTAAACAACAAAGGAAATGTTTTAAGGGTGCTTGGAATGTATGATGAATCATTGGAATCATTTAACACTGCTATATTAAAAGAACCTAAAAATGCTGAGCTGTGGGTTAATAAAGGTGCTGTTTACTATGAGATGGATGATTACAACCAAGCAATAGCATGTTATGATGAAGCATTAAAAATAGAGCCAAAAAATACAAATGCCCTGAGTAACAAGGGAGCTGCCCTAGCAAACTCTGGGGATCTTGATTCTGCAATGGAATGTTTCAATGAAGCTTTGAAGATTGATCCCCTTGACGTAAATGCACATATCAACAGGGACAAACTCAAAGATTTTATGGATAACACAACCTAATCCTCTTCATGTTCAATATCCAACATGAACAGGTCTGTTAAGCGTACATCATAATATTTAAACAGGGCTACAAAGTGTTTGAACCGTTTAATTCCCGATTTTGTTATGGAGTACTTTCCATTTTGAACTGATATGAAATTTCTCTTGACCAGTGGATCCATTATTTTATCAAAATCTGTTTTAAATCCATATTCATCCTCGGGAATCAAATGCAATTCACTTAGAACTGGAATATAGGTTTGGGTGTACATGGTTTCGAGTGAACTTATTATTTTCTCTTTTTCTTCATTTTCCCGGGCCCATACACTAAACATTGTGAAAATTCTGAAAGCCTTGAGTTTGCCTTCCTGCACATAATTTTCCACAGGTGTTTTGTATTTATGTAAATCTGTTTCTTCTCCTTTTATTGAGTGTATGGCATCTTTTAAAAGTCCAATTGCATCGGTGAAAATTCTAAATGCTACAACTGCACCCACAATTGCATCTACGTAGTAAATGCCAAAAAATGAAAATCCAGCACCTATCGCAACGGACGATGCAATGAATATATGGTTTTTAGAATCAACAGATTGGGATATAAGTGTTAAACTTCCAGATGCCCTTCCTATTTGACGTTGATAGAAGAAAAGTCCTGTATACACAAATATTGCAAAAATTTCGATAATGATAACCAAGCTTGGATCAATTATTGGACTGAGAGTTGATGTCCATGCAGTGTAAAGTCTTGAAAAGGATTCGTACATAACTGTTATGGATGCAACGAAGAGCAGAATAATGACCAGAAAAGTACTTATAGATTCGTGTTTGGTTTTAATTCCAACCCAAACAAGAAATGCAGATATTGTATCGGTTGCACTGTCAGTACCATCACTTATTATACCTACACTGCCTGTTATAAATCCTACAGAAAGTTTAAGAAATGCCATGAAACCATCAACGATGGTGGTATTAATGGCTGCACCGGATGGTGCAAAAAGACGATTTTCAATCATTTCTGCACGTTTTTCGAATCTTTCCTGATTTAACTTGGCCAGTTTCAAACCAGTATCAGTGAGTTCATATTTTTCATCGTTGATCTTCAAAATTCCAACTTCAACAAGTTTGTTACACGTGTCAACAGTACGCAAACCATGTTTAACCACATGTTTTTCTTTAAACCGGAATGAATAGTATCTTTCCCAAGTCCTGTCCCTCAAATGGAACAAGTACAGTAGAATTCTTCCTAAAATATTGTACTGTTTACCGTAATGAACGTTGTACCATATGCTTGATATGAAAACGATTGTGATGTCTTCTAGATCCTTTAGACTAATCAAACCTCTTTCGAAGATTGCCATGATAACAAATTTTTCATAGCCCAAAGGCTTGTACTCTTTTTTACTCATTTTTACCCGCTTAATTATTTTTTTAATATTATATTACCACATTAATATTATAATTCTATCTTTAACTTCATTAACTAAATATTAAACTGAGTAGATCCTTGATCTGTCAAAAAATAAAAAAATTAGGATTCATATCCCCTTCCAATGGGTACAAAAAAAATTTAGTAAGGGTCATGGCGTTTGAAATATATTTTTTTTCAGTGAAAATTTTTTTATTAGTTCGAAGAATGGATGTGTTCGTTACCATATCTAATTTTTGAATTTTTTAGAAATAATAGAAAATAATTTGTCAGGTTTCAAAGAGGTTTGCAGTTAATTATTATTGATACTACTTTTTGAAATAGTAATAATTTTTAAAGATCGTTAAGTTTGCCATAAATAAATGATTTGGTCTAGGGGTGCTGATCAATTTTTTAGTAAGAATTAGAATTTATAAAATTTCATGAAAATAGTATTTTTTGAACTAAAAATTTTGGAAAAAATCGTTAAAAAATAGTAGTCCCTGGCGGAGTCGAACCGCCATCGAAAGATCCAGAGTCTTACAGGATTGCCATTACCCCAAGGGACTAATTAGTAAATGCTTAAGAACTTGAATTTCAAGATAAAAAAGCCCAGTTTCAAGATTTGATTTACTACTATTTAATGATTACGGATGGAAGTTTATGATAAGATTTAAACTTATTATAATTTACTTAATTTATGTATATTTCAAGTCCGGCATTAAAATAGGAGATAATATTTCTTAGATTACTGGAAATCAATTTATGTTGTATTTATTGTTGGTATAATGTCTGCATTGTCTAAAGAGATTTCATACCATCACTTCATTTATTTTTATAACTCCCAAACACTAATTTATAAACCGAAATTTTAAATAAACCGGGGGTTTCATCAGTTTTGTATTTTCAATTAGTGTACATTCAATTTAAAAAAAAGAAAAGAAAATATTAATGATTTATTTAAATAATGACGTCAAATAATGTGTAGCTTTTTGTAATATTGCCCCTAAAAACTGGAATATTGTGTTTTGAACTATGCTTGGAATTTCAGGCGTATCTAACGATGTTTGATTAAATTCAGGATGTTTTGTGGATATATCTGGCAGCATTTGTTTGTTTACGTTTGATGGTTGGTTTAATGAATTTGTATCAGTATTTCCTGCTGTTTTTGTAACTACATTTTTATTTGAATTTATATTGGGAACTGATGCTGATGGTTCGATGGTGTTGACAGTATATTTAGATACATTTTTGCTTACATTGATTGTAACTTTTGCTAGTGTAGAATAGGCTAGTCCATCGTATGCTTTGTAATTGAAAGTATCTGTACCAATAAAATTCTTATCTGGTGTATATACAAACTGATTTGCATTAATTATCACTGTTCCATGGGAAGGCTTAGTGTTTTCCATATATTTTAAAGTGTCTCCATCTTGGTCTGTTGCTTTAAATATGCCCTTCACCTCTTTATTTATGGTTGTGTTAAGATTCGTATCCTGTACAACTGGTGAATGGTTTATGTTAAGAATTTCAATTTTTACAGTTCCAACATTAGATTTTTCCTTCCAGTCTTTAGCTGTATAAGTGAATGTATCGTTCCCTATAAAACCCAGATCTGGTATATAATTGAATGATCCATCACTATTTAGGATTAGATTTCCATGACATGGTTTAGTTTCTTCTTGGTAGGACAAAGTGTCTTTATCTTCATCTGTAGCAGTTAAATTACCCATAAAATTACTGTTTTCATTCATGTTATAATTGATATCTGTAGAAACTGGTGCTTGGTTTGAAGGATGGACATTTATCTGCACTGTTGCCGTGTTTCCAGTTTCTTTCCAGTCTTTGGTTTTGTAAATGAAACTATCATTACCAAAGAATCCATTTTCTGGTGAGTAATTAAAAGTTCCATTGTTGTTTAGTGTAATATTGCCGTGTAATGTACTGTTTAGTAAATTGTAGGTCACTAAATCTCCATCTGCATCTTTGACATTGAGTGTTGATGTCAGATTGTTGTTTATCTCTGTATCAAATGTAAAATTACTTGAAATAGGTGGATGGTTCACTGGGTGTACAATTACCGTCACAGTAGCGATATTTGAGTCACCATAAATATCATTGCTTTTATAAGTGAAGCTATTGTTGCCTGTAAAGTTTTTATTTGGCGTGTAGGTGTACATACCATCTTTGTTGATGATTACTGTTCCATTGGATGCTTTTTGTTCATTAACATAGATTAATCCATCTCCATCTTTATCTGTTCCATTGAGAATTCCAGTAATATTGCCATTTTCTTCAACATCAACGATTGCATCTCCACTCACAGGTAAATTATCAGCTTCACCATCATAATACATATCTAAATCATTCTCTATCCCATTAGTTTCATTTATAAAAGCATTTTTATCGTTGTAAAGTTTGGCTAGGTTTTTATCGGATATATCATAAATATTTCCACCAGTGCACAGTAGTGTTGCACTGATTCCGTCTAGAGCAAAGGAAGTACATGCCAATGCAGGACACAAACAACAGGCAAGCGTAGCACATCCAGCTTCAATTAATGGACAAAGCCAACATATGCCCTCTAATAATCCTGCAATTCCTTTAGCCCATATACATATGGTAATTATGAGAATTGACTCTGCACCAAGTGTTGTTCCAACTCCTATTAAAATAACCCCAGTTTTTTTCAGCTTGTTTGCACTGTCTATTTGATTATCATATTCGTTTAATCCGCTTTTGTTATAGTTAAATAACCCTGATCTTTGGATCGTGTCAATATAATCTATTTCAGGAGAATTAACGATATTTAAGGTTTTATTCGTATTAGATAAGGAATCATTGATGGAAGAGGAGTTTAATGTGTTTTGTCCAGTTTGAGATGCGATTTTGTACTGGATTTTCAGATTATTTGCAGGCAATCTGATGGCTGTATTTGTTCACCAATAAACAATGCTGTATCATTTGAAGGATTCATACCCACGTATTCTAAGTATACGTAGTTGTTATGGGACATAGAAACTTGAACAATGTCTCCCTTTTCAAGTGTGCCTGTGCCAGTTACCCTGTATTTATTTTTAAAATGTGCCGATAGACTATCTGCTATAATCTGGGCATTTTGATTGGCGTTTCCAGTATTATAATTATTATCGAAATCTGAATTATTAAATTGGTTCGTGTTATTAAGTGCTATTTGAATTCCTTTCTCACCATTATCCATTGCTTGATTTGCATTGATTTTTGCATTAGATCCTGTTTTGTTAATATTTTGGCTTAGGGATTCTATAATTTTACCTTCATCATTTATTTTCTTTGGACCCTGTCTTAAATAGAAATCCCATTTCCAAAACTGATACCATTTAACTTGGTTCATTTGATTAACAGTATCTTGAATAATTTTTGCATGGTAATCAACTGTATCAGCAGATTCTAGGATTCTGTTTTTATCTTCTGCTAAGTTAGCTTGGTTAACTTTAATATCGTCTGTATTTTGTTCCAAACTGCTGCTGATTTCGACGGCAGAAGCTGGAATCATGCTGATTATTATAGAACAAACAAATACTATCAAAACTTTGTATTTCAAATTCATTTTATTGCCCAATTTTTCACCCCAAATAGTATTACTTTTAACTTATTTTTTCTTAAATTAAGAAAATTAAACTTTAAAAGTATAATTATTTATAGTTATCGGAAATTCGCTTCCGAATGGGAATATGACGTGTTCACAATCATTAAAAATAGAAAATATGTTACTATGTTATCACATAATCAATTAATGAAACCTAAACTTTCTCTTTAAGGTTTTAAAGTGAAAATAGTTAATTAAAATATATTATGGAACAAAAAATCAAATAAAATGAATATAAACGGAATTTCCACTGGACTTGATGGATAACTATTGTAGTAACAAGAAGCGTTTGTATTGAACTTCGTAATATATGGATTTTACGAAATAAAAATATTATATTAAATTAATTAAGTATTAATAATATATTACCTTTTTAAGTACTATTAATAATATATTTTAGGGTCCTAGTTTGATTTAATATTACTAATCTAATTATTTATCTGATTGTGATTATTTGGATATTAAAATAAAGATGTTATATTATTATTTTTATCTATTTGGTGAATTTAAAATCATAAGCTTTATATAATAATTTAATCAAGTTTAATTGATCTTAATTAAAGTAAATTTAACTTATAATATTTGTAAATATAATTACGGAGGATGTGATTAATGCATATTGCGGAGGGGTTTTTACCATGGCAGTGGTGCCTTTTTTGGTACATAGTGGCATTACCAGTAATTGCCTATGGTATTATTCAGATAAAAAGGGTGACTGATGAACATCCTGAATCTAAACCATTGTTAGCTGTTTCAGGTGCATTCATTTTTATCTTATCATCTTTGAAGTTGCCATCAGTGACAGGCAGCTGTTCCCATCCAACAGGTACTGGATTGGGTGCTGTGCTGTTTGGGCCGGCAGCTGTGAGTGTTTTAGCAGCAATAGTACTTGTATTTCAAGCCTTGCTTCTTGCACATGGGGGAATAACCACTTTAGGTGCTAATGATTTCTCAATGGGTATTGTAGGTCCATTTGCAGCCTGGTTAATATGGAAGGGAGCAAGGAAAATTGGATGGTCAACATCTATAGCCATATTTTTAGCAGCAGTCATGGGGGACTGGTTAACATACGTAACAACAGCAGTTCAACTTTCTTTAGCATTCCCTATTCCTACATTTGAGGCTGCATTTGTAAAATTCATAGCAATTTACGCATACACTCAGGTGCCACTAGCAATTGCTGAAGGTATTTTAACAGTCGTTGTCTTTGAATACATCATGAAACTCAGACCAGACATACTAGTCAAGTTAGGGGTCATAAAGTCTGAAGATCCGGAAATAGTCAAAGCTAAAGCTGGAGTGGTTTGATATGGTAAATAAAAGAGCCATCTTACTACTTTCTTTAGTAGTTGTCATTGTTGTATTTCCTTTGGCCTTTTACAATGGTAAAGGTGAAGCACAAGGATACTTCGGAGGAACTGATGATCAAGGTCCGGAATACATAGAATCCACGGGTTACACACCATGGTTCCATTCCATTTGGGAACCACCTAGTGGCGAAATTGAAAGTTTACTATTTGCTGTTCAAGCAGCAATCGGTGCAATAATCATAGGATTTGTATTTGGATACTACATGGGCCAAGACAAGGAACGAAAAAGAAAATTAGAGAGTAATGAAAAAGTAGATTGAAGATATAATTGGAGGAATTTTGATGTTTGAACTAACTCTAGATGGATATGCTCATTCAAATGAGCTTAGAAATTTGAATCCATATTTCAAGGTATTGTTTGCAATAATTACCATGTTAGTTAGTTTAATATCAACATCCCCAGTCGTACCTCTATTCATATTTCTATTTTTCACGTTTTTGATATTGTTCGAGGCTAAAATTCCAATTAAATTCTATCTAAAATTTTTATTGGTCCCATTCAGCTTTGCAGCTATAACCTTTGTTTTCATGGCCATATTTTTTGGATATGGTCAATACGTTTATGATTTAGGTTTTTTAAATCTAGGAGTGTCTGCAGATGGTTTTAACAGAGCAGCACTGGTGTTCGCTAGGATAATGGGTGGTTTTGCTTGCTTGGCATTTTTAGCCCTTACAACACCCATGACTGAATTATTTGCAATATTGGAAGCTATTAAAATCCCTAAAATTGTTGTTGAACTCACCATGCTCATGTACAGGTACATCTTTTTGTTTCTAGATGAGGCTGTTAACATGTATCATTCACAAGAAACCCGAAATGGTTACTCAACAATGAAAAAATCGTATAAATCTATGGGAATGCTTGTAAGTAACCTTTTTATAAAAACATGGCTAAAGGGTGAGCAAACATTCATAGCAATGGAATCACGTTGTTATGATGGTTCTATTAAAACAATGAACGACTTCGGATCTGTTAAGACCATTGGTATCAAAAAATTTTCTATCCTGATAATGTTTGAAGTGGTTCTCTGTGCAGCTGTATACTTCTCTGCAGGTTTTCATATATTGTAACTACTTAAATTGAATAAACTATTTTTTTTTTATTAGAATAATATCATCTAACCTTAGAAACTCAAGTAAATGATATAAACAATTTATTTCTCTTTTAAATTATCCTCATGTTAGGAATACAGGATGATGTAAATTTAATCCACTGAATGTTAAAATTGTTACGTATTATGAGGTTGCAGTTTTTATTCTGTTATTGGTAATACTGTTATTTTTTTGTTAACATACACTTCAAGTGTAAAAAATATCACAAAATATGAATTAATAATTATTTTTTGTTTTTGCACATGATCCATTCAAAATTTTTAAATAGATTCAGAACATAGTAAGACATACACTTCAAGTGTAAAAAATATCACAATTTGTGAATAGGAGTTGTAAAAATAGAATTTAGCTACGGCCTAATATTAGCCATAATAAGCATATCAACTACATTAGTTGTAATTTTACTTATTAGGGTTATTTACAGGCATAATCCTCATGTTCATAAACTCTACGGCAGGGAAATCGTACTTTTTCACAGCAGTCAAAGATACGAAAAACGAATCTGGAGATTCAACCTCATAGAGTACATTAAAAATCAGAAAAGCCATAATCCCAAGGGACCATTGATATTTAAAATGGTTGTGGGAGAGTTGAGCGAAGACACCATGGAAATTGTTAAAAATGCAGCATCCTCAAAATTTGATGAGATATCCATAATTGGAGGACCACAAACATTTTGTGAAGATAAACTTGAAATATACTCCCTACTAGATAGATTCAAATCAGTCAAGTACCATGTACTACCAATCAGACCCAACAAACACTTCATGATATTCAATCAAACCCACCTGTACATCGAAAAACCGCACCACCACAACGAAACAAGGGGTGCTGTGGGTGTGAAAACAGCACATCCGGATCTCATTCAAGTTTACGAAGATGCCTACAATGAAATAAATAAATATGCAAAACAGCTGAACAAGGAAGAAGTCCTTAAACAACCTTGTTACAAGTAGGAGGAATTTCATGGACATCAGCAGTTTAATACCAGATTTTTTAGTGTTCAGTTTGGCAGGTTCATCCCTTTCAATCACGGCTTATTCAGCTTTCAGAGACAGAAATGACGATAAAAAGTTGTTGCTAATCATAGCCACCTGTTTTTCACTGGCATTCGTGGTTGTATTTGTCATGACCTTCATAAACATGGATAACCTTACAGAAATACCAGTACTGGGTTTAACATTTTACATCCTAATATTCATGGCCATACTTTCAATAATAGGATTTATAATCCATAGATTAATGGTGGATGAGCGTTACAAACAGGATGAATTAGAATCAGCCATAGACATAATAGAATCAAGTAAAAATGGTCTAAACAGTTTTATTGGACTTTTAAAATGTGAATACAAAGATGATTAATAATTTTTTTAAATGGTAAAATTTGATCGTGAAAGTATTCCTTATTATGAACGTGGTATATGAAATTTTAAGCCTTTATCTTCCAGATAAATGGTGAAACTATCATTCCATAGTTTTACAGATTATTTTATAAATAAATATAATTAAGGCACCGTACAAAATCAAGATCATATGTTAGAACTCACTATTTTAATGGTGGAACCTGATGCAGCTGAAGCTGAGGATATAAAATTATCCATAGAATCATTGGGTTACGAAGTATCTGCAATTGTTGCCACGGGTGAAGATGCTATTAATGCTGTGAACAAAACCAATCCAGATATCATTCTCATGGATGTAGATTTAATGGGTTCACTTGATGGGGTGGAAACAGCGAAAATAATTGATCAAAAATCAAACATTCCAATCATCTACTTAACAGAAAATTTAGGGCAAATAAAAAGTGAAATAGACAATTTAACAGGCCATTACTCTTGCCTAATAAAACCCATCACAGCTCGAGAATTAGAACATTCCATTGAATATGTTGTTTTTAAATATGCCCGTGAAACTGGTTTGCTAAACGACATGGCTAACTTCAAGAACATCTTTGATAAGGCCCCAATAGGAATTTTCCATTCTACAGTAGAAGGAAAACTCCTAAGATTAAACACGGAATATGCCAAGATATATGGCTATAATTCTACTGAAGAAATTCTAAACGATGTTAACAATTCAACCATTCAAGAACTGTTCTATGTTGAACCCGAGACTAGAATCAAACTCGTTGAAGAAGTAGTAAAGGATGAAAAATGGCACACATATAAAAACCAATACTACCGGAAGGATGGCACCATAATCGATGTTGAATTAACATTCAGAGCAGTAAAAAACCATAATAATAAAGTTCTTTATCTAGAAGGATTTGTCAATGATATTTCAGAAAAAAAGAAGACAGAGGCAGTTTTAAAGGAAACAGAATCATTGTACAATATCATATCTCAAAATACTGGTGATGTTATATGGATACTGGATCTCAAAACACAAAAATTTAGCTACATGAGTCCATCAGTTTATCAGCTTCGAGGCTACACCCCTGAAGAAGTTCTAAACCAGAAATATGAAGAGGTAATGACACCTGAAGCCTACCTCTACATAAAGGAAAACCTTCCCAAAAGAATAAATAAGTTTTTAGCTGGAAACGAAGAATGGAGGGTAACACAGAGCGAGGTAGATCAGTACCGTAAAGATGGTTCCATTGTTCCAACAGAAGTAGTGACAACACTACTCCAAGATCCCAAAGGAGAGATAAATGAGATACTGGGTGTTACAAGGGACATAACAATGAGAAAAGAAATTGAAAAAAACCTGATAGAAAGTGAAGAGAGAAACAGACTACTCATAGAAAATGCTGGAATGGGAATAGGCTACTGCGATACAGATGGAACCATTTTGATGATGAACAAAATCGGGGCCAAAAAATTAAATGGAAAACCTGAAGACTTCGTTGGAAGATTGATCACCGACATTACAAAACATGAAATTGCAGAAACATTGCTGGAAAGAATAGCCATTGCTACAAGATCGAAAAATTCAATGGTCTACGAAGATCATATAAAGCTTCCAAAACATGAAAAATGGTACATATTTACCATCACAAAAATAGAAAATTCCGAAGGAGAAATAACTGGAGTTCAAATAGTAGCAAACGATATAACCACTGTAAAAAAGGCACAAAGAGAAAGGGACAGGTTTTTCAACCTTTCATCAAACCTGCTGTGCATAACAGATTTCAACGGATGTTTCAAACAGCTAAACCATAACTGGGAAGAATTACTCGGATGGTCCGAGAAAGAACTCAAATCCAAACCCATCCATGAATTCATACATCCCAAGGACAGATTTAAAGAACCAGATTTTAACGAGTACGCAAGGGGAGCAGATTCAAACATAAAATTTGAAAATAGATTCAAAACTAAGGATGGAAGCTATAAATGGCTTTCATGGAATGTGAGCCTTTTACCATCTGAAGGAATAGTTTTTGCCGATGTTAGGGATTCAACCAAGCAAAAACTTTCAGAAGAAGCACTCCTCATGAGTGAAAAAAAGTACAGAACCCTGTTCGAATATGATCCAGATTACACAATCTTATTTAACAAAGATGGAAACATAGTGGATGCGAACAATGCAATTAGTATGGTAACCGGTGTTCCAAAGGACAAATTGATTGGAAAATCATTACATGATACTAAAATTTATTTTAAAGAGGATATTACCAACCTACAGGAAATATTTTCAAAAATAATTGAAAATAAGGAAAACCAGATCTTTGAAACAGAACTGATAGATAAACATGGCAATATCAGATGTGTAAATGTCAATGTCACCGTAATTGAAATGGAAGATGATATAATCTATGTTTTGTTAATTGCAAGCGACATAACAGAGATCAAACAATTCGAAACCAAGCTTAAAGGTTCAATAAGAGAGAAAGAGGTTCTTTTAAAGGAAATACACCACCGTGTAAAGAACAACATGCAAATAATTTCAAGCCTCATGAACATCCAAACCAGATACTTGGATGATAAAGAATCTATAAACGTTTTAAAGGAAAGCCAGAACCGTGTTAAGTCCATGTCAATGATCCATGAGAAACTCTACAGATCAAAGAAATTCGACAAAGTTTACTTCGATGAATATATAGAAAACTTGGTATGGGATCTGTTCTATTCCTACTCCATAGAGAAGGGCAAGATAGAACCTGTTCTAGAGATTGACGATGTAAAACTAAATATAGAAACATCTGTACCACTGGGCCTAATCATAACTGAACTAGTATCAAACTGCTTAAAATATGCATTTCCAGATTCAAAGAAAGGAACATTGTATGTTTCACTAAAAGATTTAGGAGAAAACTACGAGCTCATCATAAAAGATGATGGAATAGGTTTTCCTGATACAATAGACTTTAAAAACACGGATTCACTTGGACTTCAGCTTGTGAACAGTTTAACAGATCAGATCGATGGAGAAATCGAACTTAACAATGACAGTGGAACAGAGTTTAGGATCGTGTTTAATGAACTGATATACAAGGAAAGAATTTAGAATCCCTGATTATGGGCAGGATTTAATAGAAATTAGACTTGAATAGCGGCCAATGGGTGAGTTGTTTTCCAAATTTTAAGCTTAAATATGTAGTGATGCAAATGTTAGTATCTGAGTAGGTAGTTGTGAAATTGGTTGTGGATAAAAATAATTTTGTACGACATTTTCACACATGAGCAATGGTTTTTTATAGGCCGCTGTTCTATCAATAATAATCGAATTCTAAATTCACGATTAAAATATAAAATATTTAAATAAAAATATTTGGTGTATACTATGGCAACCAAAAAGAATGATACAATAACAATTGATAAGGAATTTAAGGCAAGGATGAAAGTGTTTAAGGAAGCATTGAAATCTGAAGAAAAAAAGACCGAACTCCATGAGAGCATCTATGGATCAGAGGTTCTTATAAGATTTGAAGTTTTCCTACCATCAAGGGATCCATTAAAATTTGCAGATGGACTTTTCCTTTACATGAACGATGAAGGAGAAATTGTGGATGCTGAGTACTACATCAAGATAGAAAACAACATTACAGTATCCAAACTAAAACCTAAAGATTTAGACGTTGTAAAAGAGTTATTTAAAGATTCATTTTCACTTGAAATAGAATAATAACCTTTTATTTAATCTTTTATTTTACATAATTTTTTTTTCCAAACATTCCCATACCCCATGGATTGGTTTGATTTTTTTGTGTATAATTGATCTTGGTAGAATATTTGTGCACCTTGTAAAAATTATATATCAATGGAACAATATACTAGATTTTGAATAAAAAATCATATCAAAAATAATTGGCATGACTCAGATTTAGTTGGTCCTGATTTTTGGAATGAATTCTTATTCAATTATAAACAAAAAATTAGACAATAAATAGAACATTATTTCAATTATATCTATGTATTTCTGGATTATTTAACCGGAGGAAATTTAAATGCGAAGCTTTGAAAGATTAAGTTCCCTTAAGGACTATATTCCGCTTAAAAGAAGCGAGGCTGGAGGGAAAAATGTTGGTCTGTTAGTTGATGGTCCTAATATGCTAAGAAAGGAATTCAGCCTTAACCTTGATATTGTTAGGGATATTATAGCCGAATATGGGAATATGAGGGTTGGAAAAGTATTGTTAAACCAGTACGCATCTGATAAACTAATTGAGGCCATTGTAAACCAAGGATATACACCAATAGTAGTTGCAGGGGACACCGATGTTTATATGGCAGTTGAAGCCATGGAACTTATTTATAATCCTAATATTGATATTATCGCGCTCATGACTCGAGATGCTGATTTTTTACCCATAATAAATAAGGCCAAAGAAAACGGAAAGGAAACCCTTGTTATAGGTGCAGAGCCAGGTTTCAGTGCAGCACTTCAAAATTCAGCAGACAGTGCAATCGTATTAAAATCAGATAACAATCACGACTAACCGATAAAAATGCTTACAAATTCAATAATCGATGAAGTAAACAGACGAGAAGCAGCCCTAAGGGTCATTAAATCCATACTTCAAACCAATGGAAGGAAAGGATTCTATGATCTAACAGGACTTGCAGGTGGATTTCCAATCCTATCCGAAGATAAAGCCCTTCTAGAAACCTATGCAGGGCCTGCAGTGTTTGATGATGCCATACAAACAGTGGGAAAAATTCATCTGGGTGGAGATAAAGTTCTGGCCTTAAACAGAACTAGTTCAGGAATACTTGCCTCGGTACTTGCCATTGTAAAACCTGGCGATGAAGTGGCACACTACCTTCCAAAGTCACCGGCACATCCATCCATACCTCGAAGTGCTGAACTTGTTGGTGCAAGTTACGTCGAATTTGATGATATTGAAGAATTTAAGGTAGAGGACAACACTGCCCTGGTTTTCATAACTGGATCAACCATGGATCACGAGATCATCACCCAAAAAGATTTCCGAAGGGTGATTGAAATTTGTAGGGCAAAAAACATTCCTGTGGCAGTTGATGATGCATCAGGAGCAAGGCTCAGAACCATTGTATACAAACAACCAAGAGCAATCGATATGGGTGCAGATATAGCCATAACCAGCACAGACAAACTTATGGACGGTCCTAGAGGAGGGCTCATGTCAGGTAAGGGGGAAATTATGCAGCTGGTTAAATCCAAAGCACATCAATTTGGATTGGAAGCACAAGCACCACTTGTGGCTGCAATGGTAAGGGCCCTGGAAAACTTGAGTCCCGAAAAAATATTAATGGCATTTTCAACCAAGCATGAACTGAAAGAAGCACTAACAGATCAGTTTTCAATGGTCAAAGAAACACCAACAGGAATAATGCTAACACCAGAAGCC